>CAJFPD010000124.1 GCA_904398315.1 Candidatus Alangreenwoodia gallinarii | reverse complement strand
GTTTTTTTGGTCGAAAACTATTTTATCAAAGTATCTCTCTTTTTTTATCTATTTTTGTAACATATGTCTTATCACATTACATTTTTCTATAGTCAAACGTTTTTCTCTTGAGATTCGGATTTTTTCCTCGTCTCATGTCAGATTAACAATACGTTTTAACAATACATTCTCGCTTCAAACATTCTCACTTCAACGACGCCCCGAATGTGCGCAATTCCTCCAGCTTGGCTGAAGAGCCGTTTTCACTGCCGTGCGCCGTGTAAACCCCCATATTTTCCAGACCGAGATAATCCAGAAAATCTCCGCGGAAAGAGAACAGCGCTCCTTCGTAGACGTTCGCGGCGCCGGAACTGAGGATCATAGCCACTTTAGACAGTTTCTGCGGTTTCTGAGGATAGGCTGCCGAATAAAAACGGTCGATCGCGCATTTCAGCTGACCGGACAGACCGTGATAATAAATAGGCGAGGCAAGGACGAGCATATCGGCCTGACGCAGCAGATCGTATACCTGCTGCATGTCGTCCTTCTGAATGCAGCTGCCGCGCCCTTCCGTATGGCAGTATTCACAGGCCAGGCAGCCGCCGATCTTTTTCCGGCAGACATCTATGACGGTCACCGTATTTCCGGCGGATTCCGCCCCTTTTCGGAAAGCCTCCGTCATCTTTTTTGTATTGCCATCTGGACGGGGGACTTCCGTTCAGCATAAAAATATTCATTTTATTTTCCTCCTTTTCTCATCCGGCTGAAAGAGACTGACGATATTTCCTGCTGATTTCATTATGAAGGATAAAAAATGAGATATCAAATATGCGTTTGGCATCGGTTTTGATACCTTTTGGGTATATTTTTTTGATTTTGCAGCTGCCGATGAAACCTGGAGTTTCATTCAGCCCGACAGCTTATTATTCCAGAAAAAAATCATAGCTTTCCTTGATTTTTCCTATAAAATAGAAAGGAACGGACAGCATCTGTCCTGCGAAGCCGGTCCGCAGAAAAAAGAAAGGAAGAAAAATCATGGCAGATATAAAATACGAAATCGCAGAAACATTCGGCATTCTCTCGGAGAGCTCGAGAGGATGGACAAAGGAGCTGAATCTCGTCTCCTGGAACGGAGCCGCGCCGAAATTCGACCTCAGAGACTGGGCTCCCGGCCACGAGAAGATGGGAAAGGGCATCACGCTGACCTCTCAGGAAGCGGAAAAGCTGTACGAGCTTCTGGGAGCCGCGCTGAAGAAATGACAGCGGAGGAGAGCATCATGAAGGAGATCTGTATCAGCTCATATATCGGGATGTTCTGCGATGCGCTTCGCAGGACTTTCGGCGAAAGAATCTGTTTTGCCGGACTGCAGGGCAGTTACGGCCGCGGAGAAGCCACGGAAAGCAGCGACATCGATCTCGTCGTCATTCTCGACCGTCTCAGTCCACAGGATATCGCGGTATACCGCCATATGCTCTCCGGACTGCCGTACCGGGATCGCGCCTGCGGCTTTCTTTCCGGCCGCAGAGAACTGGAAAACTGGGAGCCTTCGGATCTCTTCCAGTTTTATTTCGATACCGAGCCTCTCATCGGCAGCCTGGATTTTCTTCGGAACCTTCTGAGCAGGGAAGCGGTGGAGCGGGCTGTCCGCATCGGGGCCTGCAACCTCTATCACGGATGTGTACACAACATGGTTCATGAAAGAGATCCGGAAATCCTCAGCGCGCTGTACAAGTCAGCCGTCTTTCTGCTGCAGGCCGTCTGCTTCCGCGGAACGGGCCTTTATCTGAAAAAAAGGGCGGATCTGCGGAAAAACGTATCCGGCAGGGAAAGAGAAATTCTGGATATCGCGGAGGAGAGAAAACGGGAAAAGAGCCTTCCGGAAATGAACGATGCCGCAGAAGCCGCGGAGAAGGCAGAAATGATGGCAGAAATGGCGGAAACAGCAGAATCGGGATCTGAGAAGCGGAAAGAACAGTTTGAGCGTCAGTCGGAGCTGCTTTTCCTGTGGGCGCAGCAGCTCCTTCTCGATTTTTCCGGCCGCAAAGCATCGGAGAACAGCTGAAAAACGGTCGGAGAAAAAGGAAGGAAGGGCGAAGAGCGGATGAAAAAGGAAAAGGAGGAGTCTTCGACAAATTTCGTCTACATTCTGCAGTGCAGAGATGGTACACTTTATACCGGATGGACGAATGACATCGAACAGCGGATCCGGGCTCACAATTCCGGAAAAGGCGCAAAGTACACGAAGGGCAGAGGGCCTGTAAAACTCGTTCATCTGGAAAATTTCCCGACGAAAGAGGAGGCCATGAGAAGAGAATGGGCTGTAAAACATATGAAAAAAGAAAAAAAGCTGGAACTGATCCGCGGAGAGCGGAAATGCTGAAAAATATACGGCAGCTTCTGCCGGAAGGCAGACCGCCTCATGGATTCGGCTATGGAAAAAAAGCGGCGAAAGAAGCGGCATATGCGGCGCAGCAGAAACGCCGGAGGAAAAAGCGGATGGCAATCGCCGTCGGCGCCGCCTCCGCAGCAGCCGTCATGACGTGGACATTATGGCAGAATACCGCACTGATGCTGCGTGAAATTTCCGTTACGGATGACAGCATACCGGAGGCCTTTTCCGGTCTCCGCATCGCTCAGATTTCCGATTTTCACAACTCCGTGTACGGGGAAGAAAATGAAAAACTGGTCCGGCTGGTGAAACAATCGTCGCCGGATCTCATCGTCGTCACCGGAGATTTTATCGATTCGCGGCGGACCGATACGAAAATCGCAGCCGATCTCATCGATCAGATCATCTCCGTTGCGCCGGTCTATTATGTAGCGGGCAATCACGAGTCGAGAATTCCCGGCGAATACCGTGAACTGAAGAAATCTATGAAAGCGGAAGGGGTACATATTCTCCAGAACGAGGCGGAATACATCGAAAAAGGCGGCGAAAAAATCCAGATTATCGGCGTCAACGATCCGGATTTCTGTGCGGATAAGACATTTTCTCAGAAATTTCCGCCTGAAGGACAGGCACTGTCCCGTCAGCAACAGAGAGAAAAAAATGCGAAGCTCATCTCTGAAGAAATAAAAGCTCTCCGGGATGAAGACTGTTATTCTGTTCTGCTTTCTCACAGGCCGGAACTGTTCGATGCTTATGCCGCCTGCGGCGTCAATTTCGTCTTCAGCGGACATGCCCACGGCGGGCAGTTCCGACTGCCTCTTCTCGGAGGTCTGTTTGCACCGGGCCAGGGATTCTTTCCAAGGTACGATTCCGGTCTTTACCGGGAAAAAAATACCGGTATGGTGGTCAGCCGAGGAATCGGAGGAAGCATCGTACCGCTGCGTTTCAACAACCGTCCGGAGATCGTCGTCACAGAGATCGTCCGCGGGAAAAAGGGGATATTGAGAACATGATGGAAGATCTGCTGCAGGGACTGGATGCGGCAGCGCATACACAATCTGACGGGCGACGATGACACCGGATATATCAATACATTTCACGGCTTCTGCGTGTCGGTGCTCCAGGAGGACAGCCACGCAGTGCAATATCCGAAGAGTTTCCTCGTCCTGGACAATTCCGACATCGATTCCATGCTGAAAATCATCTATGAGGAGAGGGGACTGACGCTTCGGGATATGACATTCAGCAGAGCCAGAGATATGATCGAAATGAGAAAGCTCTACCGCGAACCGGAATACTACCGGGATCTCATCCGGTTTTCTGTGGACTCCCTCCGCAGGAAATATTTCGAGGCGAAAGAGGCGGAGGACATCATTTTTTACGGTTACCTCTATCAGGAGAAAAAATGTTTCGGACTGGACTATAACGATCTGATCAAATTTGTCCTGTACATTTTCGGACAGAATGAAAGTATTCGGCTCAAATGGCAAAGTAGACTGGAATATATTATGGTAGACGAATTTCAGGACATCGACGAGCTCCAGTACGAGCTGATGCGGGTGCTGTGCGCCTATCACGGCAATCTGTTTGTGGTGGGTGACCCGGATCAGACCATATATACCTGGCGGGGCGCGGATGTGAAATATCTTCTCGATTTCGACAGAGCATTTCCTGATGCTAAGACTGTCATGATGACTGAAAATTATCGCTCGACGCCGCAGATTCTCGCAGCGGCCAATGCGCTGATCTCTAAAAATACGGAGCGGATTCCCAAGGATCTCACCGCCATCCTGCCGGACGGAGAGCCGGTTCTCTGTTTTCACGGAGAGACGCAGGAAGCAGAAGCGGAATGGATCGCAGAAAGGATTTCCGGTCTCCGCGAGCGGGGAATCGCTTTTCGGGATATCGCCGTCCTGTACCGGGCTCATTATGTGACGCGCAGTGTGGAAAATGCCTTTCTGAAAAAAGAAATTCCCTATGCCGTTTACAGCGGCGTTCCCTTTTTCGGACGGATGGAGATTAAGGACGCACTGTCCTATCTCCGCATGATCGTATACAAGGATGATCTTTCCTTTCTCAGGATCGTCAACGTTCCGAAGCGCAATATCGGCGTGCGGCGTATCCGCTTTCTGCAGGATTACGCGCAGGCACGGGGATGTACCCTCTATCAGGCTCTGGCCGACAATATCGGAGAGGAAATTCTGAAGAGAACAGGCGCCGCGGATTTTTACAGTCTGATCGAAAAGGCTTCCAAAGATTACGAGGGACGGCCTGTCTCTGAAGTTCTCTCGGATATCCTGGACGCCAGCGGATATGAGGCCATGCTGCGGACGGAGGGAAACCAGGAAAGGCTGGACAATCTGGCGGAGCTGAAACAGTCTGTCTATGAATACGAAGTTTCCTGCGGCGAGGAATGTACGCCGGAGCATTATCTGAATCACGCGGCGCTCTTTTCTGGCAGCAATGCCGCTGAAACGGGAGATCGGGTCCGCATGATGACGGTTCACGCGGCCAAAGGGCTGGAATTCCCGTATGTTTTTCTCTGCGGAATGAACGAGGGAATCTTCCCGTCCAGAAAGACAAAGACGAAAAAAGGCATGGAAGAGGAGCGCCGGCTCGCCTTCGTGGCTGTAACAAGAGCGGAAAAGGGACTTTATCTGTCCGAAGCGGAGGGACGTAATTTCGACGGTTCTCCCCGTTATCCCTCCCGTTTTCTCCTGGACATCGGAAAAGATTTGCTGACCTTTGTGAAAGAGCCGCGGGAAGGTCTGATCGATGAGACGAGAGATTATATCTTCTTCAGCAGCCGCCGTCTGATCGATGATTCCGAAGACAGGGTGCCGGGATACACGACAGGGCAGAGAGTACGCCACAATGTCTTCGGAGACGGAACCATCACGGCGGTGGACGAAGCGAGGGAAGCCTGCGTCGTCCTGTTTGACGGGATGGACACGCCCCGGACCATCTCTTTTCACGTAAAACTGAAGCCGCTGTAAGAAAGTTCTGTCGAACACATCAGAAAAGCGGAGAAAAGAAGACAGAGCAAATAAAAAAGAGCATGCGGAGAAGGCCGGCCGGGTTTTTACACAGAAAAACCCGGCCGGCCTTCTATTTTCTGCTTCCGAAAAGTTTTCATCATTCATGAATCAGCTGAATTTTTTCCCTGATCTCGTCTCCGAAAAGACTGATGTAAAATCTGCGGTAATCTTCATAGCTGATTCTGCAGGAACGTGTCAGAATATCCATTTCCACACCTTTGAGGAGTACGGTGAGAGAAGATTCCTCCATCCCGTTTCTGTAATAGAAAATCTTACGCTCCTCCCGTTCCTGAGCGTTTTCCGATTCCACAGACGTGCTCTCCACCTCAAGAAAAAAGCGTTTATCCGCAAAGAGATCCTTCAGCAGCCGGAACGCCGCAGAGCCGATACCGCCGCCCCGGCGTCCGGAGGATATGGCAAAATATCCGAGAAGCGCCATGTCCTCTGACTCCATGGTAATCGCCATGCCGTTGAAATCGCCCTCATCCGATTCCACAGCGAAAATCCGGACAGATCCTTCCTCTCTTTTTTCCTGCAGCAGCGCAAACGGTACACGCTCCGCCGCAGGAAATGCGCTGAGATAGAGCGATTCAATCTGTCCCAGCTGCTGTTTCTCTGCTTCTTTCAGTCTCATAAATTTCCTTCCTCTCTGTCTGCATTCCTTGCTGTCGGCTCTTGTGCCGGAAGCTTACGGAGAAACATTATAATGTATATCGGTGCTGCCGGTCAAACCGGTCCGAAAAATGATCCGGGACCGTCTTTCCGACTGCCGGACCTGAGAAAACAGGCATAATCCGCCCCGGTTTTCTGTAAGATTTCCTGAAAAGAAAAAAGAAAATTTAAGATCTGCCGGCGTACCGGCAGCACAAAACGGGAAGGAGCGGGATTTCTTGAAATATTTTATCCGATGGAAAAAGCATGTACCGAAGCCGGCGGCAGTGATACTGGTATGTCTCGCTGTCCTGACAGCAGTCTGTATCTTTGCAGCCGCTGCGCAGGAAAATGCAAAAAAGGCAGAAAAAGAAGAGGCACAGCAGACCATCGCTGCAGCAGAACCTTCGATTTCGGCGGAAACCGCTGTGCTGATCGACGCCGTAAGCGGCAAAGTGCTGTATGACCGGAGGATGGACGCTCATATGTATCCCGCCAGCACGACGAAAATTCTGACCGCCATGCTGGCCGCAGAAGAAGCGGATCCGGAGGAAATCGTCACCGTGTCGGAAAACGCTGCCGGACAGGAAGGCTCCTCCATCTATCTGACTGCGGGGGAAAAAATAACCATGAAGGATCTTCTCTACGGCATGATGCTGCGTTCGGGAAACGATGCTGCCACAGCGGTGGCGGAAGCGATAGCCGGCGATACGGAAACTTTTGCAGAACTGATGAACGAAAGGACCGCATCCTTGGGGCTGAAAAACTCCCACTTCGTCAATCCTTCCGGTTTGCAGGATGAAAATCACTATTCCTCCGCCTACGATCTTGCCATGATCACGCGTCAGGCGCTGCAGAACGACCTTTTCCGCAAGATCGTTTCTTCGAAGACGTATCAGGCGGAGCGGAAGGGAGCCGACGCCTATAAATATTTCTACAATAAAAATAAGACTATTTTTCAGTATGAGGGCGCCACCGGCGTGAAGATAGGATATACTACGGCGGCAGGGCGCTGCCTGGTGGCATCGGCCGAGCGGAACGGAACGGAACTCATCGCCGTCGTTTTAAACGACCACGACTGGTTTGAGGACGCTTATCGTCTTCTTGACTATGGATTTGAAGCCTTTGAACGCGTTGTTATAGCACGGGCAGAGACGCCGCTGATCTCCGCCGTCGTCATGGAGGGAGACAGCGATACCGTAAAGATCGGATCGGATACGGACATCTCATGCCTGGAAGCGGAGGGCGAGATTTCCGACCTGAGTATCATCTACGACGTGCCCGATGCGGTAAAAGCGCCGGTCAGCCGCTGGCAGACGGCGGGAAGCATGGAAATCTATTCGGCCGGTGAATACGTCTGCTCAAAAGACCTCTATTATCTGGAGGATATCGCAGCGGAATAAAAAACGATTTCCTCTGCACGCTTCCGATTCCGCCGGAATAACATGATAACGGACGGGAGACTCAACTCATGTCCGCCGGTCATATCGGGAAAAAAGAAAAAGAGGAGCGATCGTTATTATGAATATCAATACCTATAAATGCGTCGACGTCGGGTCGGAAAACTGTCCATGCGAGCTGGCTGTCACAGGAGACTGTCTGACCTGCAGCCGTCTTCAGGGCAGGGACCGCTGCGACTGCGACTGGAAAGGCGTGTGCATCCTGAACGAATTTCTGTTCAACGGACGGAAGGCAAACAATAAGAGAAAAGAAAAGGAGTGCGCCGTTCTCTCGAAATATCACATCTCCGGAGATTTCATAGTCCTGGAAATCGGTGTTCAGAAGGGTTTTGCCATCCGTTGCATGCGTCCCGCCGCTTATCTGTTTCTGCGCAGCCCGAAATGCGATCATCATTACGATGTTCCGGTATCCGTTCTCGATGTCAGCCTGACCCGTCCGTCTGTCACCGTCGGTATCCGCATTCTGTCAGCTAAGACAAAAGCTCTCGACGAAGCGGAAAAAAACGTTCTGGTACGCGGACCGTACAGGGGAGGCATGATCGGACGGAAATTCAGAAATAGGAACGGGCGTATCCTGATTCTGTGCAGCGGAGCCGGCGTATGTCCCGGAATTTTCGCGTGCAATCTGCTCAGTGCCTCATCAGAGGTCACGCTGGTCGCAAGAGATGCACCGTTCGAAAAGGAAATGGTGCGCCGCTTTTTCCGTCCGCAGGAATTTTCACGGACGGGCCGGACCGGAGAAGCGAAGAGTCTGAAGTATGCCAGAGGAGGAAATATTGTCTTCCGGGATTTTGAAAGTGCAGAAGAAATGGAGAAAATCCGCAGATCTGCCAGGATGGAAAGGCCGGATCATATCGTAATACTCGGCAGCAGAGAATTTATCTCTGCGATGTACCGCTCCATGAGCGAATTCCGGCCTTCTGCCGATTTCGTGACATCGAACGACGTGAGTCTGTGCTGCGGAGAAGGTGTCTGCGGAGCCTGCGAGATTACCACAGCCGGGGGAAAGAGAATCCGCATGTGCAAATGCTCCGAATCTGTCGATCCGGAAGAGCTTTTCGGGGAAAAAGCAGAAAACACAGATGTACGGACCGAACAATATAGCCGGCCGTGATTACAGTCCGTTTTCTCTCAACCATCCTGAAACAGCGGAAAGTCCTCCCGCCAGAATCGATTTCTCTCTGCCGAAACCGAGACGGAAGTGATCGTCATAACCGAAAAAACGGCCGGGAACCAGCAATGTGCTCTTTTCCCGATGCAGCCGTTCGCATAGCGTCTCCGAATCCATGTCAAAATCAAAGCGGATGAAACATGTCGTGCTGCAGGCAGGGCGTACGCAGGAAAAATGCGGCTCCGATCTGATCCATTCTTCTACCAGGGACAGATTTTCCAGACAGAAGTGCCGGTTTCTGGCGAAAATCGCTTCTCTGTTTTCCAGCGCGATACAGGCGAGATAATCGTCAATCTTGCCGACGCTGATAATATGATAATCGCGGTGGCGATTGATATCGGCGATGAGATCCGAAGGGCCGGCCACCCATCCGAAACGGATTCCCGGCAGAGAGAAGGCCTTTGACATGCTGCCTGTAGCCACGCCTTTTTCGTAAAGATCGGCAACGGAAGGCGTGAGATATTCGCCGTCGTAGCTGAGTCCCCGGTAGGCTTCGTCGCAGATGAGATAAAGGTTGTGCTTCCGGGCGATTTCGACGATGCGTTTCATCGTATCTTCCGGAATAACCGCACCGGTGGGATTATTCGGATTGTTGAGGCAGATTGCTTTCGTTCTGTCCGTGATCCGCGTTTCCAGTTCATTCGGATCGATCTGCCATCCGTTTTCCTCACGGAGACGGATCAGATCGACGCGGGCTCCCAGGGATTCCGGCATGGAGTAGAGCTGCTGATAGGTCGGCAGAAAAGAGATGACGTGATCTTCCGGTTCAATCAGCGTCATGAGCAGCAGAGAATTTGCCCCGATGCCGCCGTGAGCCGCCGTGATATTTTCCGCAGAAAGCGTCTCATACATTCCCGCAACCGCCTGCTTCAGACGTTGGGATCCCGTGATATCTCCGTAATCCAGCACCATTTCCTCTATCTTTTCTGTCAGTCCGTCGTCTTCGGCCAGCGCTTCCAGCTCCTTCAGCCGGAGAGGATTAGCGCAGGTTTCCGAAAGATGATACAGAACATCCGTCTCTTTTTCATTGAGCCACATTTCCACGCCGAAATCTGCAATCTTCATAAGTACCTCCGTATAAGACCGTTTCAGATATAAATACAGAAAGACATATTTTTCATACTGCTTCTATATCATTTTTTTTCGTATTTTGCTTCAATTATATAACTATATATCCTGTCGCGATATCGATATCGCAGACGTTTATTACCGCATGGATTCTTGCCGCATCTTCCGCCGCAGCCTGTTCTGCGGCAGGAATTCCGCAGGAATATGGAAAAAGCGCCGTCTTCGTTCTGCCGGCCCTCAGTTCAGAGGATATTGTAACATCATTTACACTATTTGTGGTAAAATATCTGCAGACGTTCCGGCCGGATCCGAAGCAGGCCGGAACGGAACAGGAACAGAAAAAATAAAACCGGAAAATAAAGAAAACGAATAAGATAACATTCAGAATCCTCAGGATTCATTGAGAAAGGAGCGGACAGAAAATATATGGTCAGAGCGACGACGAGATACGGAACGGTAAAAGGCAGTAAAAAAGAAGGATTTCTGGCATTCCGGGGAATTCCCTATGCGCAGCCTCCGGTGGGAGATCTCCGTTTCCGCCCGCCGCAGGAACCGAAACCATGGGAAGGCATACTCGACTGTACGTCATTCGGCGCACCTGCGCTGCAGCTGTTTGCCGTCAGTCATGTACCCCAGGCAAATATTCTCCAGTCTTCCTCAGAAGACTGTCTGTATCTGAACGTCAGTACACCGGCGTTCGGAGAATGTAAGGGGATCAGCGGCGGCACCGATTTCGTGCCGGATACCGAAGCGAAGCTTCCCGTTTACGTCTTCATCCACGGCGGCGCTTATGAGACAGGAGGGGGAAATATGCCTCTTTACCGCGGAGAGCGTTTCGCACAGGATGGCATCGTCTACGTTAATATCAATTACCGGATGAGCGCTCTCGGTTTTTTTGCCCTGGAGGAATTTGAGAGGGAGTCGGAAACCACAGGCAATTTCGGCATACTTGACGCGCTCTGCGCGGTGCGCTGGGTTCACGAAAATATCGAAGCCTTCGGAGGTGATCCGGACAACATCACGGTAGGCGGAGAATCCGCCGGAGCTTTTACCACCTCTATCCTGATGGGACTTGAGAGCGCAAAGGGGCTGTTCAGGCGCTGCATTCTCGAAAGCGGAAGTATTCTCGGCGTTGCAAGAGTGGCAAAATACGGCGAAGGACATCCGGTTATTATGAAAGAGGCATCCCGTCAGATCGCTTCTGAACTCGGAGCTTCCGATTCCCCGGAGGGAGTAAAGAAGCTGCGTTCGATGTCTGCGGAGGATATTATCCGCGCGTGGTTTTTCCGTCCGGACGGAACCCACCGGAAGATGCGTTCGGATCCGATGCTTGACGGCCTTCTGTTTCACGGAGATCTCATTCCGAATCCGCGCATTCAGTATCTGAACGACGTGGATCTGCTGTTCGGCTTCAATACCGACGAGGGAACGATCTTTGCGGATAAAAATATGACAGAAGCGGATTACAGGGCTGAGGTCACCCGGATCTTCGGAGATCAGGCCCGGGAAATTCTGAAACGTTATCCGGCAGACGACGGACATACCTCTTTTGAAAGGATGTCCGACATTATCGGCCTGTCTTCCTTTAAAGCAGGTATGCTTCCTTATGCGGATACGCTGTCCGGCAGAGGAAGAAATGTATACGGCTATCACTTTGACTATCTCACGGAACGTCTGAAAAAAGAGGGATTCGGTTGCCGTCATATCGCCGAACTGAATTTCGTCTTTCAGCGTGATCTGAGTTTTGTAGGCGGAGACGACGAGCGGGGAAGAGCGGTATCCGATTTTATGCACCGCTCCTGGTGTAATTTCATCCGGACCGGAAATCCCGGCCCCGAATGGCCGGCGTACCGGGAAAAGGAGGAGATGCTGCTGAAAATCGACGAAAATCCGAAAGCGGAAGAACTCCCGCGGAAAGAAGAGCTACGCAGTTTCGAAAAAATTCTTCTGATGGAACAGGGAGACGCGTAAAGAAGTCAATTATTATCCTCCCGCTGCATACAATGGACGGGAGGATTTCATCATGAAGAAAAAAGTGATCGTAATCGGAGGCGGCTGGTCGGGAATCGCCGCTTCCATCGCCGCAAAAAAATGCGGAGCCGATGTGACCGTCTTTGAAAAGACAGATCTTCTGCTCGGCCTCGGAAACGTAGGCGGCATCATGCGCAACAACGGCCGTTACACCGCTGCTGAAGAAAATATCGCCCTCGGAGCATCGGAACTTTTTGAACTGACAGACCGTTATTCCCGCCATAAAAACGTCGATTTTCCCGGACACAGGCATGCCAGCCTGTACGATGTGATCCGTGTAGAGCCGGCGGTGCGCCGCCTTCTGCGCGATATGGACATCGAAATCCGGCTGATCAGCCGGGTGGTCGATGCAGATTATGAAAAGAGCGGAAACGGCAGATATCTCAGAAACATTTCACTCGCCGACGGAAGCGTGCAAGAAGCGGATGCGTTTATCGAATGTACCGGATCGACAGGTCCCATGGGCAACTGCCTCACCTACGGAAACGGCTGTTCGATGTGCATCCTGCGCTGCCCGGCATTCGGGCCGCGTACAAGCATAACCGGCAGGATCGGTCTCACGGATATTATGGGACAGAGAGCGGACGGAGCTTTCGGAGCATTCAGCGGCTCCTGCAAACTGGAAAAAAGCTCTCTCTCCGACGAGATCAGAGAAGAGCTGGACCGGAAAGGAGTCGTCGTCATCCGGCTGGAAAAAGAGCAGATCCACAGAGAAAAACTGGATCTGAAAGTATGTCAGCAATACGCTCTCGATGCTTACGCCGAAAATATCGTTCTGCTCGATACAGGTTATGCAAAGCTGATGACACCGTTTTTCCCGCTGGATCAGCTGCGGCAGATCAGAGGATTCGAGAATGCGAGATATATCGATCCTTATGCCGGCGGCAAGGGAAATTCTATCCGCTATCTCTCCGTGGCAAGCCGCACAGACGCCATGCGTGTAAAGGGAGCGGAAAATATGTTCTGCGGAGGAGAAAAATCCGGCCTGTTCGTCGGGCATACGGAAGCCATTACGACAGGCAGTCTGGCAGGCTACAATACATGCCGCTATCTGAAAGGCCTGCCGCTTCTTGAACTGCCGGACGGTCTCGCCACCGGAGATCTCATCTCCTATGCCAATGCGCAGAGTGAAAAGGAAAACGGCCTGAAGACGAGGTATACATTTGCCGGTGCGGAATTTTTCGAGCGGATGAAAGAGCGCGGACTCTACACGACAGACCGGGAGGAGATACGGAAACGTCTGAAAAAATACGGATTAAATGATATTTATCGTGAAAAACTTCTGCACGGATAGACAGAAACCTATTTTCCCGCCGGTTTTTCCGGCCGGCCCGCGGGACAGAGCGACACGGCGCCCGTTCCGGCTCCGGAAGAAAAAAGCGGGAAGGAGCCGGAACAAATCTGAACAAAAAATATATATCAGAATCCGCGGCATATTTTGCAGCATATATACTTACAACGGATATATTAAGGAGACATATCATGCGCAGAAAGACAGAACAGTATTTTATCTTTTTCATGCTCTGTTCAGTGATCGGCTGGCTGTACGAGGTTTTTCTCGAGGTTGTCGTCTATCGGTGGGGATTTTCCAACCGGGGCGTACTTTTCGGTCCGTACTGTATCATCTACGGCATCGGAGGGCTGATCCTGCTCATCTCCCTGGGAAAACTCAAAGAGAAAAAATGGCATATCGGAAGAATTCCCGTCACTCCCGTCGTCGTCTTTTTCGGTATCGTTCTTCTGACTACGGCGGTGGAGCTGGCGGGAAGCTATATTATGGAATGGACAAAGGGAGAATGGTTCTGGGATTACCGTCGATTTTCCTTCAACTTTCAGGGGCGCATCGCGCTGAACCCGAGTATCCGCTTCGGGATCGGCGGTATGGTCATTCTGTACATCATATGGCCTCTGCTGGAAAAGGGGATGCGGCGTTTCTCCGAACGGGGAACCGACATCCTGAGCGCGGCTCTGGCCGTTATTTTAGCCGTTGATATCGTCGCTACCATCCTATGGCGCATGTAGTTTTTTCGCTCCGGCATAGCTGTCGGAACAGAGGAAGACTTGTCCGGATGCACAAAGAGGTCTTCTTTTTCTACATTAATTATGGTAAAATGTTACGGAAAATATCGTCTGAGAAAGGAATGCTATGCGCCTAAATAAATATATCGCTCACAGCGGTGTCTGCTCACGCAGAAAAGCAGATCAGCTGATCGGGCAGGGACAGGTGACGGTAAACGGGCAGAAAGCCGAATGCGGATATGATGTAAAAGACGGAGATGAGGTATCTGTCGCCGGGCGGATAATCCGTCCGGAAAAACGTCTCATCTACTATATCCTCAACAAACCGGAGGGCTATATCACGTCGGTGGATGACGAGCAGGGCAGACAGACCGTCCTGGATCTCATGCCGGATATCAGAGAACGGATCTATCCGGTAGGAAGACTGGACTATAACACATCGGGGATGCTGATCATGACAAATGACGGAGATCTCGCCTATAAGCTCACCAGTCCGCATAAAGATATCTTCAAAACATATGTCGCTGAAGTGGCCGGCCTGTTCTTATACCGCGATGCGGAAAAGCTCCGGCGCGGCGTTGACATCGGCGGATATGTCACAAAACCGGCGGAAATCGATATTCTCCGCCAGTCGGAGAGTACGTCCAGAGTGGAGATCCGCATTTCGGAAGGAAAGAAGCGTCAGGTACGCAGAATGTTCGACGCGGTGGGTCACCGGGTTCTGAAACTGGAACGCACCGCTATCGGTGATCTGAAGATGGCTCACCTGCGCGTAGGAAACTACCGTAAAATGACAGCCAACGAAATCGCCTATCTGAAAAGACTGTGACATGACGGAATCCGGCGTCGCAGAGAGTTCAGAAAAACGACAGCAGAAAAAACGACGGCATACGATAAGGAGATATCAAATGGAAGAAAACAGCGCAAACACGAATCTCATCGTCAAGACGACTTCGCTGACGATGCACATCGTCAGCGATTATATCAGACCGGGAGACACCGTGGTGGACTGCACGATGGGCAACGGCTACGATACTCTTTCACTGGCGGCCGCGGCGGGATGCGGAAAGGACAGCACAATTCGCGGCCGCGTATATGCGTTCGATATCCAGCAGCAGGCTGTCGACGCGACCAGAGCGTATCTGCAGGAAAACGGAATCGAAAATCCGGAAGAAAACGGCATCTATCTGATCCGGGCCTCTCATGAACAGATGGATCTCCATCTGCCCGATCCCTCAAAGACAGAGATCTCGGCTTTTGTCTTCAACCTCGGCTTCATGCCGGGAAAGGACAAAACGGTCATGACGAAAGCAGCTACCTCTCTTCCCGCGATCAAAAAAGCGATCAATATGGTAAAACAGAACGGGATCGTTTCTGTCATGGCCTATACCGGCCATAAAGAAGGAGAGGAGGAACACGCTGTTATCACAGAGTTTCTGAAAACACTTCCTTCTAAAAAATACCATGTGGCGTACGTCAATATGATCAACCAGAAAAAGACGGCACCGTCTCTGTTTCTGATTACACCTAAGGTCAGAGAGCGCGGTATCCTATAGCTTCGCAGTTCTGATGAAATGCCGGGAACCGCAACCGGAAAACAGAACGGAAAAATACACCGAAAGGAGATGCAGAAGAATATGGCCTATATGAAACCGGATCCGAATCTGGATCTGAATACGACAGAGGGCAGACGGGAACAGCTGCGGCAGCTGCTCGGTTCGAGAGCACAAAAAAATTCAGATCCGCGTGGCGATATCGAGGTGCTTCAGCCGCAATTTATAGAATACACGGACGACGATGAGCTTGTTGTGGAAATTCCCGTCCGGCCGTGGCAGGTAAACGGCATAGACCAGGTACAGGGCGGCGTTCTGGCCTATATGATTGACTGTGTCTTCGGCCCGCTGTCCTTTGTTACTTCCGGATACAATCCTGTCGGTACGATGGACATGACTACGAACTATCTGAGACCGATCGTCCTCACGGACAACGACAGAATCACTATCCGCGCAAGAATTGTCACCAACAGCAGACGTGTTATGTATGCGGAGGCAAAGCTGTACAACAGCGCAGGAAAGCTGGCGGTGACAGCATCGACAAATATCATAAAAATCGGCGTTTAAAGCTGACGGAAAAAAACAGAAGAGATGTAAGAGGCAACAGAGACGAAAAGACAGCAGGAGAGGGTCTATATGAAAAAGCTGGAGGAAATCCGGGATACCGCCGGAGAATATGTAAAAGAAGCCGGACGGTATTTCTTCGATGCGGACAGAATACATCATATCAGTGAAAAGAGCAGAAGAGATTTCGTGACAGAAGTGGATACCACTGTACAGGAATATCTGAAGAAACGCCTGGCCAAACTGCTACCTCAGGCGCAGTTCATGGGTGAGGAGCAGGACAACAGCCATATCGGTTTCGACGGACTGTACTGGATTCTCGATCCCGTGGACGGAACGACAAATCTGATACACGGATTCCGCCACAGCGCGGTATCCCTGGCACTTGCAAGCGGTCCGGAAGTGATTCTGGGCATCGTCTATGATCCGTACACATCGGAGCTCTTTTCCGCCATCCGGGGCGGCGGTGCCTTTCTCAACGGAAATCCGATCCGCATCGGAAAGGAGAAGACACTCTCCGGCAGTCTCGTTTTAGTAGGTACGGCTCCTGCCCACAGAGAACTGTCTGATACGGTTTTCCGCAGAATACGGCGCATCTACGACTGCTGCCTCGATATCCGCAGAGCGGGATGTGCCTCTTTGGATCTGTGTTTTATCGCAGCCGGACGCGCTGACGCTTATTACGAAGAAATACTCCAGCCCTGGGATTACGCTGCCGGAATACTGATCGCTGCAGAAGCCGGAGCAGCCGTTACGGCGGTCGACGGAACGCCGATGCCGCTTCAGCACGGCAGCAGTATCGCCGCTGCCGGTCCGGATCTTCTGCAGGAACTCCGAAGCGTACTGACGCGGGAATAGAAAAATTCCATTTTTACTATATTATCTCATTATATTTAAAATGAACATGGCCGGGCATACTGTCAGACAGCTTCGCCGAAGAGATATCATGACAGATGCTGCAGGAAAACAGGACTGCCGAAATGACGGCGGAAAAAGGAGAGACAGCAGAATATGAGCATCGGAAAGATTTATGCTATTTCCATCAGCGCCGAACGGGGAACGCTGAAAAAAGAAGTACCTGAATGTATGGTTACACCGAAAGGACTGGAAGGAGACGGCCATGCGGGAGACTGGAGCCGTCAGATTACAGTTCTGAATTACGAAAGTCTGAAAAAATCGAATGAGCAGAACCAGCTTTCCATGGGACCCGGAGATTTTGCGGAAAATATTCTGATCGAAGGCCTCGATTTCAGCAGCATCAGGGAAGGAACCAGGATACGCCTCGGCCGGGATGCGGTGATCGAAGTTTCACAGATCGGAAAACCGGATCATCCGAGCATCGTGACAAAGACCTTCGGCGTCTCACTCCTTCCGAAAGAAGGCCTCTTCTGCAGAGTTATCACTCCCGGCAGAATCTGTACAGGCGACACGGCGGAAATAATAACAGAATAGAAACAAACCGGAAGGAATGCCGGACGGCAGAATCATGCCCCGTTCTGTTCCGGACGGAAGAGGAAAAAACAGAAAAAAGCGGAAACTTATGGCGAAAATCCGACAGAAGTTTCCGCTTTTTTATTACGGCGGAAAAGTTGCATTAAGATTTCTTCATCCGATAAACTGTTTGACATTTTATGGAAATTCTGATATGATAGCCGCAGGAGGATGGAATAAAATGGAAAATGAGAAGAGGAAGAAAAAAAAGAAAATTGCCGTGACAATTTTTCTTCTGGTAGCGGCTACGGCATGCTACAGCATGATGTCTTCCGGCTCGGAAAAAGATCTTGAAATCAGAAACGCCGCCTCTGCATCGGAGGAAGAGACAGAAACGACCGGCGAAAGCGCCGATACGGAAGAAGGAAACGAAAATGTACAGGAAGAGAGCGGCGGAAGGGAAGACTCAGAAGAGACGATTCCGCAGATCTACGTCGATGTCGGCGGAGCGGTCAATACGCCGCGTGTCGTCTGCATTCCGGAAGGTGCGCGCGTCTTCGAGGCGATTGAAGCTGCCGGCGGAGTTTCAGCTGATGCCGAGACGAAATATATCAATATGGCGGCGGAATGTGCCGACGGAGAAAAAATTTATGTTCCAAATCAGGAGGAAATGGCAGCCGCACAGAACGGAGAAGATACCGAGGGGCTGTTCGCATCGGAGATGGAGGAGCAGACAGGCGGCAACGCGCAGGAGGAAGATGGAACGGTCAATATCAATACCGCTACCTCCGATGAACTGCAGACACTGGACGGAATCGGACCGGCTATGGCATCAAGAATCATAGAATACCGTCAGACAAACGGTAACTTCACCTCTGTGGATGATCTGGGAAATGTCAGCGGTATCGGAGAAAAGACACTGGAAAAACTCCGCCCTCACGTCAGTGTCTAACCGTCTGCGTTCCTCTTATCTTGAGAAGCGGGACAGCCGTATTTCATTTTTCCTTTCGGATGAACGATCCCGCGGCATTTCCGGCGGATACAGACTTCTTTTTATTATTTCGGTAAGAAATCTGTCACAATACTGAAATTTCCGCATATATTGGTATCGATGTGAATAAAAGGCCGAAAATATGATCACACTGCATTTAGTACAGAAACGGGAAGCTGATGAGGCTCCCGCTGCGCCTGCAGATACAGGCTTGGTAAATTTCACGAAAGCGGTGATGATCATGTTTGCACAAAAGAAAAAGAAATCAAAACTCTGGCTCATCATCCCGGTGATTTTAGCGCTGGGAGCAGGCCTCTGGCTCAATGCGGATTTCGAAGACGGCACATCTTCCGCGGGTGATGCGGAAAATTCCGCCGTTCAGGCCGATTCAGATCAATATGAAGATATTGAAGACATATCGGATCTCTCCGGCATGACAGATACCTCGCCCGAAGATAAGACGTCCGGTCCGGCGGAAAGCGGAGAGGAAAAGTCCGACATCAGCGGCCGTAGCGGGACGGGGTACTCCGATTCCGACGGCAGCAGGGATGTCATCGCAGGAGAAGACAGTGTGACACAGTCCTCCGGCCGTTTCGGAAGCCCGGAAGAAAGCGGCGGAGGTGATACCGGAGACAATACAGACGAAGATCAGGATTCCGAAGAGAAAAACGGAACGGCAAAAATCTTCCTGACAGCAGACGGGGAGGGAAACGTCATCATCTACAGATATGATACTGAAGGCGTCCTCATATCCCGGACCGAAACGGAAATTCAGCTGTCTATGCTCACGGAAGCGGATCAGAAATTTTTCACCGAAGGTGTCACACTAAACAGCGAATCCGAGCTGTCAGAACTGCTTCAGGATTTTGAGGGGTGATAAGACCGGATGAGCAGAGTGTTCGTCAGATTCATAAAGCCGATTTTCATCGTTGTGATCCTTCTTTCGATCGGTCTGTCTGTTCTCCACATGTGCGGAATACAGATCTTTGAGCCGGAAAGTATTTTCACAGGAGCGGAAAGCCGGATGATCGCGGCGGACGGTGAAATCAGCAGCGACATGGTTATTCCCGGAGGAAGATCGATCGGCGTAAAACTCGATGTAGAGGATGTTCTCGTCGTAGGGCTGGAGGAGATCAGAACAGAGAACGGCAGCGTTGTCAATCCCGGACTGGACGCCGGGCTTCAGATCGGAGATATGATTTTAGCCATCGACGGCATGGAAGTCCACAGCGCCGATGATGTGATTTCCATTGTCGGAAACACAGATAAAAAGAGCGTCCGCCTCAAGGTGGGACGGAAGGATGAACTGAGATATATCGATGTGAAACCCGTCCTTTCGGCGGAAGACGGAAAATACCGGCTCGGCGTATGGGTCAGAGAAGAGACAGCCGGAATAGGAACGCTGACCTATTACCGCCCTTACGACGGCAGCTTCGGTGCTCTCGGGCACGGGATCACAGACGTGGAAACAGGCAGTATCCTAAAAGTTGCCGACGGACAGCTGCTGGATGCACGCGTTGTCTCGCTGAAAGAGGGAAAAAAGGGAGAACCGGGAGAAATCCGCGGGATCTTTTATGAAGCAGATGAGCCTCTGGGTTCTCTGTCCAGGAATACGGAATACGGTCTGTTCGGCTATGCGTACACCGATCTTTCTTCTTCAGAATACAGTCAGCCTGTCTACGTGGCGGAACCGGATGAAATCGAAACGGGCAAAGCATATATTCTCACCACAGTCGAAGAAAATCAGGTGGAAAAGTTCGATATCAAAATCGAAAAAATCAATCGTGACAGTGAACCGTCGACGAAGAGCATGGTAATCCGGGTCACGGACGACCGGCTCATCGAAAAAAGCGGAGGAATCATTCAGGGAATGAGCGGAAGTCCGGTCGTTCAGAACGGAAAACTGGTGGGTGCCGTCACTCACGTCTTCGTCAATGATCCTACACGGGGATACGGTATCTTTGCCAGCACGATGATCGAACAGTCTGAAAACGGAAAGAAGTCCTGATCGTTCTCTGTGATAAAAAATCCCCCCGGCTGTTCAGATGCCGGGGGAATTCTTCCATCTTCGGAACGTTTTTATCTATACCAGTTCCTTGGAAAAAATATAGAGGCGGTCCCGGAATTTTTCGATGTCGGCATCCAGCGGAAATTCCTGTGTCCCGTAAATATCATCGAAACCGGACAGCGTGTTGACGAGAACATACTCATTGTCATCACCACGGGTATATTTCAGAATTCCGGGCTCATACTGTTCAAACAGAGAATCTCCTATCTTTCCGTGACGATGCAGATACTGAAGATACCAGACGAGATCAAATGCCACCAGCCGAAGCTGTTCTTCCTTGGAAACGGTCCGGCCTGCCGTATTGAAATACTGCCGGCTTGTGAAATTCATCGGATCTCCCTCCGCAGCTCCCCATGAAGCACCTTCTGCGGAACCGCTGTAGGACAGGCCTGCGATATAGGCGAAAGCATCCTCTCCGATCTTTGCCGTTGTTTCCGGAACTTCCAGATGCAGAGAGAGACATCCCTTAAAAGCCCAGTCTCCGATGGAGGTCAGACCGGCGCCGAGATGAATCTCTTCGAGAGCGGTACAGCCCATAAAAGCACAGGCTTCAATCTCTACGGCATTATTGAGTCCGATCACTTTTTTCAGGCTTTCACATCCGGCAAAAAGACCGGATTTTACGACGTATTTTTCCTTCGGAATAAAAGCAGCCGACTCCAGCGAGATACAGTTATGGAAAATATCCGGAGCGAGACGCTTAAGCCCGGCAGGAAATTTTATCTCTCCCGACAGAGCGAAACAGTTTTTAAACGCGCTGCCGCCGATGTAGGTCAGACTGTCGGGCAGAATGAAAGAGGTAAGAGATACGCAGTTCTCAAATGCCCGGTCTCCGACAGAAGTCAGCTCCTTCAGAGCGGTCTGATTGACAAGAGTCAGCTTCGGACAGTCGGAAAAAGCACCGGAACTGATTTCTTTTAGCTTCGCTCCGTCCTCAAAGATAACGCTTTCCAGACTCGTGCAGTTTGCAAAGGCCTGACTTTCGATTGTCTCCGTACCGGCCGGAATCCGCAGCGTGCGCAGACTCTTGCAGTTGATGAAGGCGCTGACATAAATACAGTTCAGATTTTTCGGCAGTATGACTTCCTCCAGACTCGTACAGTAGGAAAAAGCCTCGTCGTCGATCAGCGTAACACTGTCCGGAATCCGTATTTTCTTCAGATTTCCGCAGAACGTGAAAGCGGATATGCTGATCGTATCCAGGTGATCCGGAAGGTTGATTTCTTCCAGCTTTTCACACCAGGCGAAAGCGAAGGCACCGATCTTTTCGATATTAGAAGACATATGTATTTTTTCCAGATTCTTGCACATTTTGAAGGCGTTAGACGAAATCGTCTTCACATCGTCTCCCAGGAAGAGCTCCCGGAGATCTGTCTTCTGTCTTCCATATCTCGCCGTAAAATTGTCATCTATCATATTCAGCGTAATTTCATCCGATGTACCGTCAGTCCAGATGAATTTCGTGTTATCCGACATCTCATTTTCTCCTTTCCGTCGTGATAAAAGTAACACCCGGGTTTCTGCCGTATCCGCAGATATGCGGGTCTGTTCGCGGGGATTCACAGTAATCAGTCATACAGGTATTTTTCCAGAACCTTCGCGAGTTTTTTCGCCAGATGGTCGATATCGGTTGCGAAGGATTCGGGATAGAGCGCTCTCAGATTGTAGTTCAGAAGATTCGCAAGCTCCATCGTAGGAGCCAGAGCGATGCCGATGGGATGGATTTCTCTGCTGCGGATGACCGATTTGATATCTGCAGCCGAATAGTTAGAGTACTCACGGAAAAATTCCTTCGCATCCGTCGGACGCAGTCTGGCCGATTTTGCGATCTGCAGAAGTTCCGGCGTGATGTCCAGATCACAGGTATGCCACGGCTCTCCGTCCGAGATGGCGATGACGATCTTTTGAGCTTCTTTCCGGAATTTCAGATATTCTGCCGCGCAGGAGAGAGCCACGCCGTCTCTCGTTCCGCCCCGCGGTTCAAATCCCTCGATTCCGTTGTTTTCGCCGCTGCGCATATTTGCATCCACGAGTGTCTGAATCGTAACGACATTAGCGTTCGCCGTATGCGCCACAATGGTGATGGGAACGTTCATCTTTTTGCAGACCTCGTAAAACATCGTCAGAGCGTCCTTCACATAGTCGGAGACCACTCCCATGGATCCGGAGGAGTCAACCATCACATAGAGAAAAAGATCCGCTTCATCGGAAAGAGCCTTGCGGTAAGCACAGCACTTCTTATCCGCCCGGAAAGGCTGGATATATCTGTTGCCCGCATACAGATTCCGTATCGTATCGTCCTGTTCTCTCTGAACGACAGAGAGAAGCCCCTTCAGCAGAAGCTTTATCTTCGGCGTCAGACGTACGACACGCCGCGTGTAAGCTTCCCGGTAAGTGGCGAAAAGAGGAAGATTCGCCTGAACGTACTCGATCTCTATCGTATTATGGAACGGGCCGAGACCATCGTCCTGCAGATTCGATATACTCATGACCAGCTGATCGGAATATCTGCGGTCTATCTTTCTGTCGTATTCATCCTTGGCCGCCGCTTCTGCCAGTTTTTCCATATCCAGTTTCAGGTCGTACTGATCCAGCCGGGCACGCCGAAAACTGGCGAAATTCTGCATTTCGCGGTTGAAGTGATTGTGCGTGGAAGGCTGAATCGGTTGAAAGACCGGACATTTTTCGCCGTCCTCCATGCATTTATCGATGACGGGACGTATGATTTCGAACACATCATTTGCAATTCTGCAGCGGTCCGCCGTCTTCTGTGCGATGCGTGCAGCCGTCAGAAGAGGGCGGCATTCTTCGAACAGTGTCTTCATAGACGCATATTCCGGAGGAAATTCCGGCACGATATCCATGACGCCGAAGATGACGAAGGCGCGGAACAGAATCTCAATGGGGCGTGCCCCTTCCTCCGCCATATCCTGCAGGCCGGCTCCGGCATTGTAACTGATGATATCCGCAAATTCCAGACTTTTTTTCAGAGTTCCGGGATATTCCCGCTTTCCCCAGAACTCTACGGCGCAGTCCTCCATGACGTCGGACAGCAGCTTGCGGTAGAGATAATATTCGCCGCTGCTGTACAGCACTTTTTTCCCGTTGATATAGCCGATATGATACTTGTGACATACTTCAAGATCGGTATGTATCACGTGAAGCGTCTCATGAAATGCATTTCCCAGCAGCATGAGAAGAGCGTCGAAATTGCTTCTGGTGTGTTCGGCTGCAAAATACGGGTTGAGATGAATCTTTCTGCCGTCCGTATAATTCGCATCGTCATAGACAACTTCAATCCTGATATTGGAAGTGACACGGAGCATGCGCGCCTGTACGTATTTCCGTACGGATTCCGTCGACACGAAATCCGCCGGTGTCATATGCTCCTGAACGGATTTCAGAATCGACGGAATATAGACCAGATGTTTTTTTTCACTCATAGCTTTTACCTTCTTCCGGTCACAAAGACCTGCCGTCGATTTTACCAGTAATGATTCAGGATGCTGTCCATGATTTCCTTCTGTATTTCCAGATTCTTGGACGCTGCCGGCAGAATCGTTGCACGCGCCGCCGTAATAATATCCTTATATTTCCTGTGCTGCGCCCATCTCATGATAGCGGAAGGGTAGATCGTCTGCCAGTCGCCGGTTTCCTCCGCGCTCTTGTTCATTTCCTTCATGACTTTGATCATCATCAGGATCTCATCAGTATCCTCATATCCCGACTTTCTGCGGATCATGTCGGCGAAGACATCTTCCTTGAAAAAGTCGAGATATTCCTTAAAGCCTTCAAAACGGCGGTCGAACGAAACATCCTGTTCTCTTACGGCGCGGTACTCGTTTTCGTTTTCTCCGGCGTTCATCGTCGCCACGATAAAGCAGGCCGGATGGCGGTAGATAATCTTTCCGTTGGGAAGAGTAATCTGAGCTGTCTCATCCAGAGCGGTGTTCAGGTCTCCGCAGGCTCCAGGTTTTACGTAATAGCATTCTACAAATTCCACCACAGACGGAGACTGATAGGCCTGTACAAACATGCTCTCCACAAAACGGATCTTGCCGTCCTCCGTAGGCTGCCAGGAGCCGAGCAGATCGTCCATGGAGATATTGCTGTTGAAAGTAACAGGAACGTACGGAAGTTCGAGCATCTTTGCCATAAGCATGACGGCGGTGGATTTTCCTGAAGCAGGAGGTCCGTACAGCATGCCGGTATTGATCGGAAAGTGAGAATCCTTTTCCAGCACGATCAGATCCACAATCGCCTTGATCTTGGGATCGATGTAGTAATCCTCAAGATTGATATCCGGCACCAGCTTTCCAAGTTCCGAATTTCTGTCCACTTCTCCGGAAAATACCTTTCCCAGCTGCTCATAGCTGATATCCCCGAAGGTCATGTTGAATCTGGCATTGTAGAGATCTTTGAAATCCCAGCCGATGAGATTTTCGAGATATTTTGAAATGAAAAGCTGAACTTCCTCTTCATCCAGAGCGGTCACATCGCTCATATGGCTGTAAAATTCCGAGCGGGTGGAGAAGAAGTGGAGACAGAGCCAGTAGAGATTCGGATTTTCCGCGTATTTGTTTTCCGGCAGGTGCCCCAGATTGACGACTCTCTTTTCCAGTTCGGCATTCAGAGCGCAGGATGCGATAATGACAGGAATAAAGGAGATGACAGGAGCATATTCCATCTGTTCCCGTTCTTCCTCCGTCCAGACAGGAGAAAATTCATAAGTCTTCGCATCGTAGCGCAGGATCTCAGCGGAGGAAATTCTGGAATAGGTATAATTGATTCCTTCCGCTTCCCTGACTCTGATCTTCATGAGATAGACGGCCGTCTTTTTTCCGTCTACCTTTTCCGGAGTGTACTCCGCCCAGATGACTTTCTCCTTGTCGCTGTTGAACGATTCATTCATCGTATAATGATAACTGCCGCGCACCAGTGCCAGAGTACTCGCTACGATGAGACCGTTCATAGAAACGAATCCGCTGTTTCTGCCGCTGATATCATACGGGAATTTTGCGAGATCCACTCTGGATTCCGTCACACCGTGCAGTGCCGGATCCTCGTTCTGAAAATATCCGTGCGTCGCCTTTATCCACAGATTTTCATTCGCTAACATCTTTAAGTATCCCTCCCTTTGTCCTTTCCGTCATCGCTGCTGTCAGGCCGGAGATTGACAGAAAGAATGATCTTCGGTACTATTGAAGTATATAGAGAGTATATAATATTATTTGTATAGAAAGTATAATGTTATTCGCAGATAATATGAGGATATTTCCAAAATGGAATTTCAGCGCCCGACAGCTTTGACGACAGACAGCAACGGAATGGTGATTCTGGAACGTAACCCGCTGGATCTGCCTGTGTTCTTTATACATAATGAAATAGAAAAATATGATCTGGGATATATCAAGTGGCACTGCCATCCTGAGATGGAGTTCGCTGTGGTTATCGATGAGCCGGCGGAATTCTTTATCGGTGACCGGCGCATCATTCTGAGAAAAGGGGAGGGAATCTGGATCAATGCCAACGAGATGCATATGATCCGGTGCCCGGACGGGATCACTTCCTCCACGGTGTATACGATTCTTCTGATGCCGGAACTGATCGCACCGCGGACAAACGCGATCTACCGCAGTTATGTCGGTCCGTGGATTGAAGATCCCGAACTGTCATATATCCTCTTTCTGGAATCCATCGGCTGGCATCGCGAAATAGTCCGGACTCTGCTCAGCCTTTTTTCTATCCAGGATAAAAAGGAACTCGGCTACGAACTGGCGGTACAGAACGCCGTTTCCGGAATCTGGCTCATGATGATTCAGCATCAGAAGGAGGTACCGAAGCAGGTTATTTCCCGCACCGTTCTTCATTCGCAGAAACGCATCCGGACGATGATGGGATATATACAGAGCAATTTTCAGCAGAAAATCTCCCTTCAGGATATTGCCGATGCGGCCCATGTCAGCAAAAGCGAATGTATCCGCTGCTTCAAGAAAAATCTGGATACGACGCCCATCCGTTATCTGACGGAATATCGTCTCGAGACAGCTGCACGCCGTCTGATCCTTTCCGGAGATCCTGTCAACAGTATCGCCGTATCGTGCGGTTTTGACGATCTCAGCTATTTCGACCGACTGTTCCGAACCAGCTACGGCATGCCGCCGTCGCAGTACCGCAGAAAAAACGGGAAAAACCCGGATATTAAGAATGCAGGAACGGAAGAAAAAAAGAAATACAGGCAGAAGGAAATTCATAAAAAAGGAGGAAAACATGAATCAGAATACTGAAAAAAAACGTGAAGCAGACGGAAATGAAAAAAGGAGAGGGGAGATCTCTTTTGCCGATTCCGTCATTTTTCTGAATCATCCGCTGCTGAAACATAAAATATCTATTCTGCGTAATCGCCGCACAGGTACGAATGAGTTCCGTACTATCGTAGGGGAGATCGCCATGCTCATGGGATACGAAGCTCTGCGCGATCTTCCTCTGGAGAATATAGAAGTAGAAACACCGGTTGAAACTTGCCTGACACCTGTAATTTCCGGCAGAAAAATGGCAGTCGTTCCGATTCTGCGCGCCGGTCTGGGTATGGTGGAAGGGATTCCCACTCTCGTACCGTCTGCTAAAGTAGGGCACATCGGCATGTACCGCGATGAGATCACCCATGAACCCCACGAATATTACTGTAAACTGCCTGCCAGTATCGATGAACGCATGATTCTCGTCACAGATCCCATGCTTGCCACCGGAGGCTCTGCCGTGGATGCCGTCCGTCTCATCAAACAGAAAGGCGGAAAGCAGATCAAATTTCTATCCATCATCGCTGCTCCGGAAGGAGTAAGAAAATTTACAGAACAGCATCCCGATGTTCCTCTTTACGTAGGCCAGCTGGATCGCTGCCTCAATGAAAACGCATATATCTGTCCCGGCCTCGGCGACGCGGGTGACCGTATTTTCGGAACCAGATAGACAGGGAAAAGAGGAGAGGAAACAGGAAAGAAAATTGATTTCTACCTGTTTCTTCTCCTTTTTCTTTCTCCGGGTTTTCTCACCCTCATATCCTGTAAGTATTCCGCATATATAGTTATATTTTTATCAATGTAAAAATATTTTCATAAATAAAATGAAAATATTTTGTAATAATCTTACATTTTTATATTTCCGATTTTCCGATATCCGTATAGAGGTCTGTATGTTATTAATGCATAAAAATACATTTCATGTTTATTCAAAATAAGAGAAAATCGGAAATATTCGTCGGTTTCGATTACATATCGAAATAATAAGCATTTGAAGCATCGAAATATGTATGTTATAATAATCACAAAATAGATTAACTGCAGAACAAGGACTTCTGATATAAATTTTAGAAGGAAGACGGTAAATGAGAAAATCAAAAGAAGATACGCAGATTACAAAAAAGAAGATCCTAAAATCTGCGTTTGACTGTTTTTTTGAAAGGGGATACGCGGAATCCTCGCTGACTGTGATCGCAGAAAATGCGGGTGTAACGAGGGGAGCTATCTACTGGCATTTCAAAGACAAAAATGAATTGTACCGCGAAGTGGTAAAAATCACTCTGGATAAGGCGGATGTGGTAAAATACGCTTACAGCCTGCCTGAAAATCTTTCTTACAAGGAGAGAATGGTCAGCCTTTTCCTGTTTGCTCAGGATAACAGACATGTCGATTTCGTCTACAAAGCGATCAATCTGTCATCCGCATATAAGGAATTCGACGATTTATTCGAAATGATCCGGCTCAATAAAATCAATCTGTTCCGCTATTTCGTAGAAGAGACGAGAATGCATATCCGGGCCCAAAAGATCCGGGATGTGATGAAACCTGAATTTTACGCCTCTGATCTTTATCTTATCTTCGAAGGACTGTTCCTGACCAGAAATGTTCCCGTCGGAGTAACCTGCGACCAGGCCCATATCAGAGACTATATCTATCTTGTATTAAAGGATCTGTAATATTGCGGAGAAAAAAGAAACGTCCGGAGGAATAATATCTTCTCCCGGACGTTTCTTTTAGTAAAATCCGCATTTGTTCTTTTTATACATTACGTATATGATCCGAACACTTTTATCAATATACATAAATATTCTTTCGTGTATATTCATACATAATATATATTTATACACTATTTATTCAAAACATACGTTCTGCATAAATATACATCTCTTGCTTTCCGAAATTTTTTCTTTGATATATTACACAGAAAGGCTAAAGAACTCCTTTTGTAGACGGAATACCTCCGACCCTCGGATCAGGTTGGCAGGCAGAGCGGAGAGAACGGGCAAAGGCTTTGAAAATTCCCTCCATTATATGATGATCATTGGAACCGTAAATTTTTTTGATATGAATATTCATTTTTGCGGAATAGCTGACCGCATAAAAAAATTCTCTCGCCATCTGCGTATCCATATCGCCGCATTTTTCTCCGGCAAATTCCGCATCGAAGACGAGATAGGGACGGCCGCCCAGATCGACGGCGCACAGGATCAGAGTTTCGTCCATGGGAAGGAGACAGTGACCGTATCTCGAAATTCCTTTTTTATCACCCAGAGCCCGGGCGATCGTTTCTCCCAGAACGATACCGATATCTTCGATGGAATGATGACAGTCGACGCTGAGATCGCCTCTGCACGTAATGCCGAGGTTCAACAGTCCGTGACGTGCAAAACCATCCATCATATGATCGAAAAATCCGATACCCGTATCGATTTTTCCGGTGCCGTCTCCGTCCAGATCGATCTCGATGCGGATGTCCGTTTCCTTTGTCCGACGTTCTGCTGAAGCATATCTTCCCATTTTCCCCTCCTATTTTTTCCGTTATCTGTAATTTTTACTGACGTCATTTCCGCCACGGGATCAGTTTAACACGGCCTGTCCGGTGTGTAAAGCGCAGCAGAGGAGTGAAATCCGGCGGCGGTTCCGGCTGTTTTGCTTGTTCCGAAGACAGAAAGTAGTATAATACAACTCTGGAGGTAGAGTTATGAGTGTAAATCAACATAAAAGCATTCTGTATATTCTTATCACAGCATTCTGTTTCGGAACGATGGAGATCGCGCTGAAAATCGGCGGAGGAGATTTTACGGCTCTTCAGATGACCTTTCTGCGCTTTGTAATCGGCGGTCTTTTTCTGCTGCCGTTTGCTCTGCACGACCTAAAGAAGAGGAGAGTACACCTTACGCCCGGCGATTTTGCCTGGCTGGTGCTCCTGGGAATCGTCGGCGTCTGCATCAGTATGACCGCCTTTCAGATCGGTGTGATGCAGGCAAACGCGAATACCGCTTCCGTCATCATCTCGACGAACCCTGTCTTTACGATGATCTTCTCCTATTTCATCGTCGGAGAACCGTTTACAGTAAGAAAGGCTGTCGTCCTCCTGCTGAGCGTTACCGGCCTGATCATTGTCGCTAACCCGCTGCATATGGCGGAAGGAAACACGCTGCGCGGGATCCTGTTTCTGGTGGCGGCAGCCGTCACGTTCGCTCTTTTTACGGTTCTTGGAAAGCGCAGAATCGCGAAGATCGGCGGTACTGCGCAGAACAGCTTCAGCTTCCTTATCGCATCCGTCATCGAGCTGATTCTGCTTCTCGTCATGGATGAACCGGTACTTGCCGGCATCTCATCCCATAATATCGCCACCGTACTGTATGCCGGCATTATCGTGACGGGAGTCGGCTATTTCTGTTATCTGAAGGCTATAGAACTTTCCGGACCTTCCAATGCTTCCGTGGCATTCTTCATCAAGCCCGTCATCGCTGTCATCCTCGCAGCTCTGATTCTGTCAGAACCTGTCACTGTAAATATCGTCGTAGGCGTATTCTTCATTCTCGCCGGATTCTTTCTCAATGCCGGAATCCCGAAGAAAAAGCACACGCATCGGGGAGAAAAATAGGGAACCGTTTTTTCCACTCCGTATTTTTGTCGAATATTGTCGAATCCTGCGACATTTTGATTATCATTGCGCTTGTGAAATGGAGGAAAAGTCTTTAAAATTGAGATTGTAGTACTTATTTGACAGGAGGGGACGACTGATGTCTAAAATAAAAGTTGCTGTCGCAGACGACAACAAAGATTTCTGCGACATTCTCTGCGATGTTTTATATGAACAAAAAGACATGGAAATCTGCTGGACCGCCAATGACGGCCGGAAGGTTCTGGAGGAAATCGAAAGGAATAAGCCGGATGTCATCATTCTTGACAACATCATGCCTTACATCGACGGCTTTGAGGTCCTGGAGCAGATCAACAAAATGGATCTGAACGATCCTCCGAAGGTGATCATGCTTTCCGCCATGGGAAATGAAACCTTTACGAAAAAAGCCATCGCACTGGGCGCCAGCTATTACATTGTAAAGCCGTTCGACCTGCAGATTCTGATCAAGCGCATCTACAGTCTCACAGGCAGAATCCGGGAAGAGGAGAACCTTTCTTCTCCGAAATCTGCAAAAAAGCTGATCAAAAAAGACGAAAACGAAGAATCCAATAATCTCGAAATCGACATAACCAATATGATTCATGAAATCGGTGTTCCCGCGCATATAAAAGGGTATCAGTATCTGAGAATGGGCATCGCGCTCTGTGTGGAAAACATGGACCTGATCGGAGCTGTGACAAAAGAGCTTTATCCTATGATCGCAAAAGCGTACAATACGACGCCGAGCCGGGTGGAGAGGGCGATCCGTCACGCTATCGAAGTGGCATGGAACCGCGGAAAGCTCGAAACCATCGACAGTCTTTTCGGCTATACTGTACATAACGGCAAGGGAAAACCGACAAACAGCGAATTTATCGCCATCGTAGCTGACAAGCTCCGGCTGGAAAGAGCCGCTGTCTGAAGAAACAGCACGGCAGGAAGAGAGAGCAATGAACAGAGAAACACACAGAAAAGAACACACCCGCCTGTCTCATGAATTCGAACCCGTTTTCGATGAAAATTCCCGTATCCTGATTCTCGGAACGTTTCCGTCAGTAAAATCCAGAGAGCAGGCTTTCTATTACGGCCATCCGCAGAACCGATTCTGGAAAGTCATCTCACAGATTCTCGGAGAGGCGCTTCCTGAGACGGTGTCTCAGAAAAAAGCCATGCTGCTGCGAAACAAAATAGCGCTCTGGGATGTGATCAAAAGCTGTGATATCGTCGGGTCCAGCGACAGCAGCATCCGTAACGTGGTTCCCGCCGATCTCCGTCTCATTTTATCGGCAGCTGACATCAGAACGATCTACGCCAACGGCGGAACCGCAAAGCGGCTGTTTGACCGTTATCAGAAAAAAATGACGCAGCGCGAAATCATCGGACTTCCGTCCACCAGCCCGGCAAACGCGGCATGGAATCTGCCGCGTCTGATCGGAGCATGGTCCTGCATCACCGAAGATCTCAATGCAGATCTCAGTGATGAAGATCTTCCAGCTTCAGCTGATCGAGATACTCTAAAACCCGGAACGCCAGTTCAAGGATAAAAGCATTTTCATACTCATCGATATCGAAATACAGAAGCTCTTCGATCCTTTTCATGCGGTAATTGATCGTATTACGGTGACAGGCGAGTTCCGCGGCCACTTTCTGTATGCTCTTTCCGGATTTCAGATAGACGGCCAGAGTCCGAACCAGATCTGAGTTATGCTTTCTGTCGTAATCGATAATCGGTTTCAGGCACAGCGTATATTCCTTCAGAATTTCCTGATCCTCCGAAGAAAACAGCATTTTGTAAAAACCGATATCCTGAAAAGAGACACAGTCTGTCTTCTTGAATTTCGCATAGCTCAGCGCAGCGCGTGCGTTGCGGAAGCTCTGGCGGATGTCTGTGATAGAGTGGACACACGTTCCGACACCGCACCGCAGCGTTTCATTTCCGTGAATTTTCACGAGATTTCGGACGATATCTCCGGCATAGGACGTGACCTTACGCTCATCGGAATGCTGAATCAGAATGATACCGTATCCGGCCTCCCGAAAATAGAAGAATTTTTCCCCGAGCGTATAGAAAAACCGATTCAGATACTTATAATTTCTGTCATCTGACGCGCGAAAAAAATTTCTGTCATCATCCCGATAGACGAGAATGATATAATCCGCCCGTATGGGAAAACCGAAATGCGTCAGATGTTCAGCACTTCTGGCATTGACATGCGGCTCGTATAAAAGACCGCAGATAATCTCGTTGATCATATCGTAATTATGATCAAATTCAAACAGCACAGAACACATTTCTCTCGTGATATCCGCTACATGCAGATTTCCCCGGACGCTGAGCAGAGGAAACTGAAACTGGTCACAATAGCGGATAACCTCCTCATCGACGAAAATATCCTCGCAGGCATCCGTTCCGCTGATGCCGACATAAAGAATCAGGCCACTGGCGCCGAGCTCCGACAGATGACGGACATATTTCAGAAAACGTTTTGGGTTGGCTGCCAGATCTGCACAGTCCGCCGTGATGACGAGATCTCCGCTGCGCAGCAGATGATGAAGATTCGGAGAATGATCGTCGAGCTGAACCCAGCGTACCAGCCGGTAGAAGCCGTCTGTTCCGGCGATCGGAACCAGCGGAATTCTGTCTTTTACACTCCTGTAAAGAGAATTGAACATGAGTTCCACGGAAAAAACCTCCTTTTGAACAAAACAAATGACACCCGCCGAAAAATATCAGATATCTCTGCAGGTCTGTCAGAATATTCTTCAGTTCTTATTCGTTATATCATACCATTTTTTTGTATATTATGTACAAAAAAACAGAATTTTCTGTATCGAAAATCCTTTTTCCCGCTTTCCCGCGCTGTCATGATATAGTTTTTATATACAACTATGTATCGCGGCAATCGTCCGGACCGGAAAAGATCTTGCTCATCCGGTTTCTTTACAATATAATAAGGAAGATATATGCGGCGGCCAGAACTGCCGCAGACAGGATACAGTGCAGGACTCACCGTCCCGGACTGTAGACAGGAAGGAAACGGAAAATGGTAATATCGGACAAAAAACTGGAGCGGATCAATGAACTCGCCAAAAAAGCGAAGACTGTCGGTCTGACCGAAGAGGAAAAAGCGGAACGTGATCTTCTCAGAAAAGAATATCTCGAAAATTTCAGAAAAAGATTTGAAAGCCAGCTTCAGCAGATACAGATTCTCGAGCCGGACGGCAGTATTACGCCGGTTCGCAGGAACAAGAAAAACAATAATCTGAACTGAACGATAGATGTTTCAGAAATAATCAACGCTTTTTTCTGAGAAATGTGTTCGCCGTTCCGGAAACATCCGGCAATGCAAAAGTGAAGATATCTGCCGGAAGAAAATACGTGCAGGGAGTGTGAAATCTACAAATTTCGCACTCCTTTTTCTTTATGCTTATTTCTAAGCCCTGTCGAGGCCGCAGGGCGGAAAAACAGCAGAAAGGAGATGATTTGCAGTGAAAAAGAAAACGATGCGGTCGATCCGCGTTCTTTTTCTGACCGTCTCAGCGGCACTGATCTTTTCCGGATTTTCACAGGCGACTGATACGGCAGATGAGGCCGCGGCATCCGAACTGATGCTGCAGCGTACGGAGGTCCTGCAGCGCGCCATGTTCGGAAGCAGGGGACAGGCCGATATTTACTCCGGGCTTGCCGCCATCGAAACCCATCCTCTTTTGGAGGAGGATATGCGGAGTCTTTCGGAATTCCGCAGCAGTGATGCCGACAAAGTGATCAACATGAAGATTCTGCGCTGTGTGATGACTTCGAAAAAGGGAGCCGTGCGGTTTTACGACATGACAGTCCGCTGGTACATGCTGGGCTATGACGGATACTATACAGAGGAGAGAAGCTACCGGATACGGACTTCCACATCCGGCACAGAGATGAGTCTTTCCTCTCTGCAGGCGATCTGAATTATCCGTTTCCTCTGATCCGCAGGATTTTACGGCAAAAATACTTTCGTTTGCTGTTGTATATGATTATAAATACCTTTATTTTGTCGGAAAGATTCCGTAAAATATACCAAAGTATACGAAAATTGTCGGTTTTGCAAAAAAAGCAGTTTATCTTCTTTTCAAAAAAGGTATAATATATCCAGCAAGCGGGAAGCTTACCTGCTCCCGTGCTGCCGGACGCCGGCATCAGAATTCAGAAAACAGCGGATTTGTGGCTGAATCCCCGTTTCAATGACAAATAAATTCAGGAAGGAAAAAGCATGGAAGAAAAAAGACAGGTGTATCTCGACTATTCCGCAACGACTCCTGTAAAACAGGAAGTCACGGATGAGATGATACCGTATTTTACGCAGAATTATGGCAATGCTTCCTCGATCTATTCTGTGGGAGCAACGGCGAAGGATGCCCTGGAAAAAGCGAGAGGACAGGTCGCTTCCCTGATCAACGCGGAACCGTCTGAGATCATCTTTACATCGGGCGGCACGGAATCGGATAACTGGGCTCTGATCGCTATGGCCAGGAAACTGAAAACAAAAGGCCGTCACATCATCACCTCGGCAATCGAACATCACGCCATACTCCATACCTGTCAGTATCTGGCGAAAAAAGAGGGCTTTGAGATTACCTATGTCGGTGTAAATTCCGACGGTATCGTCGATCCGGCGGAAGTGGAAGCTGCGATACGTCCCGATACGATACTCATCAGCATCATGTTCGTCAACAATGAGGTGGGCAGCATTCAGCCGGTGGCTGAAATCGGCGCCATCGCAAAAAAGCACGGTATTCTGTTTCATACCGATGCGGTTCAGGCTGCCGGCAACGTTCCTATCGATGTCAGAGAGATCGGCGCGGACATGCTCTCTCTTTCCGCCCACAAGATATACGGGCCGAAGGGATGCGGCTGCCTCTATATCCGGAAAGGCGTCATCCTGCCCACCTATATCCACGGCGGAGCCCAGGAAAACAGAAAGAGAGCGGGGACGGAAAATATTCCGGCCATCGTCGGTTTCGGCAAGGCCGCAGAGATCGCACAGCGGGATTTCGACCGCCATGTGGCCCATGTAAAACGTCTCAGAGATCATTTCGTCGAACGGATTCTGGCGGAAGTACCGAGGACACACTACAACGGCAGCAGGGAACACCGCCATCCGGGAAATGCCAATATCACGTTTGAATACGTGGAAGGGGAGGCGATTCTCCTCTATCTTGATTTTGCAGGAATCTGTGCCTCCTCCGGCTCCGCCTGCTCCTCGAAATCCCTGCAGCCTTCTCACGTACTGACAGCGCTCGGCATTCCGGTGGAACTGATTCACGGTTCTATCCGCTTCACCTTCGGTGACATGACGACGATGGAAGACGTGGACTACACTGTCGATCAGATAAAGAAAATCATAGCGAGACTCCGGGAGATCTCTTCAGTCTCGGAAGAGAAAGGTTGGTAAATATTATGGCAATGTATAACGATAAAGTCATCGATCACTTCATGAATCCTCATAACGTCGGAGAAATCGAAGACGCTTCCGGCGTAGGTACTTT
>CAJFPD010000123.1 GCA_904398315.1 Candidatus Alangreenwoodia gallinarii | reverse complement strand
GCAGGATATTCTCTCAGCTTATCCGGACCGTAGCCCGGAAGGCGGATGCTGCATGGACGAAGAAGAGCAGGAGAGCCGCGGAGGAAACTTCCTGCCATGAGGAGATACATATCGGAAAACAGTATTGAGAGGATTGCAGAGATTATTCTGTATTTTCAGACCTGAAACGGCCGGAAATGCAATCCTCTGTGAAGCGGTGATGTCAGGCAGGATCAGTCGCGCCGGTGATGATGGGACGGCGGAGTGTCTTTGTCGATCGTACGGAAGGTCAGACCTTTGTCCCGGCATGCCTGAATGATCCCGGGCAGGGCATCCACTGTCGTTTCGTGGCCGGCCGCATCATGCATGAGAATGATGTTGTGACGGTATTTCAGTCCGTTTTTTACGTTCTGTACCAGAAGACCGGCGTCCGGATTTCTGCCGGAAGCGTCGGCGGAATTTACATTCCAGTCGAAGTACTGAACATTCTGATCATTCAGGAATTGTATCATTTCCGTCATCGGCACTTTCCTCGAGGACAGCGTATTGCTGCTGCCTCCCGGAAAGCGGTAGAGAAGCGGACGGGATCCGGTAATCTGTGTGAGCAGATCGGATATTTTCTGAAAATCCGCCCGGAAGGCATCCATGGAGGCGTATATTTCTCCGTAGTTGTGTGTATAGCTGTGCATCGCCAGCGTGTGGCCGGCTTCTGCAATCATGCGGTAGCGCTGCATGGAAGTTTCGTCCGTCCGTCCGATGACAAAAAAGGTGGCCCGGATATCGTTTTCGGCGAGAATACGGAGAATTTTTTCCGTATTGCGGCTCGGTCCGTCGTCGAAGGTAAAATATGCATATCTGCCGTCTGTCTGCTCCGGAGCCTCCGGTGTCTTTGGAGCGGACGGGGACGGCGGCAGTGCGGAGCTGTCACCGGAGGAAGCTGCAGGCGGGGCCGCTGTTTCCCCGGAAATATCCGTTTCCGCTGCTTCGGAGGATGGAGCTTCTGTTTCGGAAGAACTATCTGTTTTCTGTGAATCCTCGGCGGCATTTCCCTGCAGAGAACTGTCTTCCTGAGGGACCTGCTCCTGATGTCCGGGATTCATTTCTTTTACGCCTGAGTTTTCGTCGGCTGCGGCGGTGCTGCCGGCTGCGGTACCTTTTCCGTTCATGGAAGAAATGCCGGATGGGACGACAGCTGCTGCGACAAATACCGCTAAAATGATGATCAGAGAGATCAGTAGGAAAAAGGCGGGAGATAGAGCGCGTCGTCCGGTACGGGTGTTTTTCATCTGTTTCATGATCCTTTACCTTATATCGGGGAACCCGGCATACCGGATTTTCGGAATGATGATATGCGGAGGGATTCCTCATGCGTGATTTTGTGGAAAATGTAATGATGTCTTTTCTGATTTCATTATAGATATTCTGCAGCGAAAAAGAACTGAAGAATTCTAAAGAATCGGCAGGCAGGACCGGAAAAAGGAAGGCACAGACAGCCGGTGAGCGGAGGAATTCCGAATGACTCTCTGATCTGTGAAATTTTATCTGCGGCGGAGGAAATTCCGGAAATCATGAAGAAGAATGATAAAAGAAAAAGTCCCGTGATTCTTGAAATCACGGGACTTTCTGGTGCTCGCGGGGAGACTCGAACTCCCGACGCACGGTTTAGGAAACCGACGCTCTATCCACTGAGCTACGCAAGCATGTTTCTGCACGTTCCTTATCATATCATAATTATACGGCAGGGACAACAAAAAAATCGGATCCCGAAGCTACAGAGAAAGCTCCGGGATCTCGAGGCCGTTTACGATGTCTTCTCCGAAGAAGAGAAGCCCGCGGGAATGGACAAATTCGATGCAGACAGAGGACTGAATCGCATTCGTCAGCGGTTCATAGGATGTGACAGACGCCACTAAAATGAGGCAGGTGATCAGAACATAGATCAGAACACATCCTTTCAGTACTCCGAAGACCATACCGAGAATGCCGTCGACGGCGCCCACTTTTTTCGCTTTATGAAATCCCCTGATCAGCCGTTCCAGAAAATGGATGAGAAATTTGACGACGAAGAATACGAGGAAAAAAGCGATAATGCTGACAAAAATTTCGGCCAGGTTATCGGCGATCGGCCGCGCCGCCCGCTCCAGTGCGGAATCCGTTGAATTTGCCAGAGCCTGCGAGACGGCAGCCGGAAGATTTTCCGATACGGATTCCGGCAGGGAACTGCCGCCGGCCACCATATCCTTGACGCGGCCGAGAACCGCATCGCTGATAGTTGAGGAAAGCCTGAGCTTTTCATTCAGCAGGTCAGCAAGCGACGGGGAATAAAACAGCGCAAAGAAAAGCGAGAAGAGCCATCCGAAAGCGCTGGCAAAGGATTCTATGACACCGCGCCGTTCTCCGTTGATGATGCATATGATCAGTATTGCAGCTGAAATAAAATCTATAACCATGTATAATTCCACTCCTGATAATTTTTATTTTTCGAAAATACAGACAGAGCAGCGTTTTCTTTTCCGGCTGACGCGTACAGGTCCGAGGGGGACAGGCCTGTACGGCAATTCTATTATATACTGTTTTTGCGGCGGAAAAACTTAAAAAAATATTACAGATTCAGGATTCTCTGACGGGCCGGTCAGCGCGGCGGAATATCCTCCAAACCTGCGGGGTACTATTGAAAGCAACTATTAAAAACGGTAAAATTATATCAAGAAGGAGGACGGCATGAAAACGGTTACAATATGTGTGGGAAGCGCCTGCCACATGAAGGGATCACACCACGTGATCGATGAGCTCGATGAACTGATCCGGCGCTACGGGCTGGAAGATGAAGTGGAACTGAAGGCTTCTTTCTGTATGGATCAGTGTACGGGAAACATCGGAGCGAGAGTCGACGAACGGCAGATCTATGATCTCAGAAAAGATAATGTGGAGGAAGTATTCCGGCGCGAGGTTCTCGGAAACGGCTGAGACGCCGCAGTCCGGAGAGGAAAGCTCCGGCGGGTATAAAATCAAGAAGGCTGACGGAACAGGGCCGGAAGGCGGAAGCCGGAAAGAGACGGCGAGAGATTGTCCCGGGAGGAGTAGAATATGAATTCAGAAAATAAAAGAAGCGCGATGATCATGCGGCTGAAAGGCGCAAACTGCAAGAACTGCTACAAATGTGTCCGCGCCTGTCCGGTCAAGGCGATTTCGATTCTGTCGGAAAAAGCGAAAATCGATGAAAAGCGGTGCATCTACTGCGGTCAGTGTTATCTCGTCTGCCCTCAGGATGCGAGAGATCTTCTCAGTGAGCTGGACAGAGTAAAGGCGATGATCAGAAACGGAGAGAAGGTATATATTTCCATTTCATCTACGTTCGGAGAATATTTCATGAAGGCGAACCTCTGGCAGGTGGCGGCGGCACTGAAAAAGCTGGGAGTGAGCCGTGTTGAGGAAACAGCCATCGGTACCATGCGGGTGATGGAGGAATATGAGAAGCTGGCGGAAGAGGGAAACATGAAAAACATCTTTACGAGTTCCTGCCCGGCTTCCAATTTTCTGATTCAGAAATATTATCCGGAGCTGATCAAATATCTGGCACCGGTGGATACGCCTATGGAAGCTCATGCGAAGATGATGAGAAAAGCGTACGGAGATGATATCCGGATCGTGATCGTAGGTCCGTGTATCGCCTGTCATAAGCTGGCGGCCATCACGCAGAACGGAAAACTGATCGACGCTTATCTCAATTTCGAGGAACTGGAACGCTGGATGGAGAGCGAAAATGTGAAAATCACGCGGGAGGAAGATCATGATACCATCATGGTATCCAATTACCGCGCCCGTTATTTCGATGAATCCGGAGGCGTGTTCCGGGCGCTGAAGACAGACATCAAGTATCACTATATGCTCTGGAATATCGACGGGGCGGGCCGCATCAAAAGCACATTCAAAGATCTCAACGATTCAATCCGGGGATATTTCATGGAACTGGTGGGCTGCCAGAACAGCTGTCTCGGAGGGCCGATCATGCGCCTGGCGGGAAAAGATACGTTTCCGGGCAAGGATCACTGGCTTTTTACCGTAAAGGATGACAACGGAGGCGGCGCACCGAATCCGTCGGAATCTGCAGAAGTGGACATCCGGAAGAAGTATATCAGCATGGATTTTTACGAACCGATGCCGACGGAGGAGGAGCTGAAGGATCTGCTGGCTCTCGTCGGCAAGACGAAGAAAGAACATATGCTGGACTGCAGCGGATGCGGCTATCCTACCTGCCGGGACAAGGCGATCGCCGTTTACCGGGGAATGGCAGATCCTTTCATGTGCATTCCTTATGCCAGAGATAAGGCGGAAGCGGAATCCAATCATCTGTTTGAATTCATGCCGAACGGCATCGTGCTGACGGACCGGGATATGAAGATTGCCGATATCAATCCGAAGGCTCTGGAGATTCTCAGCGGCACGAAGGAGGATTATCTGGGCCGTGACGTCAGAGATATCATGCTCACTCAGTTTATCGACAACGCCAGGATGAAGGAACTTGATGTGATCAATGATGTGGTGGAGTGCGATAAGCTCAATAAAGTGCTGGCCGTCACCTTTTTCCGCATCACGAGACATCATCTCTACACTCTCGTCATCAACGACATGACGGAAGAGGCGGAGAAAAGGCGGAAAGAGAGTCAGATGCGTCAGGAAACCATCGACGTGGCTCAGGAGGTCGTACAGAAACAGATGAGGATCGCACAGGAAATCGCCAGCCTGCTGGGTGAGACGACGGCGGAGACAAAGCTGGCGGTCAACCGGATGAAGTCCATGCTCGTGACGGATGAGGAAGAATGGTACGGGGACAGGTGGTACAGCAATGAGAAATAACGAGTTTTACGTCGATATCTACAGCCAGAGTCTTCTGAAAAAGGGAGAGGAACTCTGCGGAGACATGGTCAATGTCATACGCCGGCCCGATGAGACGATTCTCGTGCTGGCCGACGGTATGGGCAGCGGAGTCAAGGCGAATATTCTGGCTACGCTCACCAGCAAGATCATCTCCACCCTCATGATCGGAAATGCGGGAATCGACGAGTGTGTCGAGACGATCTCAGAGACGCTTCCGGTCTGCCGGGAACGGGGTATCGCCTATTCCACTTTTACCATAGTCCGGGTCAAACACAACGGTGAGGTTTATACGGCGGAATTTGACGGGCCGGAATTTGTCATGCTGCGCAACGGTGTCCTTGATGAACCTGAAAAGGAAATGCGGGTCATCGGAGGCAAGGAAGTGTGGGAATCTCACTTTTTCGCGGAACCTGAGGATATGATCGTTTCCTTTTCCGACGGAGTCATCCATGCCGGCATCGGCCGGCTCATAAATCTGGGCTGGAAACGCGTCAATGTCATGGAATTCATCCAGCGCAATTACGATCGGAAGATGTCTTCGCGCACGATGACGCGGAATCTGCTGGAGGTCTGCAATCATCTGTATGAAGGAGAACCGGGAGATGACACGACGGTGGCGACAGTGCGCATCATGCCGCGGACGACGACAAGAGTCATGGTGGGACCGGCTTCAAGCGCGGAAATGGATGGCGAACAGGTGCGCAGGCTGATGGCCGCTTCCGGCAAAAAGATCGTCTGCGGCGGTACCACTTCGAAGATCGTAGCGCGGGAGCTGGGAAAGAAGATCGATGTGGATCTGAAATACTATGACGATGATGTACCTCCCACCGCTTATATAGAGGGCGTTGACCTGGTTACAGAAGGGATTCTGACGCTGTCGGCTGCGGAAAAGCTGATGGAAGCCTGTCAGAAGGAGTACGGCAGCAATGTGAAATCATCGGGTCCCGTAAACCTGGAGAAGAAGGACGGCGCGACAAAACTGGTGAAAATGCTGGTGCAGGATTGTACCGATATCGTTTTCATGATGGGGCAGGCGGACAATCCGGCTCATCAGAACATCGACGCACCGATCAACCTGAGCATCAAGGTGAGAATCATCCAGCACATGGCAGAGCTCCTGGAACAGATGGGAAAAAAATCCGTTATAGAATATTACTGATCATACAGAACAGGAGAATGCGCCGCAGGCGCATTCGGAACTGCGGAAAAAGCGGAAAGTCTTCTGCCGGACTTTCCGCTTTTTCCGCCGGGAGTGTGATTTACAGCGCCGCCTGGCAGCACAGAAAGCGGCGCTTCACTAAGGAATCCTCGCGTACGTGAAACCAGCCGCTCCTCTGCGCCCTCCGGGCTCAGTAAAATTCACGAAATCAAAGATTTCGGAATTTCTTGAGTAGGACCTACCGCGATTTTCTACGAAAATCGGGTTAGGGCCTCATTGATTCGCGGGGTTTCACAGTAAAAATTTAGTGTAATATGCCGTTTTGCATTGCATTTTTATTCCCGTATGGTACAATTGATTGAAATTGTGTTGCGGCTCTGACCGTATTTTTTTGAGTACGGGCAAAATGTAAATGACAGGGCGGAGGGATTCCGGTTCCCTGTATCTTGCCGGTCTGCAGGATTTCGAATTTTTTAGTCCGGAGGAAATGAGTTTTAATGGATGTCATTGATGTAAAAATTTTAGAAGTATTGCAGGAAAATTCGCGGGTGTCGATCTCGGAACTGAGCAGAAAGGTCAATCTGTCTCTGTCCGCTGTAAGTGAGCGGCTGAAAAAGCTGGAAAATTCCAATATTATCAGCAAGTATACCGTCATCCTGGATCCGAAACTTCTCGGTAAGGATCTGTCTGTGATGATCAGTATCGGTCTCGAGTCCACCTCTCAGACCCAGGCATTTCTCGATTTTGTGGAATCGGAGCCGGAGATTCTGGAGTGTCACTATATAACCGGTGAGTACGACTATATGCTGAAGGTGACGACGACAAATACGCATACCCTGGAGATGATAATGAACAGGATCAAGAGTTTTCATGGTATCAAACGTACTCAGACAAATGTAATTCTGTCGACGACAAAACAGCTGCACAGCGTTTCGCCGGCGCTTTAGAGAAGAAGATGAGAGAGGAAAATACGGCACAGCATTTCATGGCTGAGGCCTTGGATCTTGCGCGCGAAGCAGCGGAGGCAGGGGAGGTTCCTGTGGGCGCTGTGATCGTCAGGGACGGAAAAATGATCGGCCGTGCGGGAAACCGGACAGAGGCGCAGAAAGATCCCACGGCTCATGCCGAAATGCTGGCGATCCGGCAGGCGCTGGAAGCGGTCGGCGGGTGGCGCCTGACGGGATGTGACATGTATGTGACGCTGGAGCCCTGCGCTATGTGTGCCGGGGCTATCGTCCACGCGAGGATCCGGAATCTTTATATCGGAACGGAGGATCCCAAGACAGGGGCCTGCGGATCGGTTCTGGACATCACAGGAGATACCCGCCTGAATCATCAGCCGCATGTGGAAAGAGGAATTCTGCGGGAGGAATGCTCCGATCTATTGAAATGTTTTTTCAGACAGCTTAGGAGGAAATAATAATTATGAAGCGATTTGCAGGCATCGTAATGACGGCGATTCTGCTCACAATATTATGCGTCATGCCGGTGAGCGCCGCCGGCTTTGAACTGACGGATTCCAACCCGGAGCAGGGATATGACAAGGTTCAGGTCACCAATGTGATGATCAAACTGTTTTTCAGTGAGGATGTCTCAGACGAAGCGACGCAGACGGCAAACGAAGGAAAGATTTCGGTCAGAGACAGCTCCGGAAAGGATATCGGTTTTTCCGTGATCTATGACAGCAAGGACGCTTCGAAGATCAGTCTTCTGATGGACGATGACCTGCAGGAGGAAGAGGAATATACCGTACAGATCGACGGAAGCCTGATTTCCGATACGGGAAATGCTCTGGGAGAGGATGAGGAGTTGTCCTTTTCCACCGGGAAGAGCGGCTCCGGCGCAGGTTATCTGCTGCTGATGTTTCTCATGATCATCGTCATGATGGTCGTGACATTCCGCGATCAGAGAAAAAAGATGATGGAAGGAGACACCGATCCGCTGGCCGGCATCAATACCAACCCTTATAAGCTGGCGAAGGAAAAGAATATCAGCGTGCAGGAGGCCGTCCGTCTGATCAATGAGGAAAAGGCAAAGGCTCTGAAAAAGGCTGAAAAAATGAATAAGAAAGCCGGAGCGGAAGAGGAAATCGAAGAAGCGGAGACGGTGGAGGAAAAAGTCTACAGGGTGAAGACGAAGCGCGCGGTAAAGCGTAAGAAATAGACCGGAAAACAGGAGGAACAGGACGGAAATGGCGGAAGAGAAGAAGACGGGATCCGGACCGGAGGAAGAAAAACCGGCAAGAGAGAGTATCAATTTTATTCACAGCATCATCGAGCGGGACATCAGAGATCATGTCTATGACAGAGAGATTACGACCAGGTTTCCGCCGGAACCGAACGGATATCTCCATATCGGGCATGCCAAGTCGATCTGTCTCAATTTTACGACAGCGGCGAAGTACGGCGGAAAGTGCAATCTGAGGTTTGACGATACGAACCCCGTCAAAGAGGATACCGAGTATGTGGAATCCATCAAGGAAGACGTGAAATGGCTCGGATTTGACTGGGATGAAACGCGTTTCGCCTCCGATTATTTCGATACGATGTATGAATGCGCTCTGAAGCTGATCCGCAAGGGAAAGGCTTTCGTATGCGGTCTCAATGCGGATGAGATGAGAGAGTACCGCGGCACTCTGACAGAGCCGGGAAAGGAGAGTCCTTACCGCAACCGGAGCGTGGAGGAGAATCTGCGCCTGTTTCAGGAGATGAAAGAGGGAAAATATGCCGACGGCGAGATGGTGCTGCGGGCAAAGATCGACATGTCTTCTCCGAATATGAACATGCGGGATCCCGTTCTCTACCGCATCGCTCACGCGGAGCATCACAATACGGGCACAAAATGGTGTGTCTATCCGATGTACGATTTCGCTCATCCCATCGAGGACGCCATCGAGGGTGTGACTCATTCGATCTGCACCATGGAATTTGAAGATCACAGACCACTGTACGACTGGGTTCTGCGGGAGACGGAATGGGTGCAGCCGCCGAAGCAGATCGAATTCGCACGTCTGAATGTGACGAATATGTTGATGAGCAAGCGGCTTCTGAAGAAGCTGGTGGACGAGGGAAAGGTGGACAGCTGGGATGATCCGCGGATGCCGACGATTTCGGGGCTCAGACGGAGAGGTTATACGCCGGAGGCGATCCGGGATTTCTGCGAGCGCATCGGTGTGGCGAAATCGAACAGCACGGTGGATGTGGGACAGCTGGAAAGCTGCATCCGGGAAGACCTTCAGCCGAAGGTGGAGAGCCGGAATGTCATCTTCGACCCGATCCGGGTGATTCTCACCAATTATCCGGAGGATCAGACGGAGGAGTGTGAACTGGAAAACAACAAAGAAAATGAAAGTCTGGGAACGCGCCGCGTTCCGTTTTCCGGAGAGCTTTACGTGGAACGGGAAGATTTTATGGAAAATCCTGTAAAAAAATATTTTCGTCTCTTCCCGGGAAACGAGGTTCGTCTGAAGGGAGCCTATTTCATCACCTGCAATGACTTTGTGAAGGATGCGGACGGAAATGTCACGGAACTTTACTGCACCTATGATCCTGAGACGCGCAGCGGCTCCGGGTTCGAAGGACGGAAAGTCAAGGGCACGATTCACTGGGTGGACGCGAAGACGGCTGTGCCGGTCACCATCCGAGATTTTGATTATCTGCTGAAGGCGGACGAGACGGGTACGGAAGTGGAAAATCCCGATACGATGACAATCCGCCACGGCTTTGCGGAGCCGTCGATTCTTCAGTCGGAACCCGGAAATCGCTATCAGTTCTTCCGCCACGGCTACTACGCCGAGGATACGAAGCTCAGCGGCCCGGAAGAGAAAGTCTTCAACCAGATCGTCGGTCTGAAGAGCTCCTGGAAACCGAAGAAGTAGCCTGAAACGGCCTGACGGCAAAGCGAAAAAGATAAAATAAAAGACAGATAAACAGAAAAGAGAAGGTTCATCCGGCGTGAAGCGGAGGACCTTCTCTCTTTACATTCTCATGATATGCTGCGGCATGGTCAGACAGAAATTGCGGGCTTTACCGTCTGTATTTCCGTTCCGCATCCCGATATCATTTCATACTGCTCTCTATGTAATTCATCAGTGCGAGACATCCTTCCAGAATATCGGCATAGGCCTTTTGGAAATCTCCGGTATACCAGGGATCGGCGATATCCCGGGGATGGTCGGAAAAGTCGAGGAGACGATGAACTTTTCCTTCGTGATCGCCGGGAAGAATTTTCAGAATGTTGCGGACATTCGTCTCTTCCATGCCGATGATATAGTCGTAGAGATCATAGTCCCGGGGATCGAGCTGTTCGGCGGCCCTGTCGTCACAGGAGATTCCTTTTTCGGCCAGCAGCTTTCTGACCGGCGGATAGACGGGATTTCCGAGCTCTTCCCTGCTGGTAGCCTTCGACGCGGCGTAAAAGCGGTCAGAGATACCTCTCTTTTCCGCGATATCGCGGAAGACGAATTCCGCCATCGGAGAACGGCAGATATTGCCGTGGCACACGAATAGTATTTTTATCATATCTCTTATATCCCTTCAAAAGCCTTCAAACCTTGATATTACGGGCTTTCCGGCG
>CAJFPD010000122.1 GCA_904398315.1 Candidatus Alangreenwoodia gallinarii | reverse complement strand
TGTATATCCCGGCGCCTGCTCCGTATTATCCGACTCTCCCCTCCATTTTCCTCTCCGCCGCTTCCACGAAGGCGCGGAAGATCTTTCCGCTGTCTTCATCCGTGCGGAAGGAGAATTCCGGATGCCACTGTACCGCCCAAACAAAGCTCTGATCCGGCATACGGACGGCCTCCGCCAGACCGTCTTCCGAATATGCCATCACCTCCAGCCCCGGCGCCGTCTCTCGGATCGCCTGATGATGGTAGCTGTTGACGGCTGTCCGGTCTTTTTCCAGCAGCGCGTGCAGCGGTGTTCCCTTTTCGATTTTCACATCGTGAACCGGTCTGTCGTAAGGCGGCGACTGATGGTGTCCGGTCTCTGACGGATGCTGTGAAGGAAGATCCTGATACAGCGTCCCTCCCAGAAACGCGTTGAGAAACTGTATTCCTCTGCAGATTCCCAGAACCGGCCTGTCATCCCGCAGAGCCTCCTGCAGTACGGCTTTTTCCATCTCGTCCCGCTGCGGACACAGCTCTCCGCAGACAGGCAGAATTTCCTCCCCGTAGATTTCCGGCGATACATCGTGTCCGCCGGTAAACAGAAAACCGTCGCAGGATTCCGCCAGCTGGCCGAGAACCGCCCGATCCGGTGTGAGAGGAAACATCACAGGTATTCCTCCCGCTTCGAGAATGCCCTCCATATACCCCGGAAGCATCCAGTAACTTTCTCTTTCCACGTCCATCAGAGGCATGACGCCTATTACGGGTTTTCTCATTTTTTCCTCCTTTTCCGGTATCCCATCGATTTCCTGTATCTCATCAATCTAAAACTTTCCGGATCAATGTGGCGGTTATGCGATCTATTCCGGATATATCTTCCGCGCGAATCCGCCGGGAAATAAAAAACGGCATCCCCCTTTTTCAGGGAGACACCGTTGTCTCTTTCCGATTATACTCCGCATTCCGCTCCGTTACAAGCCGTGATATGCGGTGCTGTCTTTCTCCCGCCCGTGAGCCCGGAAGCACACGCTGTCCGGGCCGGAGCCGATACATCCTTATCCGTCCGGGCTGCCGCACTCCCATTTTATCCAAACCGGCACATCCTCACTCTTCCCGCGCAGCCAGCTCGCGGTTGATGAGTTCCACCAGCAGTTCCTCGTTTCTGCAGGCCAGCTTCCGGAGTTCCTCCGATTTTTCGGCCAGAATGCGGACATAAGATTCTCTGTTTTTCACCATATCTTCCACACAGCGCAGGGCCTGCTCCGTGTCCAGAGCCTCCACATCGCCCATGGACGGCATAGCGAGCGATTTCAGGTGATATTTCACCTTCGGATCGTACACCAGTCCCAGCGTCGGCACCTGCATGTGAGCCGCGAAGATCAGCGTATGAAGCCGCATGGAGATGACAAAATCGGCGCAGCCCACCATGCCCATGATTTCATCCGTGCTGTAGCGGTTCGGCAGGATATAGGAAGGAGATTCCATCAGTTCCTGCACCCTGCGGCTGATCTTGATATCATTCGGCGTCTGCATGACGATGAAGACGATGTTTCTGTCATAACGGCGGTAAATTTCGTCGCAGATCACCGCGATCTTTTCAGCAAACCCCGGAAGATTGTACCAGTTCCGCAGAGATACGCCCACGAACGGCCGGTCGTCCGGTATTCTCTCCTGCTTCAGGAGGCCGGCCGCCCGGTCTTTGGACAGACAGTCAAACGTGAAGACAGGATCCGCCGTCACATACATGTCATCCCTGTTCACACCCATGCTGCGGAGCTCTTCCACAGAGTTTTCATCCCGCAGCGTGATCAGATCCGCTCTGCTCACGGCGGCGCATACGCGCCGCCGGTTCGCCGGCTTGATGACGGGACCGATGCCGTTGGCGTACAGCATTACCTTTTTCTTCATGAATTTTGCCAGATTCATGACCGTCAGATAATACATGATAGATTTCGTGGAGGTCCTGTCCTGCAAAAGGCTTCCGCCGCCGGAGATCAACAGATCGCATCTGTGGATAGCTCTCAGAAGGCTGAAAATGTGGAAGCGATCCACCATGTCGAAATCATAGATTTCTTTTGCCTTTTCCGGATTGGAAATCAGCACTTTTACCTTGAGATTCTGAGACAGCTTCATGAGATTGCGGTGAATCGCGTTCAGGATCGCCTCATCGCCTGCGTTGGAGAAGCCGTAATATCCGCTCATCACGATCCGAAACGGTTTTTGGACCGCTTTCTCATAGACTTCGATACAGTCATCCGTCATCTTTTCCACGGAGTACTCCTGCTGAATCACTTCCCTCTCAAACCGGCAGAGCTCCGCCATCTGCGGCGATCCGGTATTCTGCAGGCAGAGAACGATATCCGACACCAGATCATCCGATACGGAATGTCCCCTGACCCGGCAGCAGAAATTATCCTCCTTAGCCTCCGCCAGCTTGTCCCTGCTGAAGATTCCCATATATCCGGCATCTCCGGCGAGGATCACCGGTTTTCCGCAGGCCATGGCTTCCAGAGCCGTCCGGGAAACTCCCACGAACACATCGCAGAGAGAGACGATCTCATTGATATCGGTGCGGGGACCTGTCATGATAACCGCCCGGCGTCCTATAGAATCGTTTATCGTCGATGCACGTTTTCTGAGATGCGATTCCATAGTCCCTCCGCCTGCGATGATAAGCTGCGTATCCGGAATCCGGGAGGAAATCTCCGGCATCGAGTCGATGAGCTGCTCGGCAAAGAGAGAAGTTTCGTCATCGAGCCGGCTGACATGGCAGATCACAGGACTTTTCTCATCGATCTCCAGCTCAGCTGCCACCTTCTCACCGGATATATCCGGTGAGAACTTTCCGGTATCGATCCCGTTGATCGTCACCTTGATATTCTGGCTCGGAACGTGATATTTCTCCCGCAGATATGCTTTGATATCCTCCGAGACGGCGATCGTCCGGTCGCCCCAGTTGGATACATATTTCAGAATCCCCGTCGTATCGAACACGCCGTGAGCCGATGTGACGAAAGGAAAGTCCACCGACTTTCTGACGAGCCCGGCGATAAACGCGGGGATTCTCGCATGAGCGTGGACGAGATCCGGTTTTTCTTCCAGGATCAGCTTCTTAAGAAGCCGATAAGACCGTATCATGGATGCCGTATCCCTGCTGTTCATCGGCATCTCCGAATGGCGGATGCCGTAACGGCGGATCTCCTCCACGTAGATTCCTCCGTTTGACGCTATGATCACCTCATATCCCCGCCGGCTCAGCTCCTTCGATAATTCCACGATATGTGTTTCCGCGCCGCCGATCCCCAGCGCCATCGTCACCATGAGTATTTTCTGCTTCATCCTGTCCGACCGTTTCGCCTCCTGTTTTCCGCTGATGCCATCTTTTTTGCCGCAACACCGCGCCGCCGCATTGTCCGCCTTTGTGGGGCGCCGTATCCATGCCGCCGCCCGGCAGTCTGCTACTCAGCTGCCTGCTCCGGCTGTTCTATTCCGACGACTGTCCCCGTAAACTCACAGTATTTCGTGTACGACTGTTTATCGCTGTTGACGCTGATCTCGTCGGAACGATTGATGTAATAACGGCCGCCGATAACCTGACAGGAGCCTTCGATCGTCAGAATCACGTCATACCGTCCCTGCACTGTTCCCTCCACGACGGTTCCGTCGATGAGAGCTTCACTGCGCCGGGCATCCGTCACCTGAACGTCGGTGATCGTGCCCAGTTCCACATCGTTTTCCTGATCGTAAATCTTATCTCCCGCCCGGAGATTGTCCGTAATACCGCTGCGCACAGACTTGATCTCCATCTGATAAGTCACCGTCTGCATGCTGCCGGAAGAGACAGCGCCCGTGCGCTCATTCCGTCCGAATTTCACATAGATTCCGCATATGAGAACGATCGCTAAAATGATGACGATCACATCCACGATATTGATCACGCCGAACAGGCGCCCTTTTTCATCCAGTACTTTTCTACTCATCGCCTTCACCCCGCATGACATTCACAACAAATCCGCCGCCGCTGTATCCCGGTCCTATGATGCTGGCGTCCTCTCCGGCCCGAACGACAAATCCGCCGTCGGTGGTCAGAGCCGTCCCCGAGTCGCTGCATACCGCCTCGATGGTGATCAGCGCCGAATACTGACCCGGTACTTCGCTATAGAGCGTATTTCCCGTCTCCAGGTCGACAACCTGCTTTGTCATCGGATAAAATTCAGATGAGACCACCGTTCCCATTCCGTTTTTCTTGACCTTGTCCACGATCGGATCCCCTTCGCGTATCATATCGCCGGTTCCTTCCGTCAGACCCGTAATCTCCACCTGATACTGAACAGTCTTCGTTCCCGATGCGCCGCCGGAAGAGCTGCTGCGCGTCTGATATACGGCGAAGCCGGCCACCAGAGCGATGACGATCAGAATAATAATAATATCAAACAGATTAAATGATATTCTTATTTTTGAATTCTTATCCATTTTTGTTTCCTTTTTCCATTTATATACCTTCACGCTGATGTTTCCTCAGCCGGCATATCCGCCGTCATGTTCACCGCATCAGCTTTTCGTATACCGCTTCCACGCTTTCCGCAAATTTTTTCCCCGTAAAACGCTCTTCGTAGACTCGCAGGGCGCCGTCCTTCAGTCTGCCGCAAAGAGACGGATCCGACACCATCTTCCGGACGCAGGCCGCCAGCGCCACGCTGTCGCGGGCCGGAAAGACAAATCCGTTGACACCGTCCGCGATGAGATCGGGATTTCCGCCGCAGTCGCTGACCGCGGAAGGAACTCCGGCGCTCATGCCTTCGATGACCGAAAGGCTGGATGTCTCACTTTCGTAAGAGGCATTGATCTGTACATCCATCACGGCGAGAATCTGCGAAATATCCCGGATAAATCCGGCGAAGACGACCGTACCCTCCGGAAAGGCCGCCGCCTTTTCCCTCAGCTTCTCCTCATAGGAGCCGGTGCCCGCGATGATCAGCTTTACGGAAAGGCCTTCCGAAATCAGAAGTGAAAGAGCATCCAGAATATCGTCATGCCCTTTATACACTTCGATTCTGGCCAGGATTCCCATGACAAAATCCTCATCCGAAAACCCGTACTGACGGCGCAGCTTTCTCCGCTCCTCCTCCGGAGGCAGCGTCACCTTCTCCGAGCCGTTCATCATCGTATCGATATACTTTTCCGGGATGCCGCTCTCCATGAGATTTTCCTTCGTGGATTCCCCCACAGCGATGACACGGTCGGCATAATGCATATTGAAAATCCTGTTTGCCCATCTGCCCGGACCGTGTCTCATGTAGCTCTTCACCGGAAACGCGCAGTGACGCGTGTAGACGATCTTTTTGCCGCAGGCTCTCGCCGCGATTCTTCCCGACAGCGACCCGTGGGTATGGACGATATCCGGATCGATCCGGCGTATCATCTCCTTCAGCTTTCCCACGTCGGCCCGGTCGAAAGACCTGTCGGCCATGCCGTCGATTTCATAAACGGGTATATCCATCGGCTCGAGCATGTCCCTAAGCACGCTGCCCCGGGGCAGGATCACCGACATATCGAAACGGGAGCGGTCCCGGTATTTCGCATAATTCAGCAGGACCCTCCCGGCTCCGCCGAGATTCGTATCGCTGATGATATTCAGAACGCGGATCATTCGTCCTCCTCTCCGGCGAGGCTGCTCCGTCGGATAAACAGCGCGCTCAGGCCCATAAATGCCCAGAACAGATACATCACCCGGTAGTTATAGAAGGAATAGTCCGCCATGCTCTGCACCATAAAGCCGCCGACGCTGGCCAGGGCAGAGATCTGAAAAATCCGGCTCTTTCTGTTTTTCTCCTTCGAGATCGCCGAACAGAGCGCCCGGATAAATACGATGATGAGAAGGATAAATACGATCAGACCGCATATACCGGCATCGCTCATGATCTGCAGAAACAGATTGTGAGAATGCTGAGCCACGGCGCTGTTGTAGCTGTAGCTCGGGTAGATGAGATTGAACGCCTCGGTACCCGGGCCAATCCCGCAGATCCAGTAATCCTTCAGCATATTGATGGTGCCCATCCAGATGGCCACCCGGTAAGAGGTGGAGCCGTCGGACATATCGCCGATACTCGTAAAACGGCTGATGATCACATCCGGCGCAGCCGCCAGCACGACGACGGCCGCCGCGAGAAACAGCAGCAGATACCTCCTGTCGATGAGAATGAGAAAGATGGCCGCCGCAAAGATGAGACCCAGCCATCCCGCCCGGGAGAAGGTCAGGATCATGCAGACACACATGATTCCCGTAGTGCACAGGAAAAAACCCTTTTTCAGAATGCCCTTCGCCGTAAACAGACATGCCGCCGACAGCGGGATGATCAGAAGCAGGTACTCCGAAAGCACATTCGGATTCTGAAGTGTCGAATAGACGCGCGTGGAGATCGACGAAAACATGTCATCGTCCGTCCATGCCGCAGATCCGTCGGCTCCGAAAATATACTGATAAAACCCGTAAAGGGAGACGATAACGCCTGCCGCCACCATTCCGAGGACCAGCACATTCAGTTCTCTTTTCGACGTTACGGCGTTTTCCACTGCCAGAGCCGAAAGCACGAAGACTGTGGTGAGAAGGCCCACATAGAGACTTCCCGTCACCGTCACCGACGTGACGGTGGCGACGACATACAGGACGGCGAACAGAATGATATATCTGTTAACCGGAGAACACAGCAGCGTCTTCTGCCGGTCCGCCGCCATGTTCAGGATCGCCGACACGCAGGAGATCAGCACGATCCCCAGCAGAAGCATCGTCGGTACCAGCGGAGCCAGCACCGCCGCCAGGAAGCACCAGACATACGGATTTGCGAAAATGCTCCCGGTGAAGATCTTTTCCAGATGCAGCTTTTCATAGATCGAAGAGACGAGCTCCCGGAGCCGGTGACCCGGCCTGTAGAAGATGCTGCTGTGAGAGACCTCTTCCGCGTCCTTCGTATTGATAAACGCGCGGATGATTCTGCTCTTCATCCACTGCGCGCTGAACCAGCCGCAGATTACCGCGAAAAAACGGTACAACAGGCTGTTTTTCCAGATTGAGATCATGACGCTAACCTCTTTTCAAAAATTTTCTGATGAAACCTCTGATATATTCCACTTCCTCCAGCCGCAGGAGAGCCGCCGCCGCAAAGAAGATGATGACGCCTGCGGCAGCCGGCAGGAACAGGACCGCCAGTTTTCCCGCAATCCCGGGCAGAATTCCTTCCAAAAGGCCTGCCAGGCCGTACACGGCTACTGCCATTATACATGCACAGACCGCCGTTTTCAGCATATCAGCGCAGAATTTTTTCGTCACGAAACGGCTTCCGGAACGCTGAAGCGGGATGATCAGGGCCAGGGCGTAAATCGTAGAGGACAGAGCCGAAGCCAGTCCCAGGCCTGACACGCCCATCGGCCCTACCAGAAGCTCGCAGAAGACGATATCCGCCGCTAAAGAGACAGCGCCGGCGATCAGCGGCGTCTTTCCGTCCTGACGCGCATAGTAGACGCGGCATAAAATATTCTGCAGCGCGTAGCCCACCATGCCCAGCGAGGTGAAAAACATTGCCTTCGCCGTCAGAGCCGTGTCATCGGCTCCGAACTCTCCGCCGCCGTAGATCAGATCGATCAGCGGATAGGAAAGAGCCATCATACCCAGCATCATCGGGATGATGAAAAAGAGGGAGGAATGGGTGGACGTCCTCACCGTCTCCGCGATGCCCTGTTCGTCTCCTGAAGCCGACAGCTGAGACAGCTTCGGGAAAATGACGTTTGTCACCGACAGGACGAAGACGCCTGCGATGGTCAGATACAGATTTGTGCTGTAATCGATGATCGTCACGCCGCTTCCTCCGTGAAGCCCCGAGGCGTATCTCGAATTGATCATGAGAACGATGGGCTGCACCCACGTGCTCACCATCACGGGAATCATGAGCTTCAGCACTTTCCGTATGCCCTCGTTGCGGAAGCTCAGACTCGGCTTATAGGAAAATCCCTTTTTTTTCAGCGAAGGTATCTGAAAAAATACCTGCATCGCCCAGCCCAGAAGAAATGCCGCCGCCAGACCATAGACGCCGAAACGGTCGTTCAGAAACAGATAATATACGATAATGATGACATTGGAAACGGCGCTGATCAGCGCCGGAACGTTGAACTCCCCCGACGCCTGCAGAATACCGACGAAGGAATAGGCGATGCCGGTGAAAAATGCCGTCGGAAAGACGATTCTCGTCAGAGAAGCGCATAAAGACGCCGTCTCCGCGTCGTAATCCGGCGCAAACAGCGTCACCATCTGATCGGCGAAAAGAATGCCCGCCGCTGACAGAATCAGCGTCAGAAAACCGATGACAGTGATGAAATTCCCGGCAAACCTCTGTGCCTCTTCCTGACCTTTCTTCTTCTGATATTCGCTGTATACAGGGATAAAGCTGGCCGCGATGGCCGATGCGAAAAGGACGTCGAAAAAGACGCGGGGAATCCTGCTGGCCGTCGAAAAGGCGTTTGCAAACATGCCCGTTCCGTAGGTGACCGCAAGAAGACGGTCCCGGTACAGGCCCAGCAGCTTTCCGATCAGCGTGATGATCATCACAAAGCTGATCGTCTTCACCTGACTGTCCGTATTCTGTGATATATGTGACATAAAACTTTTCCTCTTCAGACGCCGATGCATCCCCTTTTTTTTCGCGTCTGTCCGATAATAATCAATTTCCGCGGACTGCGCCGGTGCGCAGTCCGCGGAAATCCTGTTGCTGTATCTGCCGTATCTGTCCGGCACCACTGTGCCGTTTTTTTCATTTCTGCGGCTTCGAATCCGCCGTCAGCCCTGAAGATTAAGTCCGATGCTGAGAATCTTGCACATCTCGGCTCTCGTCAGAAGCCCCTGCGGATTGATGGCTCCGCTGTAGCCGTCTACGATGCCTGAAGCCACGAAAGCAGCGGTGGATTCCCGGGCATAATCGGAAATGAGATCCGCGTCAGAAAACGCCGCCAGCGTCTCTTCCGTTCCCTCTGTCAGAGCCGTGCCGGTTTCTGTCAGATAACGGTACAGGAAGGTAAATGCGTCCTCTCTCGTCATGGACTCCGTCGGATAAAAGTTCGTACCGTCTCCCTGGGCGATACCCTGTGTTTTCGCCCATTTTACCGCGTCCGCGTAATAGGCGCTGTCAGGCACGTCGGCAAAGCCGCTGTCATCCGTCAGCGCCGGAGAACCTGACGCGCGATAGAGCATGAGCATGAAATCCGCCCGCTTTATATTTTCACCCGGCCGGAAATGATCCGCATCCACACCGGTGACGATACCCTGTTCGTACATCTCTGTAATATAGGATTCCGCCCAGTGTCCGGTGATATCGGAAAATGCTCCGTCTACCGTGATCGTAACCGTTTTTACGACACCGCCGGAGGCAATGGTCAGCGTCGCCGTACCGGAAGCATCCTCACTGACCGTCAGAAGGCCGGTATCGGAAATCGTACCGATATCGTCACCCGTCAGCGTGTAGACGAAACTGTTCTGTCCGATAACCACATTTTTTCCGTCATAGGTAGCGGTCTGAGAGAACTGTACCTGATCGCCCTTTTCCAGATTCAGGCCGGATACTTCCTGTCCGTTCACTTTTACCGTCACACTGCTCAGCCGGTTTACCACATAGACCGAGGAATCTCCGGAAGCTCCTGTAGATGCCGAATTCATGGAAATTGTCGTCATTCCGGAGGCCCATCCGGCTGTATATGTATTGCCGCTGACCGTTCCGTAACCGCCGGTCACGGATGCCGTCACGTCGGAAGGCGCTGTTACGGTCGCCCCGCTCTGATCCAGCGCCTTATAGCTGAGATCCATAGACGCTCCCTGATAGATCACCGTTCCCGCCTGATCCAGCGCCAGCGTATCCGGCCGGCCGTCCGATACCGCCTCCGCTACCAGAAGGATATAAGTGGCGCATTTGCGGAGCGCTCCGTCAGAAGGTGACGTGAGAACCTCCACCGACGAACTGCCGGGCAGCTTCGCCGCCACGGCAGACGAACCTCCGCCGTCAAAATTGACTACCGTCACGCATCCCCGGTCGATCATCTCCTGCGCCAGCTGTGTCATGGTCAGACCGCCGGAATAGCCGGACTGTCTGCCGTCGATCTCATAATAGACCACCGTTCCGTCCGCCTTTATGCCGAGGGCGCTCCGCGGATTTCTCGCCGCCAGCGCGCTGTCCCATCCCGAGGAGGATGTGATCTGCCCGTTCTGGACGAGAATATCTCCGGCGCCTGTGGCCCATACGGCATTTTCAAGAACCGTATTGCCCCAGCAGGATGTCTCCAGCTTTACAGTGTCGCCTACGCTGAACTTCTGGAACTGCCAGTAGAGATTGGACGTATCATCCGCCGTCAGCACCATGTATCCCTCACCGATGGTCATCGGAGAAGAACCTTCATAGACTTCTGTCACCTGAAGCGTCATCGCGCCCTTCGTCTTCATCTCGCCTTCCAGAATCTTAAATTTGACCGCCCATCCGGAAGATGAGGTTCTGGTGGACACCGTCGAAAAATGTTCGTCGAACAGATACAGGCCGGCGCCGTTCTGACGCATCTTGTTGAAATGCGTCAGAGTCAGATTTTTACCCGCATTACTTCCGGAGCCTCCGCCCTGATTCGTCATGGTAATCTGAACCGCCGTATTGCTGACTACAGATGCATGGCCCTGATCGTCAAATACCACGGAATTGTAGCCTTCCGGGCTGCACTTGTAAATACCGTCCTCCACGACGATGCCGAGAGGCACACCTGTAGCCATGGAGAAGAAGTCGGAATTCATGGCCGCCACCACATTATAGCCCAGCTGCTGCGCATAGCTTACAATGCTGTCTATATTCATGGTTCCGTAGATCGTATCGCAGGCCAGAACAATCGGCCTCGTCACATCTCCCGGTGTCGAGGTGAAGGAATAACTCTCCTGACGGCCGGAGGAATTCTCCGAAACCATATTCGTATAGGTCGCGCCGCCGGCGAGATCCGTCGTATTCTGATAGATCGTCGTTCCCTGGCCGCCCTCGCCTGCGAAGACAGGAGAGAGCGACGCGGCGAAAACCATGATCGCCGCCGCGGCCGCCGTCAGTTTTTTTCCGTATCTCAATTTTGCGAATCTCATGATATATTCTCCGTGTGCTTCGCGTTACTGAATTTCATAAGGTCCGCGGATCATGAGATAACATTCCGTCTGTGTCCGGATTCCTCTGCCGTCATCTCTCGGAACCAGCAGAAGATGATTGGCGTGAATCGTATAATTCATCTGAAGATCGATGCCGCTGGTCATATCCGAGATGCCGTCCGAACCGTTGGAAATCGCCTTCGCCGAACCCGAGCGGAGGATCATCTCCGTCGCGCCGGTGGCGATCACATCCTTGCCGGCTTCCACATGTACCACTTCGTAGGAAGATGACGAGCCGGATCCCGTGCCGGCATCCGCCAGAGCATCCGCGATCGCGCTGTCCACATAACTCTTCGTCACCACAGGATCGGAACTGCTGCCCGGTTCCGTCGTAGCGGCTGTGACCACCAGCGCACCTGCAACGACCGCAATCAGAACTGCCGCCGTGAGCACGAGCTTTTTGCCGCCTTTTCGGAATTCTGAAAATTTCATAACATTATCCCCCTCACTCTGTCTTCTGCATTCATTTAACTTCCTCAGTGCAGCCTGCGGTTTCTGTCTGTGATTCCGAGACTGACGCTGAGCGCATCGTCCACTATACCGATGACTTCGCTGTCTACCGTACCGATATGTTCTCTCAGCCTCTTCTTATCGATGGTTCTCAGCTGCTCCAGGAGCACCACCGAATCTCTGTTCAGGCCGTTTCTGTCCGCGTGGATGGGAACGTGAGTCGGCAGATTCGCTTTATTCAGCCTGGAAGTGACCGCCGCCACGATGACCGTCGGGGAAAACCGGTTTCCCACATCATTCTGCACGACGAGCACCGGACGGACACCTCCCTGCTCCGATCCCACTACAGGGCTCAGATCCGCGAAAAAAATGTCTCCTTTTTTTACCTGCATCATACTTAACCTCCTGATTCCGCGCTGCCTGCCGCAGATCGCCGATTCGGACGATATCCGGTATCCGCTCCGACGCCTGTGCCGCAGCCTCATGAATGCTGAACATAAAACTGTATATCAGGAAGTATTTCACATCTCTCCGTTTTTTAATCACATTTTCATCGCATTTCCTGTCCGGACGCCTTCTTTCCGTCTTCCTGACGCATCCGCATCCGGTTTACTCAGATCAGAGACCTAAGAAGGCAGAGGCGAACAGGAAATAGATCGCCAGAGAAAACATATCGGTAAGTGACGATACGACGGGACCCGCCATGAGAGCCGGATCGATGCCCACAGCCTTTGCCGCCATAGGCAGAAGACCGCCGATCGTCTTGGCTGCCACCACGATGACGAGCATCGTGACGCAGATAGTGACCGCAACGATCACACTATTGTGATCTATGAAGATAACCCTGAGGAAATTCAGCAGGGAAAGGATAATTCCGATGCAGAAGCTGATCCGGAATTCTTTCCACGTCACCTTGGGGAAATCCCGCAATTCGATTTCTCCCGTCGACAGCCCGCGTATGATGAGCGTTGCCGACTGAGAGCCGGAGTTTCCGCCTGTGCCCATGAGCATAGGCATATATGCCACCAGACAGATGACGCTGGACAGCATATCCTCAAATCTCTCGATAATACCTCCGGTAATCATATAAGAACACATGAGTATGAAAAGCCAGGGCAGCCTCGTCCGTACATGCCGGAATACACTCATGTCGAAATATTCATCGTCGCCGGTACCCGTGACGCCGGCCATGCGGTGCATGTCCTCCGTCGTCTCATCCTCGATGATCTCAAAGATATCGTCCACCGTGATGATTCCCACCAGCCGGCCTTCCCGATCGACTACGGGAAGCGCCAGGAGACCGTACCTCTTGAACATATTTGACACCATCTCCTGATCGGTGGTCACCGTCACAGATACCACATCGGTATGCATGATATCTCTGACCAGCGTCTCATCCTCCGCCAGCACGAGAGCACGCAGGGATACTACGCCTTTCAGCTTCCTCTTGTCATCCATGACATAAGCGTTATAGACCGTCTCCGAATCGAGTCCCACGTCCTTGATATGATGCAGCGCCTGAGCCGCCGTCATATGCTCCTTAAAATCGATATAATCGATAGTCATCAGACTTCCCGCGCTGTTTTCCGGATAATTCAGAAAAGTATTGATGAGCTTCCTCTCTTCTCCGGATGTATTCAGAAGAATCTTGTCCACAAGATTGGCGGGAAGCTCCTCCAGCAGGTCGATCATGTCGTCGAAAGCCAGCTCCTCGATGATATAATCGATTTCATGCTGCGTGATCCCGTTGATAATGGCAACCTGCTCATCCTCATCCAGATAGGCGAAAACCTCAACCGACGAATCCTTCGGCAGAAGCCGGAACGTAAGAATTGTCAGATCAAGTCCGAGTTCCTCATTGATATTTTCCAGCGTCTCAGCGATATCCACCGAGTTGATCTCCGCCAGTCTGCTGCGCACTGCCGCGTATTTTTTCTGTTTCAGCAGACCGATAATCTCATCGGAAACCGCATTGAGATCCATGTAATCCGCATCAGCGTCATTCCGGTTTTTTTCCTCCGCCATGCTGTTCGCCTCCTCTTTCATGACCCGGAATGCCGGGAAATCATACATTAGAATTATATCTCATGAATATTGAACATTGCAACTCTGTAGTGTAAAATACTCTCTAACAATTGTCTCTCATCGGAGCACCGGACGCGCCGGAACGTCCGGAATACGGCGCAGGACATCTATTGTTAAATATATATTACAGCAGAATTACAGAAGAAAGGACGAAAACAGATGAACAGTGACAAAATCAAGCAGGGACCCGGCGGAGCGCCGGTACGTTCCCTTTTTTACGGAATGGGATATGTCAGAGAAGAGATCGACCGCCCTCTCATCGGCGTCGTCAACGCACAGAATGAGCTGATTCCGGGACATCTCCTTCTAGACCGCGTGGCTCAGGCGGCAAAACGCGGCGTGCTCCTCGCCGGAGGAACGCCTCTGGAATTTCCGGCCATCGGAATCTGCGACGGCATCGCCATGGGGCATGAGGGAATGAAATTTCCTCTGGCCAGCCGCGAACTCATCTGCGACTCCATCGAAGCGATGGCCAGAGGTCATGCCTTAGACGGCCTCGTCCTCATTCCCAACTGTGACAAGATCGTTCCGGGTATGCTGATGGCGGCCGCACGCCTGAACATCCCTGCCGTCGTCGTATCCGGCGGCCCGATGCGCGCAGGCTCCCTGGACGGCGACGTTCTCGACTTTAACAGCATCATGGAAAGCGTCGGCGCCTTCAAAAACGGAGATATCGGCGAAGACCGCCTGGAGACGGTGGCTGAAAACTGCTGTCCGGGCTGCGGCTCCTGCTCCGGTCTCTTTACGGCCAACAGCATGAATTCCCTGACAGAGGTTCTGGGCATGGGACTTCCTTACAACGGCACCGCCCTCTGCGACAGCGGACAGAGAATCCGTCTCGCCAAGAGAGCCGGCATGCAGGTCATGGAACTGATCAGAAAGGATATCCGCCCTCGCGATATCCTGACAAAGGAAGCCTTTGAAAACGCCATCACCGTGGATATGGCCATGGCGGGATCCACCAATACAGTTCTTCACCTTCCGGCTATCGCCCATGAAGCGGGTATCGAGCTGAATCTCGATCTTTTCGATGCAATCAGTGAAAAAACACCGAACCTGACGAAGCTCAGCCCGAGCGGACATCATCACATGGAAGATCTCGGACGTGCCGGCGGCATTCCTGCCATGATGAACGAGCTGACGAAGAAAAATCTTCTCCACACCGATTGTCTCACCGTCACCGGAAAAACGGTCGGAGAAAATATCGCGGCATGTCCGGTTCTCGACTACAGCGTCATCCGCCCGATCGACGATCCATACCGCAATCGCGGCGGCCTCGCCATTCTGCGCGGCAATCTGGCGCCTCTGGGGGCTGTCGTCAAGGAATCCGCCGTGGCTCCGGAGATGCTCGAGCACAGTGGTCCTGCCGTCGTCTTCAACTCTGAAGAAGAGGCTTCCGCAGCCATCTGGGGCAAAAAGATCAAAAAGGGTGACATCATCGTCATCCGTTACGAGGGTCCGAAGGGCGGCCCGGGCATGCGCGAGATGCTCTCCCCTACTTCCTCCATCGCAGGCATGGGTCTCGATAAGGATGTCGCACTCATCACCGACGGAAGATTCTCCGGCGCTTCCCGCGGCGCCTCCATCGGCCACGTATCTCCGGAAGCCATGGCCGGCGGCCTGATCGGCCTGATTCAGGACGGAGACATCATCCACATCGATATTCCGAACAGAGTTCTGGAAGTACAGCTGTCCGATGAAGAGATCGAAGCCCGCAGGGCAGCTTACGTCAAACCGGAACCGAAAGTCAAGACCGGTTATCTGGCCCGCTATGCGAAGCTCGTGACCTCCGCCAATACCGGAGCTGTGCTCAGCGTGGACTGATACCGGACAGATTTCTTTCATGCAGACCGTTTTTACACAGACCGGCGCGCCGCAGCATGTACAGCTACGGCCGGAACCGGCACTGTGCGGATGTGAATCGCGAAAGCCCCTGCGGGGAAGCGCTCTTTTCCGGCGCTCCCCGCAGGGGCTTTTTTCACATCCTTTTTGGGCCTCTCATTCATGCTTCTCAGATTGTTCCATCACCCTTCTCATCGCCTCATCCTGCCCGGCCTTTGCATTTTTCAGATCCCCGAAGTTCCCCAGGCTCTCCAGATCCACAGAAGAAGCGTCCACTCCGGTCCGGCTGCTTTCCTCCTGCTCTTTCAGAGATGAGGGATACAGACCGCTGAGCTGTCCTCTTACGCTCTGTGTCCGCAGAAGGCAGACCTGTACGAGAGTATCCACGGCTCTTCGGTGGTCCTCATAGCTGCAGAATGCGGTGGGATCCTGTCTCACATAAGGAGCGATCTGTTCCGCCATCTGCCGTATCATCGTCTCGAATCTCCCGTTTTCGAAATATTCTGACAGGAGAAAATCCAGATATCCGCGGTATTTTTCAAAATATTCCTGATTCTGCATCAGATTGTGATACAGCGGCCTGTTTTTCATCACGGATCCCTCCGCCGGCGTATCGACAGGATAATTGATCAGTACGCCGGGATCCCGGATCGGATCCGTCATCCCCAGCGCATAAGTGCCGAAAGCCAGATTATAGTCCCAGGGCAGAATGCTCAGAACACCATCCTCCTCGTAAAGAAAATAGTTATGCCCTGTCCGGCCCGGGTAGCTGTCCCAGTTCATCACGAATACCTGCGCGGCAAAATATCTCAGCGCGCCGTCCACATTCACCGCTGATTCCAGCTCTTTTCCCTCTTTTTTATTCAGAATTTTCAGTGCTTCGATCAGACGTTTCTTATCCGCGTCCGTTATCCGGAACTTCGCGTTCTCAAAGATATTCCGGTAATTTTCCGGATCATCTCCGGTATATTTCAGAGCCACATCTTCATTGGGATCGTCCAGCGACCGGTAATCCGGTTTGTACAGCAGCCCGTGATCCGCTCCGAAGTTTCTGCGGGCAAAGGCTTCCTCCGGTTCCTCCACCGCCAGAAACAATCCCCAGTCCGCGCCGTTGACCGCCACGCGCGCATAGCTGCATAAAGGAGCGGGAACTCCCATAAACCGCATCATATCATAGGCCAGATAAGTCTTCAGATAACTGTTGTCCTGGAATGACGCGTCCAGCGACAGCTTATCCAGCCCGTGGTAACTACCTCCTTCTGTAAAGTGATCGAATTCCAGCTTCAGACTGTAGCGGGACAGGCCGTATTCCTGCGTGAGATTTCTGGAGTTATTACCCTTAGCGCGCAGTCCCACGTTATAAAAAGTCTCCCCGTCGATGACAGCCGTACAGGAGATATATTCCTCCTCCGGCGCGTTCTCCACAAAGGCTTCCCAGTCATCCACCCGCAGCTCCACCGTATGAACGCTGCCGCTGTCAAACAGCAGCGCAGCGTAATCCGGTCCGCTCAGCGCGTCTCTTCCATCCGCCGGCAGCGCCGACCGGATCAGCAGCACCAGAACTACCGCTGCCGCGGCGGCCAGAATGCAGATTGCATCGATATATCTGTGACTGACCATGATATCATCCCATATAGTCCCCGTTATACGAGACGAGCACCACATGGCTCACCCCATCCATAGCGTCCAGTCTGCTGACAAAATCACTGTCGTCCTCCCGCAGACGAACTTCATAATTCAGCTCCGTTCGTCCCGAATCGATACTTTTGCTCTTCAGGCTGAGCCTGCGCACCTGAGACTGAAGAAACGTCCTCACCTCTTTTTCCATTTCCGCGCTTTCGCAGTGAACCACCAGAATATACGGATAGTCCGCCGTCTTTTTTTTCGAGAAAAAATATAAAACAGCGCCGATAAAAATGCTTCCGAAGACGGCCATCGTGATCATACCGGCCGCCAGAACGATTCCTACGGCGATAGACCAGAACAGAAAGGCGATATCCATCGGCTCTTTCACCGCCGTCCGGAAACGGACAATAGACAGCGCGCCCACCATGCCCAGGGACAGAACCACATTGGTAACCACCGTCATAATCAAAAGGGTCGTGATCAGAGTCAGGGCGATCATCGTCACGCCGAAGCTGGCGGAATACATAACACCGCTGTAACTTTTCCGGTAAACGAAAAAGATAAAAAGTCCCAGAAGAAAAGCGATTACCATGGCGATCATCATATCCGACAGAGAGACCGCCGTCATGTTGCTTAAAAATTCGGAGCTGAAAATATCCTGAAATGTCATGAAACAGAGCCCTCCTTTGCCGCCCTCTGTTTATCCGTCTGCTGCCCTGCTTTCTCCTGCTGTTCCTTCCTTCTTCCTTCCGAAAAGCCCTTCTCCTGTCCGGAAAAAACGGCTCCGCTCAGTCAAATCGTCTGCACAGGACATATTTGGAGCAGGCTTCCGCACGTCTGTCCGGCACCTGAACCGCCATACGTACCGTCTCCGGAAGAAATCTGTCAAACTTCACCTCGAGTACCGTACACGGGGGATCCATGACAGAGACGTGATAAAGATCCGTATTAAAAAAATCCACGCTGCTCAGGCCGGTGCGAAGATTTCTGTCCAGCGTGACGCGAACATTGCCGGGAGCATAACAAAATGCCTCTCTGTCGTAGCAGACGATCGTCTTCGGCTCCATGCCCCGCTTCAGCTTGCTGTAAAATTCCACAAGCAGAGGTTCCCCGCTGTCCGCCATAAAATCGTAATCGCCGGTCAGAAGAAGTTTCACCTTCTCCTTTTCCAGACGCACTTTTCGTTTTCCGCAGAGACCGTTTATCTTGAATTTCTTTTCCAGACGGATAAAAGAGGTATCCGTTCCGTAATAGCGCAGCCTGAACTTTTCTCTGCGGTCAACCCCGCTCATTTTTTCCCGGTAAGCTCTGTCATACGGTGTGTCAAAATACAGACTCGTCACCCTGTAGCTCCCGTCAGGTCCCGCATTTTTATCGTGCGGAAACAGTTTTCGAAGCCTCTGAGCAAGCACCAGATCCTCCGCCGGGCTGATCCGGTGCTTTAACTCATGGCGCACAGCCGCGTTATACTTCGATTCAGTCGTCATAATCCGATGCGCCGCTGTCGTAATCAGAGGAACCGCCGTCATCGTAGCCGGAATCGCCGCTGCTGCTGTAATCCGTCACACCATCGCTTGCCGCGCCGTAGTCCGTATTTCCGTAATCCGTCACGCCGTCGCTTGCCGCGCCGTAGTCCGTATTTCCGTAATCCGTCACGCCGTCGCTTCCCGCACCGTAGTCCGTGTTTCCGTAATCCGTCACGCCGTCACTCCCCGCGCCGTAATCCGTATTTCCGTAATCCGTCACGCCGTCACTTCCCGCACCGTAATCCGTATTTCCGTAATCCGTCACGCCGTCGCTTCCCGCGCCGTAGTCCGTATTTCCGTAGGATCCGCTTCCGGCGGAGGCCGATGCAGTCTGAACGGTTCCGGAAGGCTGTACCGCAGCCGTTTCATGCTCCCCTCTGATCACCTTGCCTGTACGGGCATCCACATCGTATTCGTAATAATTTCCTCCCGCCGAAAATTCCAGCTCAAAGACAGGCGTACCGTCATCAAAATCGAATTCTTTTTCTTCAAATACGGCATCTGATGCGCTTACGCCGGCCTGCTTCAAAGCGATCTCCTTCGCTTTCTCCAGCGTTATATAAGGAGAATAAGCGCCGTTTTTCGCATATTCCGGATCATAATCGTCGTCATCGATCATTACAATGCCAGAGGAAAAATTCAGATTTTTCACCGCATTCTGTGTCCTCTCGCTCATGCGGGTGAGGAAGTCATCCTCCGGAAGAGCGGAACCAGGAACGAGCTGAAGAACGATATTCCGGCTGTTTCCGTCGATTTCATCGGCAAAGTAGCCTTCCTCATAGATCGCTCCTATCAGATCCTCCAGAACGATATCACATTCCTTACCGATATAATCCGGATAAGTACCTACGATCTGAGCTCCGTCGTCATTTCTGCCGTCCAGCGTGAGAACCTTTCCTTCACCGTCGTAACCGATCTCAATCTCCGGATTGACGCTCAGAATCAGCGTTCCGGCACCGGCCTCGCTGCCGCCTTCCGCCGCCTTTTGCTGCCCGCATCCCGTGAGGACGGCCGTCGCCGCCAGTGTCAGGGAAACTGCCGCTGCCAGTAATCTCTTTTTCATCTTCATAATCAGAACTCCTTTCTCGCTGCTTTTTTCTTATTGCTTTTCTGATTTTCGGTTTTTTCCGTTTCTGTTCATAGATTACGCAGCGGTAATTTCCATATCGGGGTAACAGGGGAAAAATTTTTTATTTTCCGAAAATTTTTTCAGTCATCGCCATCCGGACCGTCCTCCGCAACGTTATCCTCTTCATAATCCGAGACTCCGTCTTCCTCACTGCCGTAATCGGAATCTGCGTAATCTGAGCCGCCATCCGCGCCGCCCGTAGACGGAGATATCCCGGCAGAGGAGCCGCCGTTTCCGGAAGATGTTCCGGAGGTATTTTCCGGCGGCGCAGAAACGCCGTTTGCCGCTCCGGAGCTGCTGCCGCCCGCAGAAGAGCTCCCCTCTGTTCCGGAAGCATTTCCTCCCGTGCCGGCGGCTACCGCCGGTACGCCGGAAGACCTGCCGGCGGAGGAAACGGAAGCAGACGAGGAATAGAACGTACTTCCGTACTGAGAATCGCCGTATCCGGAATCTCCGTTCTCCGATATCCCGTATTCAGAATCCCCGGTTCCGGATATCCCGTATCCGGAATCGTTCTGCCCGGATACGGCCGTGCTTGCGGCGTCCGCATTCTGTTCCGCTCCGCTGTGGTGCCGGTCGGTAATCTCAATGATCACGAAAAGACGGCCGTTCAGATACTCTTCCACACCGGACCGCAGCTCTGTTCCGTATTCCTGAAACAGGAATTCATCCGGCGCATCGATGGAAAAAGACACCTGACCTCCTTCAGAAAGAAAGCCCATATCGATAGCTCTGTCGATCAGTTCATCGGCCACTGTCACCTTATCCTTTCCTCTTCCGTCATAACCGTCCAGCAGTACCTCCCCGTCCTCATTCGTGCCTGTCAGTTCCACCACCGTTCCTCTGCGGTTCAGATCCATCTGTATCTCCGGATTGATAGTCAGAAAGACAGAGGAATAGGTTTCCACATAGTTCGGATAATAGTAACCGAAACCGAAAAAAATGAGAAAACAGGCTGCCGCCGCGACCAGCCCGCTGATCCGGCGGGCTGCATGACGCGTTTTCTTCTTTTCCTCCCGCATCAGCACCGGATCTTCCACCGTCTGACCCACTTCATATCCGGGATTGGCTGCTCTGCAGAAGCGTCCCTCTTCATCCAGAAGAACCGCATAGCCTGTATGACATTCCATGACGAGATATTTCACAGTGCAGTCCCTCCTTTCACGCGTCTTCCGAGATGCCCCCGGATCATCTCATATCCGTTGGTATAAATCAGCAGAAGAGCGATCATATATTTTCTGTGGCGCTCCAGCGTTTTGCGTTCCACTCCGCTTCCCCGCGCCAGCTGCGTGACGGGAAGCCGCTTCGTCCGGAGCAGGATGTCGAGAATTTCCCCGTCCTCTCTGGCATATTCCAGAGCTTTCCTGCATGCCGTCAGCGTTCTCTCCTGCTGCGGGCAGTGTTCCGCCACATCGCTGAAGGATACGCCGAACTCTTTCATCTGCCGGGAAAGCTCTTCAATTTCTCTGCGTGTAGCATCCCTTACCGCGATTGTCTCGCCGTGATCCACACCGTCCGTCAGAGTCTCTTCCAGAGGCTGCTCTTTCTCTCCCGACGCGGTATGCAGCGATATGACGCCCTCATGCCTGCTCTCCCTGCGCCGGTAATCGATCAGCCTGCTTTTTATCACTACTGCAGCATATTTTATAAATGATCCGCGCAGCCTGGAATAACTTCTGACAGCTTCATGAAACGCGATCATGGCGATACTCAGCTCGTCATCCTGCCCCTCAACAGGAGGACGCTTCAGAAATTTTGCCGTCTCCGACCGGATAAACGGAATATAAGCGGAGATCAGACGATCTGCCGCCTCCATATCCTTCTTCGCTTTATAGACCTGTTGGATGATCCGGTGCTCTTCTTTCATTCAACAGACTCCTCCCATATTTACAGATTACGTTTTCTTTTTTCCGGAAACGGGGTAACTTGAAGAAAAAACGGAAAAAACAAAAAACGATACACATAAAAACCTTTGCTGTTTTCATAATACACAGAAATTCTTCTCCCGTAATAAAAAATATGTAAAATTCTGGTTTATTTTATGTAAAATCCAAAATCCGTTCAGAAAAGAGGAAATGCCGTCTCTCTATTTATGTGAAAGGTGTTCCCAAGACAGTGCTTTCAAGTTATAATGAACATACTGTTACTATGTATGCAAATTATTTTGCCGCAGCGGGATTTTAGTGTCTTTGCAAAGCCGACGAATAAGATTAGGAGTGAGAAACATGAGTGAGACCAAATTTGTCCGTACACAGAAAAATATCGGTAACGATATATGGTTCCAGGGCAAGGCCGATAAGACGGCTTCCGGAGCTGATACTTATTTTATCTGCCAGTACCTGGAGCGGACCCACTACGACGACGTGACAAAAGAATTCTATACTTACTGCAAATACAAAAAGATGCGCATGGACAATCCGTCCGAAGTCTGTAATATGAGCTGCGACCAGTACGGAAAATGCGCTACCTGCGGCGGTTTCAGCGCGGTCCGCTGCCAGGAATGCGAAATTCCGAGACCATAAGGAGCGTAAATTATGAGTGAGATGACAAATTCGAACCCGAAGGCAGCCAACGCTGTCGCCCAGGATATCTGGTTCCGGGGCGCTCACAACCAGCTTTCTTCCGGGGAAATCTGCTATTTTATCTGTCAGTATCTCGAAGAGAGATTCCCAGACTCCCCTGAAGAACAGCCTTACATGTTCTGCACGCAGCGCGGCGCTGTCGCAGACAATCCCGCAGAGTTCTGCGGCATGGACTGTGAACATTTCGGCATGTGCCGCACCTGCCGCGGTTTCAGCGCAGTCCGCTGCCAGAGCTGTGTAACTCCGAGAGAAGGATAACGGCCGGCGTCCGTCATAGCATTATCCGAAGCCCTAAAACATGGAAAAACGCCCCGGGGATCAGATTTTCTGCTGATCCCCGGGGCGTTTTTGCACGTCTGTCCTTTTCTTCACATTATTCCGGCATCATTATCCTTTCCGCCTTTTCCGGCAGATTCGGTTTTCTCATACATTTTGAGCCTCTTTCAGTGCCTGCCCCAGATCTTCCAGGATATCATCGATATGCTCCGTTCCGACGGAAAGTCGTACTGTATTGGGTCGTATTCCCTGATCCTCCAGTTCCTCTGACGTGAGCTGACTGTGAGTGGTACTGGCCGGATGGATCACCAGACTCTTGACATCCGCCACATTTGCAAGCAGAGAAAAAACCTGCAGACTGTCGATAAAACGAAGCGCCGCTTTTTCCCCGCCTGCGATCTCAAAGGTGAATACGGACGCTCCGCCGCGCGGAAAATATTTTCTGTAGAGCTCGTGATCCGGATGATCCGCAAGGGACGGATGGCTGACACGATCCACCTGAGGATGTTCCGAAAGAAATTTCACCACTTTTTCCGTATTCTCCGCATGGCGTTCCAGCCGAAGTGACAGTGTCTCCACACCCTGAAGCAGCAGAAACGCGGAAAACGGCGAAAGCGTCGCACCGGTATCCCGCAGAAGGACAGCACGGATATATGAGATAAAAGCCGCCTTCCCCGCCGCATCCGCAAATGACATCCCGTGATAGGCCGGATTCGGATCCGCGATGGCAGGATACCTGCCGGAGACCTTCCAGTCAAATGTTCCCGCATCGATGATCACCCCTCCCAGTGTGGTTCCGTGCCCGCCGATAAATTTTGTGGCGGAATGCACGACGATATCCGCTCCGTGTTCGATGGGACGAATCAGATAAGGTGTTCCGAACGTGTTGTCCACAATCAGAGGCAGTCCGTGACGGTGAGCCAGTTCGGCCAGCGCATCGATATCCGGAATATCACTGTTGGGATTTCCCAGCGTTTCGATAAATATTCCCCTCGTATTTTCCCGGATCGCCGCTTCCGTCTCCGTCAGACTGTGAATATCGACGAAAGAAGCGGTAATTCCCAGACCCGGCAGCGTATGCGCCAGCAGATTATAGCTGCCGCCGTAAATCGTCTTTTGCGCTACGATATGTCCGCCGTTCTGTGCCAGCGCTTCTATCGCATAAGTAATCGCTGCTGCTCCGGATGCCAGGGCCAGCGCTCCCTCGCCACCTTCCAGAGCAGCAATACGCTTTTCAAAGATTTCCTGTGTCGGATTCGTCAGACGTCCGTAGATGTTTCCCTGTTCCTTCAGTGAAAAACGGGCTGCCGCATCGGCGCAGTCGCGAAATACGTATGAGGTCGTGGCATAGATCGGAACGGCTCTCGCATCGGTCGCCGGATCCGAATGCTCCTGCCCTACGTGAAGCTGCTGCGTTTCAAATCTCCATCTGTTTTTCTCATCCATCATGATTTTCTCATTTCCTCCTGCCCTCCCCGTCTGTCGTCCGGAAGTTTTGGACGCACCTCAAATTTCCTATTATTTTAGTAAGTTTTAAGTATATCCTCTCCCGCCGCCTGTGTCAACAGATTTCCACGTTATTCCGGATATACGCTTTCATCAGCGCGGCAAAACACCTCCGCGCATTAAGCGCACAGACTTTCTTTACACAAAAAGAGGGCTGTGAAAAAATGATTTCTCATTTTTTCACAGCCCCGTATCTGCCGTACTACGCCGTTTCCTCCGCGAAATTTCCCGTATAGAGCTGGTAATACTTTCCTTTCTTATCGATGAGCTCGTCGTGAGTTCCTCTTTCGATAATGCGGCCCTGCTCCATAACCATGATACAATCCGCATTCCGCACGGTGGACAGCCTGTGAGCGATGACAAATGTCGTCCGTCCTTTCATCAGAGCGTCCATACCGTCCTGAACCAGTTTCTCCGTACGTGTATCGATGGAGGATGTCGCCTCGTCCAGGATGAGCACCGGCGGATCGGCCACTGCCGCTCTGGCGATCGCCAGCAGCTGCCTCTGTCCCTGGCTCAGATTCGCTCCATCACCGGCCAGCATCGTATCATAGCCGTCCGGCAGCCTGCGGATAAAGCCGTCGGCATTAGCCAGACGCGCCGCTTCGATGCATTCCTCGTCGGTGGCATCCAGTTTTCCGTAGCGGATATTATCCATGACTGTTCCGGTAAACAGATGCGTATCCTGAAGAACGATGCCCATTGAACGGCGGAGATCCGGCTTTCTGATTTCGTTGATATTGATTCCGTCGTACTGAATCTTGCCGTCGGCAATATCGTAAAAACGGTTGATCAGATTTGTGATCGTCGTCTTTCCCGCTCCGGTTGCTCCGACAAAGGCGATCTTTTGTCCCGGCTTCGCCCAGAGACTGATATTATGAAGTACCAGCTTGTTTTCATCGTAGCCGAAATCCACATCGTCCAGCACGACGCCGCCCTGCAGCTTCGTGTAGGATACCGTACCGTTACTGCTGTCATGGGATTTCCAAGCCCATACATCGGTGCGCTGTTCCGATTCCGTCAGCGTTCCGTCAGCACTTTCCCTCACATTGACGAGCTCCACATGACCTTCATCCGTTTCCGGCTTCTGGTCCATAAGCTCAAAAACACGCTGCGCGCCGGCTACCGCGGTTACGACGAAGTTGATCTGCTGGCTGACCTGCGTAACAGGCTGCGTAAAGCTCTTATTCAGCCCCACAAAAGTGATCAGCGTTCCGATCGTGACGCCGGCCATGCCGTTAATCGCCAGAATCGCTCCAACGATGGCGATAACAGCGTAACTCAGCCAGCCGATGTTATTGTTGATCGGCATCAGCAGGTTCGCGTAGCGGTTCGCCTTGTCCGCGCTGTCCCGCAGCGCGTCGTTTACCTTGTGGAAATCCGCCTTTGCGGCTTCTTCATGGCAGAAGACCTTGACGACCTTCTGACCGTCCATCATTTCTTCGATAAAACCGTCCACGATACCCAGATCTCTCTGCTGACGCGCATAATACTTGCCCGAAAGCTGAGAAAACTTCCCCGTAAAAGTGAACATGATAATCGCTGTAATGATCGAGATCACGGTGAGAGCCGGATTCAGAATGACCATGGTCACAAAGGTTGCCACCATGGTGATAGCCGTATTGATGATCTGCGGCACACTCTGACTCAGCAGCTGGCGGAGTGTATCCACGTCATTGGTATAGACCGACATGATATCACCGTGAGCGTGCGTATCAAAGTATTTAATCGGCAGTGACTCCATACTGTGAAACAGATCATCCCGCAGATTCCTCATGGTTCCCTGGCTGACGTTTACCATGATACGCGTATAGGCATACGCTGCCAGGATTCCTATCGCCATGATACAGATCAGCCGTACGATCTGCTGAAACAGACCGTCAAAATCGTTAATTCCGGTAGTCAGCATCGGTTCTATATAGTCGTCTACCAGAGTCTGCGGAAAAGTAGCTCCGATTACCGTGGCGATGGCGGAGATCAGAATGCAGACTACCACCAGAATGAAAAGATATTTATAATGATGAAGCATATACCGGATGACCCGATTGAGCACGGCCATGGAACCGGCTTTTTTCTTCTGCTGATTCATATACGGTATCCCTCCTCTCATGCAGGCTGGTCAAAGTCACCGCCGCCCTTGACCTGAGATTCATAGATTTCGCGGTAAATCTCATTATTCTTCAGCAGGTTCTCACTGCTGTCAAATCCGCTGATCTTTCCGTCGTCCAGTACGAGAATCCGGTCCGCATCCTCCACGCTGGAAACCCGCTGGGCGATAATGATCTTCGTCGTTCCCGGAATTTCCCTGGAGAAAGCCTCCCTGATCTTCGCATCCGTGGCGGTATCCACCGCCGAAGTGGAATCATCCAGAATCAGAATCTTCGGCTTTTTCAGAAGAGCCCTGGCGATGCACAGACGCTGTTTCTGACCTCCGGAGACATTGTTGCCTCCCCGCTCGATCCACGTATGATATCCGTCAGGGAAACGGTCGATAAACTCATCGGCACACGCCATCCTGCAGGCTTCGACACATTCCTCTTCTGTCGCGTCCGGATTTCCCCAGCGCAGATTGTCGAGAATCGTACCGGAAAACAGGGTATTTTTCTGCAGTACGACAGATACCTGATTTCTCAGTGCTTCCATATCATATCTGCGCACATCCAGACCCCCGACACAGACACTTCCCTTGTTGACATCGTACAGCCGGCAGATCAGATTGACCAGACTGCTCTTTCCGGATCCCGTTCCTCCGATGACACCGATCGTCTCGCCGGAACGGATATGCAGATCGATGTCGGACAGCGCGTATTTGTCGCTGTCGCGTTTATAGGAGAAAGACACATGATTGAAATCGATGCTGCCGTCCTCTACATTCATGACAGGATCCTGAGGATCTTTCAGATCCGGAGTCTCGTCCAGCACCTCTCTGATTCTGCGGATGCTGGCCAGCGACATACTGATCATGACGACTACCATAGACAGCATCATCAGGCTCATCAGAATGCCCATGACATAACTGAACAGGCTCGTCAGATCTCCTGTACTCATGCTGCCGCCCACTATGAAGTGCGCGCCGAGCCAGGATACGGAAATAATACAGAAATACACAGCCAGCATCATGGCCGGATTGATCAGCGCCAGCTTGCTTTCCGCTTTGACGAAGAGGCGGTACAGATTGAAAGATGCCTTCGAAAACTTTTTATCCTCATAGTCTTCTCTGACAAACGCCTTGACCACACGGATCGCTGAAACGTTTTCCTGTACGCTGGCGTTCAGATCATCATATCTGCGGAAAACCTGATTAAAAATCCTGATCGTATAGACCATGATCGCTCCCATGACAACAACCAGGAAAGCCACAGAGATGAGGAACATCAGACTCATTCTCAGATTGATGTAAATACACATGGCGTAGCTGAAAATAAACATCAGCGGTGAGCGAACCGCCACGCGGATCGTCATCATAAACGCCATCTGAACATTCGTAATATCCGTCGTCATACGGGTAACCAGACCCGGAACGCTGAATTTATCGATGTTCGAAAAAGAAAAAGTCTGAATATTGGCGTAAATCGCCTCTCTCAGATTCGCAGAGAGCCCCGCCGACGCGCTGGCAGCAAATTTTCCCGCCAGGGCACCGAACAGAAGACTCAGAAACGCCATAATAATCATGATAATTCCGTAACGGTACACTACCGGCATATTGCTCTCCGACAGACCGTCGTCGATAATCCGGGCCGTAATAAACGGGAGCAGAACCTCCATGACCACTTCCAGTGCGGTCATCAGGATACAGATGATACTGTCCCGCCGATAACGACCGAGATGTTGTAAAATCCTTCTCAAGTCTTCGATACCTCCTCATATTTTATAGTCTGCTGTCTATTCTGCAGGAACTTTCCCGGATTTTTCTTTTCACGGCGTTCCCTGCCTGACATTATCGTTTCCTTATAGTTATAGTACAATCGAACTTGCATGTAAAATTCAAATTTGTTATGATCTATAAAAGAATTTTATGGTATTTCTATATAAATATCTTCCGGACTTTTTCCTCACGTCCCGCAGATGCTTTTTCCGCGGAAGTGACAGACGGCGAGCGGAACCGCAGCAGCGGCAGCCGGATTTCCCGTCCATCTTTGGACGATAACCCGTTATCGCTTATCAGTATACCGTATCTTCGCCTTCGGGCGCAGCGCATACAGAAACAGGAGTGTTTCCCTTGAATACTACACAATTAGAATGCTTTCTGGCGGTAGCCAATTATCTGAATTTTTCCCGCGCCGCCGAACACCTGAAAATAACACAGCCCGCCGTCAGCCATCAGATCGGTACGCTGGAAGACGAACTGGAGACAAAGCTTTTTCATCGTACCAGTAAGAGCGTTCGTCTGACGCGTGAGGGTTATCTCTTCACTCAGTATGCCGGAGAGATCTTAAAACTCACCGACCGCTCCAAAACCCGTCTGAAAGAATTCCGCGAAGCTCAGCCCGAACATCTGAGAATCGGCTGCCGCAATACACTGGAACTGGAGCTTCTTCAGCCTGTCCTGACAGAATTATGCCGCACAGAATCAGACTTCCTGCCGGTAATACGCCTGATTCCTTTCGATTCTCTGGAAAATATGCTGGAGGAAGACAGCATCCAGGTCATGTTTTCCTTTCAGGAATCCGCTCCCAAAAAAGCTGTATATCAGGAGCTGCTCCGCTGTCCTGTAGTATGTGTCTGCAGAAAAGATCATCCTCTGGCGAAAGAAAAACAGCTTACTATACATCAGCTGCGCAGCGCCGGACATATGGCCGTCTGCCGGCCGCCGGCCTGCCCTCCTGATCTCTTTTCCATACAGAGAAAAATCGTCACAGAACACGATCCCAATCAGATCGTCTTTTGTGACAATCTGGAGATTCTCTACACCATGACGGCATCGGGCTTTACCTTCGCCGTAATGACGCAGCTGCCCGGTTTTCACCATCCGGAACTGAAATGCATTCCGATTCCGTCTTTTCCTCCGCTCTCTTTCGGCGTCGCCTATTCTTCCGGAAAGCACAGCACTCTTTTCCGAAAATTTCTGCATCTTCTCTCGGAAATGCTGGAAAACAGATAACAGGTTCGTCACCGAACAGGAGATTCGTTCTGCTCCGCTCTGTTCATCTCATACAAAAAGCCGCACCGGATAGTCGGTAAATCCGGTGCGGCTTTCCGCAGGTTAATAATGTTATGAGTAATTAAGAGAAATTTAACTGTTTTTGTGTATCCTCCGGAAACGGCTTCCGCCATCTTCCCCGGACGCCTGCCGGATCCGGCAGACCAGGTATTGTCCGTTTTCCGTTATTCGATCGCGATATATTTCTTTTCCGGAATCTCAGCCGGCGCTTCCTTCGGGAAGGTGAGCGTCAGAATACCGTTGTTGTATCCGGCCTTGATGTCCTCTTCCTTTACGCTGTCACCCACATAGAAGCTTCTGCTGCACTGCCCCGTATATCTTTCACGGCAGACATATCCGCTCTCTTCGTCTTTCTTCTCCTGCTCTCCGCTGTCCTTGCTGGCCGAAATAGTCAGATAACCGTTATTCAGTTCTGCTTTGATATCTGACTTCTCATAGCCTGGCAGATCCATTTCCAGCGTATACATACCGTCTTTTTCTTTTACATCTGTCTTCATGGAAGGCATCTGTGCTCTGCTTCCCGTACGGAAAAACGGATCAGAGAACATATTGTCAAAGAAATGGTCAAAATGATTGTCGAAAAAGCTATTTAATCCGTAATTTGTTCTTGGCATTAATGATAACATGGTAAAACCTCCTCTTTTTTCTTCCATAATATACGACTTCTTTACATTCTTCCGGCCGTCGGCTGCTGCCGCCATCCGTTCCGGTTCTCCGCCGGTAACGGTGCTTCCGGAAAGTATGCCGCCTGCCGAACTGCTGCCCGGCATCGTTATCTTTCCGAAACCCGGTCGCTGAAAACTGAAGTCTTTTTTCCGCACCCGGCTTCCGCAGCCTGTTTGGAAATCCGGAAACCTGAAGTGCGTTGTTTTCAGATCTTCTCTGTAAGCTCTCTCGCTTACAGTATATAATATGCCCTTTTGTTAGCACTCTAAACACTTGAGTGCTAATTTTTTTAAATATTTTCTCTCCTCAGAATACTTTCCGGGATATGTCCCGTGTGTCCTGCCGATTCTGTCCGATCCTGCAAAAGCCTCGATATCCCGATACAGAAATGCTCAAAAAACAAGTCATGCTGCCCGGACTGAGCAGCATGGCTGTAAGAACAGAAATCTATTGATCAGATGTTTTTCCCTGCCGAACCGGCATTATATAACTCAGCGCTTCACCGCGCAGTTTCTTCGGCGGTGTCGTCCCGCGCCGTACCGTCTCCCTGAGCCATACGCCAGACAGGCACGGCCGCCCAGTCTCCGATATCAGCTGCATCCCGAAAACATTCCGGAAGCAGTTCCGCTATCTCAGCCCGGGTAATCGGCTTCTGATAATCGCACTGCAGGGCTTCCGGCACCAGACCTTCTCTGATCGCTGCCGAAACTTCCTCCTCCGCCCAGAAAGAAGGTTCGTCCGCATAATCCGGCGAATTTTCGAAGTCCTCGCCTCTGTCCTCTGCCGCAGAAACAAAGAATCCCGCTGCGCTGCCCTGTCTGCCCGCCGTTCCGCTCTGCGGCAGAACCGGCAGCACTGCTCCGTTACGACGAAAACGAGCACTGCTGACATCGCACGCAGCCGTACTGAAATATCTGCAGATCTTTTCTTCCCCCTTCTCTGTCTTTCGCCTGATAAAATACCGGTTTTACAGCTTCTCCAGATAAAATTCCGCCGACGCCATTCTGCCGCGCTCCAGCCCGGCTATGGTATATTTTCCGAAAACGTAGATATGACATGTCCTTCCCCCGTCACCGATCCGGTATACATATCCTTCCGGTTCCCATATCCCTGCGCCGGATACACTCTTTTCGGACATGACGGCGGAAACGCCTGTTATCAGCGGACGCTCATGCCAGGCGGAGTATCCGATGTCAAAGTCCGCCTGTATCTTCACCTGCACCGGCACACCCGCGTTTACGATCCAGGCTGTTTTCTCCGCCGAAAAAACAGAGCCGGACGCTGTTCCTTTTTCGTCGATTTCCGCTACCGGCATCCGCTCTGCAAATCCTTCCGGAAGGACAGAGATATCGTCGCGGTCGAGTATCATAGCCCGAAACTCCTCCGGATCGATCCAGTCTTCCTCAGAAAGCTCGTCCTTCGGAACGAGTTCCAGACGCTGCGTCGAAATATAATTAGCCGTATCGATTATTTCCCCGTACTGCGCATAATACGCGTCCTTCTGCGCCTCCGAAAGAGAGCTGCCATCCACCGCAGATATGGCGGAGGTGCTCAGAACAATGCAGCAGGCAATCGTAACCGCCATACGGGCGGTTCTTCCCGCGATCCGATGCTTTCTTTTCATAATGAATCCTCCTCTCCTGACGCTCCGCGTGAACTGCCCATTGCATGAGGACAGTGAGATTGCGGCAGCCAATTTCCCTTAGATTACACTCCGTCTCCGGAAGTATTTTTTACAGTTTTATTATACTATTTAATCTTTATTTCATCAACTGATAGAAAAATCCCCGAAAGAAGCTTTTCTCCGCATTCTCTCAGGGATTTCCTCTGCTCCGCCGGACCCGTCAGAGATCAAACATTTTCCGTATTTCTTCGATATCTTCCTTCGTCATCTCTTCGCTGCGGAAAAGCGAGACTGCCAGATCTTTGACCGAGCCGTCATACAGCTTCTGTACAAAGGACTTTGTCTGAGAACGGGTGTACTCCTCCTTATCCAGAAGAGGGGTGTAGATATTGACGTTATGTTCCTTGACACAGGCGACAGCGTCCTTTTCCTTCATGCGCAGGAGCAGAGTAGCCACCGTTCTGTATTTCCACTTGCTGCTCTTCAGCTGATCGCAGACATCCTGAACCGTCATCGGACCATCGTTTTTCCAGAGAATCTGCATCACTTCCAGCTCCGCGCCGCTGAGCTCCTTCGTCTTTTTCATATATCGGTAAACCTCCGTTTTTCTTTTTCGATATAGTTTTTACATTTTAATATATATTTTCGCATCTCTTTCCGGCTCATTCCGAAACGGCCGGCAAAGGAGAGCTGATGTCGGACAGCACCAGTCTGTACCCCTGCTTCAGCATCTCCGCCACATCTTCCTCCCCGGTGTCCCGGTCAGGATACCCTGTCCACCGAAACCCCGGCCTTTCCTCCGCGGAGATCTCTTTTGTATAATAGTTAACCCATACCCCCCATGTCGTATCCGGCTCTTCCATCTGCACTTCCCGTCCGTCCGGGTCGTACACTCTGCAGTCAAATTCATAAAAAGAACCGTCTTCATGCGTCCGGCCGAAAAAACCGTAAACGATATAATCCAGCATATCTGACGGTACGTAGACCGTTGAATCCTTCAGAAGCGGCGCGGGATGATCCTTAAACCCGATACCTCCGTTTTGCTGATCCATTTCTTCATCGATCCGTCCGCCGATGCCGTCCAGACTCGTATCACGGGACACGTCACAGCTGAGAACCGGATCTCCGAGTCTCATGCGGCCTAAAAAGTTATTCATCGGATACTTCAGAATGGCGATGTCGATCGTTCCGTCATCCCATTCAATGTAACTGTTTTCTTCCGTATAACTCAGCTTCTCAAAGGTTTCGCGCAGCGGCAGATAGACCTTTCCGCCCTGCACAAACGGGGTATCCGTATACTCTATCGCCTGTCCCTGCGCGTCTCTCACCACCACCGTGCAGGTGCTGTCCGTGATTTCCGAAAGGACGCTGCCCGCAAAGGCTGTCGTGGTAAACAGGGCAAAAGCGGCGGCGAAGGAAACTGCCGACATGATCTTTCCCGTTGTTTTTCCCGACCGGATGGCATCGAAGCGCCTGATCAGCATTTTCTTCGTACCCGCCATCTGCGTGGTCAGCGGCTGCGGACATCCGCGGGAACGCTCCACCAGGCTCAGAATCATCCGCATATAGTCGTTCTTCTCCTGCTCCGACATCTTTTCCGTGACGGCAACATCGCACGACACCTCGCATTCCGTGTCGATCTGTTTTGACACGATATAAATGAGAGGATTAAACCAGTGAATACTTTTGACCACCATGGCGAACCACTTGTACAGAAGATCCCGGCGCCGGTAGTGGGTCAGCTCGTGCGCCAGAATATATCGCAGATCCTCTTCGTCAAACTCCGCCTCCTGCAGGTACAGCACGGGGCGGAAAAATCCCACCATAACCGGCGCGTCCAGCAGATCTGTCTCTCTTATCCTCAGATGTCTGATTCCCGCTTCTGCGGCGCCGATGCTGCTCCCGTGGGAATGTCTCCGGATCATCCGCGCGAACATCCGGTAACGCACGATCCTCATCGTCAGCAGGACCAACGCGACGATGAGCCAGATCAGGCCTGCCGCCGTCATCATTCCCTGAGGCAGGCTCACATGCAGGGCGAGATACCTCAGAGGACGCCACTCGGGTTCTCCGCCTGCTTCCGTCAAAGCGCCTACCGCATTGTGTTCTCCGCCGGCTGCATCAGCGGCTATATCGCCGGTCATGCCGACATCCGGGGAAGCGGAAAAACCTGCAGGAGGCAATTCCAGCGCCTGTATCTGCACCGTCCGGCTGCCGGAGGCCGCCCCGCCTTCCTGTCCGCTCTGCAACGCCGGGATCAGCGTCTGCGACAGAAAAGACACCGGCACTGTCATGACCAGCAGCACACTCAGCCAGATATAGTACCGCCATCCGGA
>CAJFPD010000121.1 GCA_904398315.1 Candidatus Alangreenwoodia gallinarii | reverse complement strand
GGTATCAGCCGGATCCGGAAACTTACCGGAGAGTGAAGAGGAGGAACGTCGTGGAAGCGATTTATAAAAGAGAACTGAAATCATATTTTCATAACATGACGGGACCGATTTTTATGGCGGCGATCTTCGTCTTCATGGGCATCTATTTTGTGGCTTACAACATCGTGCAGGGATATCCGTACTTCGCGGCGGCTCTTTCCGGCATGTCATTTATTCTTCTGCTGATCATTCCGGTTCTCACCATGAGAAGCTTTGCGGAGGAACGCAGATCGAAGACAGATCAGCTGCTTCTGACTTCTCCTGTTTCGGTCACGCAGATCGTAATGGGAAAATATCTGGCTATGGTGTCCGTTCTGGGATTCTGTATGATCATATCCTGCCTCGCGCCGATTATCATTCATTTTTACGGCGGAGGATCGATACCGGCGGATTACGCGGCGATTCTCGGATTTTTTCTCCTGGGAGCCGCCTATATCGCCATCGGAATGTTTGTCTCCGCGCTGACGGAAAGTCAGATCATCGCGGCGGTGGGAACGTTCTGCATCCTGCTTGTGCTTCAGCTGATCGACGGCATCACGTCGATTCTGCCGACGAGTGCGCTGGGATCTTATGTCTGCTTTTTCGTCCTTTTTATCGTTGTCGCAATTTTCGTATATCTTATGACGAAAAACAGGGTGATTTCATGCGGAGTCGGCGTGGTCTGCGAGGTGGTTCTCACCGTCGTCTATCTGATCAGGCGGAGTTCCTTCGAAGGACTTTTCGGAGATTTTCTCAATGCGCTGTCTCTGATTTCACGGTATGATAACCTTCTGAATCAGACGCTGGAGCTGTCGACGCTCTTTTACTATGTTTCGGTGGCAGCCGTTTTCTGTTTTCTGACGGTTCAGGTGATTCAGAAACGCCGGTGGAGTTAAAGGAGGTGCCGGAGAATGAAGAAGATGAACAGCAGCAGACTGGAGAGTCTGAAGAAATCTTTTGATACGAAAAATGTCCGCTTCGGCTCCTACAGCACGGCGCTCATCGTAATCGTCATAGCTATCGCCGTGGCGTTTAATTTCGTGATCGGGCAGATTCCGGAAAAATTCACGAGCTTTGATATGACGCCGGGAAAATTGTATACAATCGGAGAAAAGACGAAGCAGCTGTTGTCGGAGCTGGATGAGGATGTGACCATCTCCGTTCTGGCGGAGGAATCCTCAGCCGACGCGACGCTGAACCGGCTTCTGGAGCGCTATGAGGAGGAATCCGATCACATCACGGTGAAATATGTGGATCCCGCAGTCAATATCGGAGCGGCCCAGACTTACAGCGACGCGACGACGAACAGCGTCGTGGTAAGCAGCGGAAACAAGGAAACGGTCATCGATTATTATGACATTTACCAGAGCGACTATTCCAGCTATTATACGACGGGATCCTACAGCACTTCTTTTGACGGAGAGGGACAGCTGACCAGCGCCATCGCCAACGTCACTTCGGATGATACGCCGATACTCTACAGCATCACGGGCCACGGGGAGTCTTCGACCGGTTCTTCTGTGGAATCTCTGATGAGAAAGCAGAATGTTACCCAGAGTGACCTGAATCTGATGACGAGCAACGGCATTCCCGATGACTGCGACTGCCTGCTGATCAACGCGCCGACTTCAGATTACAGCGCGGAAGAGGCGGATACCGTCATAAATTATCTGGACAACGGCGGAAACGCGATCATTATTGCAGGCTATACTGATGAGAGCATGGAGAATTTCTCACGGATTCTGGCCGCCTACGGCATGGAACTGGCGGATGGCATCGTGATGGAGTCCAGCAGCAACTATTATCAGTATCCGATGTATATCATTCCGAATATCGAAAATACAGAGATCACTTCAGATCTGGCGGAGGAAAATGCGAATATTCTGATCCCTCAGGCGCTGGGAATCGTAAGTACGGGAAGCGATGACGTGACTCTGACAGAACTGCTCTCTTCGTCTTCCGGAGCTTACGCCAAACGGGTAGTGGACGGCACGATTTCGACATATGAAAAAGAGGACGGCGATATCGACGGTCCGTTTGCCTATGCTTATCTGGCGGAAAAAGAAACAGCGGAAAGCAATGATGAAAATGATGAAAGTGATGAGGAAAGCGGTGAGGAAAGTACAGGAGGCAGAGTCATTCTGATTTCCGCGGCATCTCTGCTGGATGAGACGATCAACAGCACATTTCCGCAGATTTCCAACCTCGACTTCTATATGAACTGCGTGGCGGAGCTGTGCGGTGACGGCGATTCAGAAAATATTTCCATCGATGTAAAGACGCTGACACCGGAATATATCACAGTGCCGGCGCTTCAGTCGGTCATCTGGATGGTTGTGACTGTGATCGTTCTTCCGCTGGTCGTATTGATTTCCGGATTTGTCGTCTGGTTCAGGAGAAGAAAAAAATAAAACAGCCAGGAGGTACTGAAGATGAGTGAAGGCGAAAAGAGAAGAAGCGGTTTGCTGGTGCTTGTGATACTGTTGATCGTTTTTGCCGGATTGGTTTTTATGTATTATCTGATCGGATATCTCTCCTCCCAGTCAGAGGAAGAAGAAAATGACGGAGAAGGCAGGCCGCTGATCAGCGAGAACCTCAACGAAGTCAACACATTCAGCTATGATCTTGACGGAACGCGTCAGACCTTCCTGAAAGAGGACGGGGAGTGGATCTATGCGGAGGATACGGAGATAAAACTGGATCAGGATCTGGTACAGTCCATGCTCGACGGTCTGCAGGACCTGCAGAGTGAGCAGGTCGTGGCAGACTCACTGGCGAATTCCTCGGAATACGGATTTGATGATCCGTATATGACGATAACGCTCAGCTTCACCGACGGGACACAGACGATTCTTTATATCGGCAGTCAGAACCCGATGGTCTATGTACGCTATCTGATTATCGAAGGAGACGATAATATCTATGCCGTCAGCTCGGATGTACCTTCTGTCTTCCTGTCTGTTTCTGATCTGGAGGAAAAAGAAGATGCGGATGAGACGGCGGCGGATACAGATGATGCCGGCGATACAGCAGACGGAACAGATACTTCGGCGTCTGATTCGGATCAGGGGGAAATGTGAGACAGGAGAGAGTATAAAAAACAGAGCGTAAATATGCTCATGAGGGTGTCCCAAAACTATGAATTTTTAGATTTATAGGAAAGGGGCATCCTTTTTTCTGTCCCGATCTGAATGTGATACCCTGGTTTTCACTGGCCGTTTAACATAGCATCTTCTTTCGTGCGCATAAGGGTAGCGTCATGATCTGTTTTAGAATAACTGTTCCTTTTTCGTATTTCTGTTTCCTGGGCAGGATATCCTTTTTAAATTCTCTGGCCGCTTCCTTCAGCTGTTTATTTTTCGGCTCCCGTTCCGGTTTTTTGTCGATGGTCTCCACAACAGCCGCCACCTGTTCCGCAGTGATCCGGGTATGTTTGCCGACTCCTTTAGGTGCGTCGCATTTCACGACACCCGTTTGCACGCAGAAAAAACGCCGTACAGGTTTCCTTATACGGCGGCGGAGGTTTATTTGCCGAACAAGTCGCTGTGCGACCCGGCGCGGGCCAGCGTCAGCACCAGCACATCATCCTTGATACGGTAAATGAGAAGCCAGTCCGGGAGAATATGACATTCCCGATGCCCCACCCAATCGCCGGACAAATCGTGATCGCGGTTTTTATCCGGCAGCGGTTCACCCATCGACAGCAGCGCCACGACCTGTTCCAG
>CAJFPD010000120.1 GCA_904398315.1 Candidatus Alangreenwoodia gallinarii | reverse complement strand
CAGAAGTTAAGCTCTTGAGTGCCGAAGATACTTGGCGGGAGACTGCCCGGGAAAATAGGGCGTTGCCGGTTTTGAGAAAAAGCAGTCCATTCTGTGGACTGCTTTTTTTAGTTCGTCCGTCTTTTGCAGTCTGAGCGGCATCTGTCGGTAAATCGATAACATGCGGGCGGCAGATATAAGAGAGGGCAGCGCAGAACCGGAACCGGATACCTCCGATACAGATGTACACGTAGTTGACAGACCGTTAATTTTGTTATACAATGTTACAGATGTATTCATTTTTAGAAATAATCACAGGATCTTTATAGAAGAAATTTATTGCCAGAGAAAGGAGATGCTCTCCGTGATTAAATTAGTCAATGTCAACAAGTCTTTTGGCGACCTCCATGTTCTGAAAGACATCAACCTGCAGGTTGGAGAGGGGGAAAAACTTGTTATCATCGGGCCCTCTGGCTCCGGCAAGAGTACAACCGTACGCTGCATGAATTTCCTGGAGGAACCTACCTCCGGTGAGGTATATATCAACGGCGTACAGCTCACCCATAAAAACAAGACGGAAATCATCCGCAGTTCTGTTGCTATGGTGTTTCAGCAGTTCAATCTCTATCCGCACAAGACTGTGCTTGAGAATCTGACGCTGGCTCCGATAAAGCTTCAGAAAGTTCCGAAAGCGGAAGCGGAGGAACTGGCCTACAAATATCTGGATATCGTAGGACTTCGGGAGAAGGCGAAAAATTATCCGGCTACTCTGTCAGGCGGTCAGCAGCAGCGTGTTGCCATCGCAAGAGCGCTGTGTTCCAGAGCGAAGATTATTCTGTTCGATGAGCCGACTTCGGCTCTGGATCCGGAAACAGTTCAGGAAGTTCTGGATGTCATGATACGTCTGGTCAACGAACAGAATATCACCATGGTTGTCGTTACTCATGAGATGGGCTTTGCCCGTCAGGTTGCAGACCGGGTTATCTTTATGGATGATGGCCGTATCATTGAGGAAGGAACGCCGGAGCAGCTCTTCGATCATCCGAAGGAAGAGCGTACGAAAGCGTTTTTAGGTAAGATTCTGCGCTGATTTCTCAACATGATTTATGATTAAGGAGAACTGTGAAAGAGGAGGATTGTGTAAAAATGAAAAAAACTTGGAAAAAGTGTATGGCACTGCTTATGGCGGTCGTTGTGTGTTTTGCTTTCGCTGCATGCGATTCCGGCGGAAATACGGGCGGCGGCTCCGCAGATGGCAATGGCGGCAGTGCATCCGGTGATCTGCCTGCGGATGTTCAGGCGATCGTGGATCGCGGTGTACTCCGTGTAGGTGTAAAGTCAGACGTCCCGGGTTTCGGCTATCAGGATGTACTGACGGAGGAATATTCCGGTCTGGAAATCGATCTGGCGAAAAAAATCGCTGATACGATCGGTGTGGATGATGTGGAATATATAGCGGTTACGGCTGCGACACGCGGACAGCTGCTGGATTCCGGTGACGTTGACATGGTCATCGCTACCTTTACCATCAATGATGAACGTAAAGAAAGCTGGAATTTCACGACACCGTACTATACCGATGCGGTATCCCTGCTGGTTAAAAAAGACAGCGGCATCAGCACATATGCCGATCTGACGGATAAGGTGATCGGCGTATCCACAGGATCCACTTCCATGGAAGCTCTGATTGCGGCAGCAGCGGAAGAAGGTGTGACTCTGACGAGCTCGGCTAATTTCTCCGAATATGCTACCTATCCTGAAATCAAAACCGCTCTGGATGCGGGCCGTGTAGATGCGTTCTGTGTAGACGGTTCCATTCTTTCCGGTTACCTGGATGACAGTGTGGAGATCCTGGATTCCATCCGGTTCTCACCGCAGGAATACGGTATCGCTACTAAGCTGTCCAACACCGGTCTGGCAGACTACCTGGACAATCTGGTCAAAACATGGCTGGAAGACGGTACGATCGATCAGATGATTTCGGACAACAATGTAGCGCCATCTTTTGAAGGCTAATGACTGAAATGAAATCTTCACAGTTCTGATTTAAAGCCGGAGCATCTGCTCCGGCTCTTTCAGGCGTATCCTGCCGTCCGGCCGGGGCTCCCCTGAAAGAGGGAACTTTCCAAAGAAGGAGATTCTTTCCATGATAGAACAGATTTTAACTCCATGGCGCTGGCAGAACCTGTTTGCGGACTGGCCTGTGCTGCTCAGAGCGTTTGTCGTTACGCTGGAAGCTGCAGTTTTAGCTTTGCTCCTGGCTCTCCTGCTGGGAATCGTTTTCGGTCTGATGTCTTCTGCTCATCATCGCCTTCCGCGGGCCATCGCCCGTGTATATGTGGAGTTTTTCCAAAATACGCCGCTGATGATTCAGCTTTTCTTTGTTTTCTTCGCCCTGCCGTATGCGGGTGTGTCGCTGAATTCTTTTACCTGCGGTGTTTTGTGCGTGGGTATCTATACCGGCGCTTATATTTCCGAGGTAGTACGTGCGGGTATCGAATCCATTCCGAAGGGGCAGTTTGAGGCGGCTCATTCACAGGGATTTACATATCTGCAGACTATGACGCTGATTATTCTGCCTCAGACGGTGAAAATCATTCTGCCGCCTCTGGTCAATCAGTGTGTAAACCTGATTAAGAATACATCCGTGCTGGCTATGATCGCCGGCGGAGATCTCATGTATGTGGCAAATAACTGGGCTACAAACGGCAATGCGAGTTACGGGCCGGCTTATCTGATCGCTGGTGTTCTGTATTTCTGTCTGTGCTTCCCGCTTTCCACCTGGGCGAGACGGTATGAAGAGAAGCTGAAGGGACAGGATGTGCAGAGAGTCACTGCAGATTCTGCAGGAAAGGAGGCGACAGTATAATGCTGGATTATCTGAGCGGTCTGTTTACACCTACAATCCTGGTATATCTGCTCAAAGGCTTCGGTATTACGATGAAAGTAGCTGCTATCGCTATCCTGCTGTCCATCATCATCGGCGCGATACTCGGACTGGTTCGTTCTTACGCACCGAAGCCGCTGAAAAAGCTGGCGGGCGCATATATCGAATGGTTCCGCAATACGCCGAACCTGCTGTGGGTGATGGTATGTTTTATCGCTGCGCCGCTGCCCAGCGACTGGGCCCGCTGCGCGATGGCCTATGTCCTGTTCACTTCAGCGATGATGGCGGAAATCGTACGCGGCGGTCTGAATTCCATTCCGAAAGGCCAGTTTGAAGCGGCTCATTCACAGGGCTTTAATATGGTGGGGACTCTGTGGTATATTATCCTTCCGCAGTGCTTCCGCCAGATCATTCCGACCATGCTGAGCCAGATTATCACGGTCATCAAGGATACATCATTCATGGCTCAGGTAGCCGTAGCGGAGCTGCTGTTCAGAACGAAGAATCTGATGAGTATCTTCTACAATGTGGCAGGACGTCAGATTACCGCTTCGGATGTCTTTCTGCTGTTCGGGTTCGCCATGCTCTTATACTTTGCGGTGAATTTCACTCTTTCCTGCATCGTACGCTATCTGCAGAAGAAAAACAGTATCAGCGGCGAGCGTGTGGCGAGATAAAAGCCTGATCGAAAGGCGGAGAAAAACGTCGGTGAAAGATACGAAAAGGACAAAAAAAATAAAAGGGAAGGGAGCGATATGTTTTCTGTACGATCACGGAAAACATATCGCTCCCTTTTTTCGTTATCAGGCAGAACTCTATCTAAATTAGGGTTCTGATCTAAAGAGGAACGCAGATTTCTCTGCCTTCTATTCTGACGACACGCGTATCGATCCGGTATATCTCCGACATATTGGCGTCGGTGATCACGTCATGGGCATTTCCCGATGCGATGATACCGCTGTTGTGAAGAATGATCGTATCGCAGTCGAGGTAGAGCGCATGATCAGGAAAATGGGTCGTCATCAGGACGCCGATGCCGAGTCTGTGAAGCTGTTCTACCAGCTTCACAAATCGGAACTGATTTCCGAAGTCCAGGTGGGATGTCGGCTCATCCAGTATGATCAGTTCCGGCTCCTGTGCCAGTGCGGACGCGATCATAACCATCTGGCGTTCTCCTCCGGAAAGAGCCGTATAGGGTTTTTCCGCAAGATGGCCGATATGCAGATATTCCAGCTTATCCATCGCGATGGCGCGATCCTCCTTTCCGGGACTGGCAAAATATCCGATTCTCGAGGTGCGCCCCATCATGACGACGTCGATCACGGGGAAGGCAAAGGAAGGAACGTGTGACTGCGGCAGATAGGCCACTTTGCGGGCAAGCTCCCGGGGACGGTATTTTTCCACGTTTTTTCCGTCGATCAGAATGCTGCCCTGCTGTACGTGATTTTGACGGAGGAGGCATTTTAAAAGCGTGCTTTTGCCGGTGCCGTTGGAACCCAGTATGCATAAAATGCCTGGCGTTTCGTAAGAGAAGCTCAGATCGCGGAAAATCGTCTTTTCACTGCTGTACTGAAAGGAAATGTTGTTTACCTCTAATCTCATCACCAGTCCACCTTCTTTTTCAGAATAAAGTACATGAACAGAGGTGCGCCTATGATTCCTGTGACGACGCCGATCGGAATCTCGGAGCTGCTCACTGTCCGGCAGAGCGTGTCGATGAGGAGTAGATAGCAGATGCCCAGAGAGACACTGACGGGGCATATCCTGCGGAAATCCGGTCCTACGATCATTCTGGCCAGGTGCGGAACTACGATGCCCACCCAGCTGATGATGCCGGAAATACTTACCACCATCGATGTGAGAACACTGGCGGCGAGGATGACTACAGCTCTGTCCGTTTTTACATTGACGCCGTAGGAAGCGGCCTCTCTGTCTCCCATGCTCATCACGTTAATCTTCCAGCGATAAAGCCATATCAGAAGAAACGAGACGAAATATACCGGAAGAATATAGAGCACCTTATCCTGACTGCTGCCGCTCAGACTTCCCATCAGCCAGAAGACGATCTGCGGAAGCTTTTCAAAGGGATCTGCCACGAATTTCAGAAGCGCCACCAGAGAGGAAAACAGCGCACTGACGAGCATTCCCGCCAGGACAAGCGTCGTGGAACCGCTTTTGCTCCGTGAAGCAAGGAGAAAAGTGATTCCGATGGAAATCAGGCCGAAGCAGGCTGACAGGCCCTGTATACCTACCGTTCCAAGGGACAGGACGATTCCGAGTGCGGCGCCGAATCCCGCTCCGTTGGAGACGCCCAGAGTGTAAGGGGAGGCAAGGGGATTTTTAAACATGGACTGAAATACCGCGCCGGACAGGGAAAGTCCGGCTCCCGCAAGGCAGGCCGCAGCGATGCGCGGCAGCCGGATCGTCCAGAACAGATTGATCGTCCGCCCGTCCACTCCCATATAGTCGCCGGTGATCTTTCCGAGAAAGATCCGGATGATATCGGCGGGCGAAGTGTGATAGGAGCCGATCGCCATGGAAACGGCGATAAAAGCGAGAGGAAGCAGGATGAGTATCAGGGTGAACAGAAAACGTCTTCCGGATGATAATGTTTTTTTAGTATCCGTCATCCGACACTTCCCGTAAATTCCACACCGTAGAATTCCTGATAGAATTCCTCCGCTCTTTCCTGAACATATTCAGCGGTGATTCTGTCCGGATAGAACTGATGCGCCATCCAGAGTTCTCCCAGGGCTACCGAGTCGCTGTCAGGATTTCCGAACGGCTTTGTCCAGTAAGGTGCCAGGATAACTTTGCCGTTTTTCACAGCGGAAAGTTCCTGATATCTCTCATCGGTTGTAATCTGCTCGTAAACCTGCGGATAGCGATCCTGGACGATGATAATTTCCGGATCCCAGTTGTACAGCTGTTCTAAGCTGTATTCCTTGTAGCCGGAGATATCTTCCGCCGCCACATTGATTCCGCCGGCACGGAGAAGCATGCAGCCCACATATTTGTCATCGCCGTAGGTCTGATTGTTTTCATTGGCGATAAAGACTCTGACCCGGTCGCTGTCGGAGATATCGCTGAGCTTTTCCTCCACATAGGCTCTCGAATCCATGGCGAAATTCCACAGCTGCTCCGCCTTCTCTTCCCTGCCGGACAGCATACCCAGTGTTTCGACGGCCCACTGAAGTCCCTCCGTATAAGCGGAATCTGCATCGCTCAGATTCGGGTTCTGGGCTTCCGCCTGCTTACCTTCTCCACGTAAGCTGACGACGATAGCAGGGATGCCGAGCTCTTCAAACTGTGCGATCGTATCTTCGCTGCACTGGGGAGCGAGAATGACGAGGTCCGGATTAAAGGATGCGATCGTTTCCACGTTAGGTTCGCTCAGCGTTCCGGCGGTGGGGAGCTCTTCGATTCCCGGAAATACATCCGTCATATATTCTCCCAGGTCGGTTTTCCAGTCGTCTTCGGTACAGACGATCTGATCCTGAGCGCCGAGCTGTGTAAGAATATCGAGAGAGTGATGCTGCATGCATGCGATGCGTTCCACGGGATATTCCACCGTTACGGTTCGTCCGTTCTGATCCGTCAGTTCCACTGTCTGTTTTTCCGCGGCTGCCGGCCCGGCGGAAGAGGAATGATCGTTCTGAGCCGTATCTGCGCAGCCTGTCACAAGGCAGACGGTGAGCAGCAGAACGAGAAGAATACAGATTCTTTTTTTCATAACGTCCTCCAATCTGTACTGTAAAAAAATATTGAAAATGATGCTTTTATCTGTTTTTCTCCGAATCCATACGTTTTTTATAAATATACATATTTTTCTGAAATATAATATGTTTATTAATATTTATATATATTAAAATAATTAAATGCAATATAATCATCTATATAATATAAATATATAGTAAAAATAAAAAAACTCAGATTAAACAAATAAAAACTAAAAAAGATTATAGCATCCATAACATATATCGTCAATTGCACCGGAGGATACAATACAATAACAGAAAGAATCGGAAAGTAAAGACGTGTTGCAGGACAAAAACGGGAAAACGCAGAGAGGCCGGCGCATCGGATGGTT
>CAJFPD010000119.1 GCA_904398315.1 Candidatus Alangreenwoodia gallinarii | reverse complement strand
GCTTCGGCGCCGGCCCGAGTATGGCATATTCCGCAACAGTTCTTTTAGATGCAGTCAATGAATTTGAAAAGGATTTCAGATCTGCAGAATAGCAGGACTGTAAACAGAGACGGGCAGAAATGACAACCCCCCCCCGGAAATCCGGTCGGATTTCCGGGGGAATTTTTTTGCACTGACAGGTGATGCTCTGATATGATAGAATATATGAGATTTTTTGAAAGATCAGTGAAATTTTTTCTTTTCGTGATGAGAGGTTTTCCGTCACGGTATTTTTATGAAACGGACACGGGGAGGCAGTCTGCAGTGATGGTTTCCCGGTACAGTTTCTGTTATTTCGGAGGGAAGATGCGATGATTGATTCAGACAGAAAAAAAGGCGGAACGGCAGCCGCACAGAAAAAAACATCATCGGCGTCGGGAGGAAAAAAAAGCGGACGTTCCTCATCATCCGCCGGGAAGTCGTCATCCGCGAAAAAGGGCGCGGCGAAAAGCGGTTCTAAAAGGACGTCTTCATCCGCTCCGTCTGTTATGAAAAAGTCCTCCGGCTCGAGACTGAGAGATGAGGTGACGGCCGTTCTGCTGGCCGCGCTGGGAATTTTTCTGGCCTTTGCCCTGCTGACGAATGCAGCCGGGACATTCGGGCTGGTGCTGGCCCGGCTTCTGAAAGGTATGTTCGGATTCGGAGCATATATTCTGCCCTTTTACGTTATCCTCTGCGCCATACTGCTCCTGGCTAACCGGATGGCACATATCAACGGCAGGAGCACATTTCTGCTTCTGCTGGTCTATCTGGACATCGTCACGGCGCATTCCGTTCTGTTTGACGCGGTGGAAGCGCAGACATTCGGTCTGTCCTATCTGAAAAGCATGTATACTCTCGGGATTTCTCTCGACAGCGCCGGTGTCGTCGGAATGAGCATCGGATGGCTGGTGGTGCGGGGAATCGGAAAAACGGGTCTTCTCATCGCCTGTGCCGCAATATTGCTCATATCTCTCATGCTGCTGCTCAACAGCCCTATGTCCGGAATCGTGGACCGGCGCCGTGAGAAGAAGTACCGGGCTGCGATGGAACGGGCTGCGGAGCGGGAAGCTGAGGAAGCGGCAGCGAGAGAGAGGCAGGAGATGCAGATGCAGATCAGGCAGGCTGAATCGGATGACTCTTTACATAACAGAGGGCGCCGCCGGGGCAGAAAAAAGAAGGAAAGTTCTTCCACAGACGGATCCTTTTCACAGGAAAGCGCCGGCGGTACAGGAGAAGGAGGAGAGGATGCCTTCCGGGATCTCCGGATACGAAGCACCGACCTGTTTCAGGGGGAAACTTCCCCTGACAGCGAATGGCCTTCTCTGACGGATAATAAGAGGCATATCATCGAATACATGAACGATGACAGTCTGTTTGAGAGAGCGCCGGCAGAGACGGAAGAAGCTGCAGAAGAAGATATCTGCCGGCCTGATGAGTTCTCCGGTTTTTCATCCGGTTATGCCGCCGAAAAAGAGGAGTCGGAAACGGAAAGAAAGTCTGACGATGCGGGAATGGCGTCGGATGGCGCAGACATCGCTGATTTTCGGGGCAGCGGAGATGCGGAAGATAATTTTTCCGGCTCCGATCGTTCCGGGGATGCTGGGAACGGGACGGAACATGAGGAAATGACTTCAGATCCTTCGGATACCGGATCAGGAAGCAACCCTGCAGCGAAAATGACGAAGTCGGAGGCGGCGGCAGTCATCTCCGCCGGTGCGGCGGAAGTGGCTAATCAGGCGAAGCAGGCTCCGCAAAAGAAGCAGTACAGGCTGCCGCCGCTCAGTCTCCTGAACAAGGTGAAGCGTCGGGAGAACGGAAATCAGAGGATGGAGCTGGCAGCCCGGGCTCAGAAGCTGGAAAATGTACTTCAGAATTTCAACGTCAGCGCCCGGGTGATCGACGTAAAAAAAGGACCTGCCGTGACGCGGTATGAAATCCAGCCGGATACAGGAGTAAAAGTCAGCAGCATCGTCCGTCTGGCAGATGATATCGCGCTGAATCTTGAGGCGAAGAGTCTGCGGATCGAAGCTCCGATTCCGGGAAAGGCGGCCGTCGGCATCGAAGTGGAAAACGAGAAGACATCAGTGGTGACTTTGCGGGAGATGATCGAATCGGATTCTTTCCGGAAAGCGGAATCGAAGATCAGCTTCGTAGTGGGAGAGGATATCTCGGGAAATTCCGTCGTGGAGGATCTGAAAGGGATGCCCCATCTTCTGATCGCAGGCGCTACGGGATCCGGAAAGAGCGTGTGCATCAATTCCATTATCATCAGTATGCTGTATAAATCGACACCGGATGAAGTGAAATTTATCCTGATCGATCCGAAGGTGGTGGAGCTCGGCAATTACAACGGAATTCCGCACATGCTGATCCCGGTTATCACCGATCCGTCGAAGGCGGCGGCAGCTCTGGCCTGGGCGGTGCAGGAGATGAACGACCGGTACCGGAAATTTGCAGAGACGGGAGCCCGGGATCTGAAATCTTACAATACAAAGATGAAGCGCGATGACATGCCGGAAAATGTCCTTCCTCAGATCGTCATTATCATCGATGAGCTGGCGGATCTGATGATGGCAGCTCCTTCTCAGGTGGAAGAGGCGATCTGCCGGCTGGCGCAGCTGGCGAGAGCCGCGGGAATGCATCTGATCGTGGCGACGCAGCGTCCTTCCGTGGATGTGGTAACGGGTCTGATCAAAGCGAACATTCCTTCGAGAATCGCATTCGCCGTCTCCTCCCAGTTCGATTCCCGCACGATCCTCGACCGTTCGGGAGCGGAAAAACTGGTGGGAAAGGGGGACATGCTGTTCAGTCCCATCGGGCGGGCTCAGCCGGAGAGACTTCAGGGTCCTTTTGTCACGGATGATGAAGTCAATGCCGTCATAGAGTTCTGGAAGGCACAGGCAGATGACAGCGGTGCTTCCGATGAGATCATGGAATCTATCAATACGGTAAAAGTAAATGTTGCCGACGACGATGAGGAAGACGAACTGCTGGAGGAAGCCATCAGACTGGTCGTAGATGCGGAGCACGCTTCCGCTTCCATGCTCCAGAGAAGATTCCGCATCGGTTATAACAGGGCGGCGCGTCTCGTAGATATCATGGAGACCCGGGGCATCATCGGCCCCAGTGAGGGAAGCAGACCGCGCCGCGTCCTGGTATCAAAGGAAGAATATTACGGAACTTCCGCGGAGCCGGAAACGGCAGCGGAAAACGCGGAAATATCCGGAGCGGATCAGAGCCCGGAACATTTCCGGGAGGAAAACAGGACAGGAGATTATAATATATAAATGAAGATTTACATCAACACACTGGGATGTTCCAAAAATACGGTGGATTCGGAAAATGCGGCGGCACTGCTGGAGGAAGCGGAACACAGTATCGTCGGTTCTTTGGAAGATGCGGAACTGATTCTCGTCAATACCTGCGGTTTTATTAACGACGCGAAGGAGGAATCTATCGATACGATTCTGGAGATGGCGGAATACAGGAAAAACGGAGCGATTCTCGCGGCTTCCGGCTGTCTGACGCAGCGATATGCGGATGAACTTTTTAGGGAAATCCCGGAGATCGATATTCTGCTCGGCGTCAATGAGTATGAACGTCTGCCGTCGCTTATCGAACAGTACCGGAAAGATGGAAAACGAATCGTGAGAGCGGAACGGGAAGCGGAGGAATACTGCGAGATTCCGGTGAGAAAGCCGGAAGCGGGGATACCCTATGCGTATCTGAAAATTTCAGAAGGATGCGACAGAGTCTGTTCTTACTGCATCATTCCGTCCATCCGCGGCCACTACCGGAGCAGAAAGATGGAAAACATCGTGCGGGAAGCGGAATTCCTGGCTTCCTGCGGCTGCAGTGAAATCATACTGATCGCTCAGAATGTCACTGCCTACGGAACCGATCTTTACGGAAGACATATGCTGGCGGAGCTTCTGAGGCAGCTGTGCGCCGTGGAAAAGATTCACTGGATCCGCCTGCTGTACTGTTACGAGGACGAGATCACGGAGGAACTGATCGAAACGATCCGTTCAGAAGAGAAGATCTGCGACTACATCGATATTCCTCTGCAGCATGTGGATGACCGGATTCTTGCGGACATGAACCGCAATTCCACATCCGCCTCGATACGGAGCACCGTTTCCCGCCTGCGGGAGGCGATTCCGGATATCCATATACGCACTACCTTTATCACGGGATTTCCCGGTGAATCCGAAGAGGCTTTCGGCAGGCTTGCTTCCTTTGTGGAGGAAACGCGCTTCGACAGGATGGGTGTCTTTTCCTATTCGCAGGAGGAAAACACGATAGCGGGAGAGCGGAAGGATCAGATTCCGCAGGAGATCCGCGACAGCAGGAGAGATCTGCTGATGGAAATACAGCGCGGGATTTCCCTGGAAAATAATCTGAAAAAAGTGGGACAGATATTTGAAGTAATGGTCGAGGAGCAGGAAGAAGAAAATACTTATCTCGGAAGAACGCGCTGGGACGCTCCGGAAATCGACGACGGTGTCATCTTCACGTCGGAAAGAGTTCTGAGGCCGGGCGAATATGTATTTGTCGAGGTAACAGACGCTTTCGATTATGACCTGTGCGGCAGAATAATCGAAAATACCGGAGAGAAAAGTGCGGATGAGAGTATGCGGCCTGCGGCGGGCGGTCCGCGGCAGGAACAGGTGAAGACTGAGAAAGAAGGCGAATAACATGAATCTTCCAAATAAACTTACGACACTGCGGATGATCCTCGTTCCGGTGTTTATCATCGTATATCTTACAGGATACCATTATGTCTCAGCGGTGATCTTCATCGCCGCTTCGCTGACGGATTTTCTGGACGGACATCTGGCGAGGAAATATGATCTCGTCACCAATTTCGGAAAGATCATGGATCCTCTGGCGGACAAGCTTCTGGTAACGTCCGCCTTTGTATGCATGGTTCAGGAGGGGATCGTCGCCGGCTGGATGGTCATCGTCATTTTAGCCAGAGAATTTGCGATTACAGGACTGCGGTCTGTGGCTGCCAGTGAGGGCATCGTCATCGCAGCGGCATGGTCGGGAAAGATCAAGACGGTGACACAGATGATCGCTATCATTTTTCTTCTGATCGGCAACTGGCCGTTCAGCCTGATCTCCTTCCCGTTTGACAGGATCATGCTCTGGATCGCCGTGATCATGACAGTGTATTCCGGAGTGGAGTATCTCTACAAGAGCAGAGAACTTTTCCGCTCGAGATAAGACTCAGGAGAATAAGCAAGAAAGGACAGGTAGAAGATATGAAATCGGCAGTGATATCTGTGGGAACAGAGCTTTTATTCGGTCAGATCGTCAATACGAACGCGGCGTATCTGTCTCAGGAACTCAACGATATGGGCGTCGATGTCCTGTATCATTATACGATGGGGGACAATCCCCAGCGGTTTCGCCGCGTGATGGAGTTTGCCATGCAGGACTGTGATCTCTTTCTCATCACCGGAGGACTGGGACCTACGGAGGATGATCTGACGAAAGAAACGCTCTGCGACATGCTGGGAGAAAAGCTGGTGGTTCATCAGCCTACTGTGGAATATATCAATGCTTTTTTTGAACGCGTACAGATGAAAATGACGGAAAATAACATGAAACAGACTCTCGTGCCGGAACATGCTGTCGTCTTCCGCAATCTCAACGGTACAGCGCCGGGCTTTGCGGTGGAAAAGGACGGAAGGACATTTATCTGCATGCCGGGTGTACCGAGGGAAATGAAGCGGATGTTTCAGGATTCCGTCAAACCGTATCTGATGAAGATGGCTGACGCTTATATCATTTCCCGGTCTCTGCGCGTCTTCGGCGTCGGCGAATCGCTGGTGGAGACGATGCTTCTGCAGTTTATCGACGGGCAGACCGATCCGACCATCGCGACCTACGCGAAAGAAGGAGAAGTGGAGATCCGCATTACGTCGAAACGGAGAAGAAAACAGGAGGCTGTGGAAGCTGTGGACGACATGGCAGGCAGAGTGGCGTCGGTAATGGGCGACAGCGTCTACAGTACCGAGGGCAGAGAGCTGTACGAAGAGACTGCGGAAAAGCTGCTGAGTCAGAATATTTCTCTGGCTCTTTGCGAGACGGTGACAGGAGGTGCTGTTGCGGCGAAACTCAGCAGATATCCGGGAATTTCGGCCGTCTTTGATCGTTCTGTCGTCGTACCGGAGGAAAAGGCACAGATCGATGAATTATCCGTTCCGAGAAAGATATTCGATGAGCATACGGCGTTCAGCCCCGAAGCGGCGGAAGCGCTGGCAGAAGGACTTCAGCGCAAGACGGGATGCAGGATGTGTGTTTCGGTGACGGGAAATGCCGGACCGGATTTCTGCGACGGCGTGGAACCCGGCACTTTTTTTATCAGCGCCCTGTATGACGGAAAGCTGACGACGCGCCGGTATTATCACGATTCCCGCGGAATGTCACTGAATATTGATTTCATTTCACTGTGCGTTCTCCACTTTATCAATCTGCTCCTTCAGGGAAAATCTCCTTCGGAGAAGCTTTGATCCGTATTTTTATATTCCATATATTTACAATTACGGGTTCTGTAGTATAATCATTGTAGTGGAAAGGATAAACCGCTTGACCGGGCGGGAAAAAGACATTATGATATATAAGAACAAACGTTCTTAAAAGGACGGCGGCCGCAGAACGACGGTGCGGGCCGGGGAGGAAGAGGAAAGGATTTCACAGAATATGGCTACAGTGAATAAGACAGACGGAAAGATACTGGATAAAGATAAAGCGCTGGAGTCTGCTCTTCAGCAGATCCAGAAGCAGTACGGCAAGGGCGCGATTATGAAGCTCGGGGAAAACAGGGGACTCGATGTGGAGACCATTTCCACCGGCTCTCTGAGTCTCGATATCGCTACAGGCGTTTTCGGCATTCCGAAGGGCAGAATTACGGAGATTTACGGACCGGAATCTTCGGGCAAGACGACGCTGGCTCTGCATATCATCGCAGAATCTCAGAAGACGGGAGGAAGGGCTGCTTTTATCGATGCGGAGCACGCTCTGGATCCGGAATATGCGGCGAATCTCGGCGTCGATGTGGATGAACTTCTGGTTTCGCAGCCGGATACCGGCGAACAGGGACTGGAAATCTGCGAGGTACTGGTGCGCAGCGGAGCTGTGGATGTCATCGTCGTCGATTCTGTCGCCGCTCTGGTGCCGAAAGCGGAGATCCAGGGAGAAATGGGGGACAGTCATGTGGGCCTGCACGCACGGCTGATGTCTCAGGCTCTTCGCAAACTGGCCGGAGCTATCAACCGTTTTAATACGGCTGTCATCTTTATCAATCAGCTGAGAGAAAAGGTAGGCGTCATGTTCGGCAGTCCGGAGGTTACCACGGGCGGACGGGCACTGAAGTTTTATGCGACCATGCGGATGGATGTTCGCAGAATCGAAAGCATCAAAGCCGGAGATCAGATCATCGGCAACAGGACCAGAGTGAAGATTGTAAAGAATAAAGTCGCTCCTCCGTTTAAACAGGCGGAGTTCGACATCATGTACGGCCGCGGAATCTCACGGGAAGGCGATACGCTGGACTGTGCCGTAGAACACAAAATCGTCGACAAGGCGGGCGCATGGTACAGCTTTGAAGGCAACAGGATCGGACAGGGTCGTGAAAATGTCAAGAAATATCTGGCGGAAAATCCCGATGTCCTGAACCGCATCGAGTCGCTTCTGAAGGAATCCCTTCAGGAAAAAGAGAAAGAAGAGGATGGAAAAAAAGAGGGAGCTTCCCCTGCCGCCGGAAATTCCGAAACCGCAGGAACGGTGAAAGACATTTCGGAAGCTGCAGGGGCGGATGACGATTCTGACGAGATTCTGGGAGAATTTGTCGGAGATATCGATCCGCAGACAGGAGAAATTCTTTCCTGATCTTTCCGTGTGCGTGTGAGAGATCTGATAGATTTTCTTTTCGCCAGCAGAACAGGGACTGCGGCATGCAGCGGATTTTGGAGCTGAGGCACATCTGTACTTTTGTTTTTATTTTTCGTTGACTTCTTTCTCTTCCTGTAGTATCATAAATCGGTAAGCCGCACGGAAAGGGTATAAAATGTCGGAAGACTGCCCTTACGGCGAGTCCGGGAAGAGGAGGTAAGAGTAAGAATGTACGCAATTGTGGAAACAGGCGGTAAGCAGTATAAAGTACAGGAAGGCGATGTCATCACAGTAGAGAAGCTCAGCGTTGCTGACGGCGAGAAAGTCGTATTCGATAAGGTTCTCGCGGCAGGTGAAGGCGCTGAGATTAAAGTAGGCAAGCCATATATCGAAGGATGTACGGTAGATGCTACCGCGGTAGAGAGCGGAAAAGGTCCGAAAGTGATCATCTTCAAGTACAAAGCGAAGAAGGATTACAGAAAGAAGCAGGGCCACAGACAGCCTTATACCACTGTCAGGATCGACGCACTGAACATCTGACAGATGCCGGGATCGGAATATCCGGCGGAAAACAGAGATGACAGCATATGACAGAAGGAAATATCACAGCGACAGAAAAAAAGGAGGTGTGATCTATGGCAAGTAAGAAGGGTGTAGGAAGCTCGAAGAACGGTCGTGACAGTGAATCGAAACGTCTCGGCGTCAAGAGAGCAGACGGACAGGTAGTCAGCGCAGGCAGCATCCTCGTACGTCAGAGAGGAACGAAGTTCCATCCGGGCACGAATGTAGGCAGAGGCGGCGATGATACGCTGTTCGCCAAGATCGACGGAACGGTAAAATTCGAAAGAGAAGGCAGGACCAGAAAAAAGGTAAGCGTTTACCCGGTCGAAATCGAGGCCTGAAAATAATGAATGCCAGAAGCCCCTTGTACCAAGGGGCTTTTTTCTTCATTATGCAGGAAATTGAAAATGGAAATTTCTGTAATGATAAGACAGACGAAAGGATGGTGAGCAGGCGATGTTCGTAGACAGAGCCCGCATTACGGTAAAATCCGGAAAAGGAGGAAACGGAAGTGTTTCGTTCCGCAGGGAACCTTTCGTGCCGGAAGGCGGTCCGGACGGCGGTGACGGAGGAAAAGGCGGCGACGTCATCTTTGAAGCGAATAACAGCTACAGGACGCTGATGGATTTCCGGTATAAAAGAAAATATGAAGCTCCTAACGGCGAAGATGGCATGAAAAAGAAAAAATACGGAAAGAGCGGAGAAGATCTCATCATCATGGTTCCGCCCGGCACGGTGGTTATCGATGAGATGACAGGTCTGGTCATGAAAGATCTCGTTCATCACGGTGATCGTGTGGTGGCCGTCAAAGGCGGAAAAGGCGGAAAAGGAAACGTCCATTTCAAGAATTCCGTGCGTCAGGCGCCGAATTTTGCAGAAGCCGGCGGTGAGGCACGGGAACGAACGATCATTCTGGAACTGAAGCTGATCGCGGATGCCGGTCTTCTTGGATTTCCAAATGTAGGAAAATCAACCTTTCTGTCTGTATCCACCAGCGCGAGACCGAAGATCGGAAATTATCATTTCACGACGATTACGCCGAATCTGGGCGTTGTCAATCTGTATGACTCGAGTTTTGTGCTGGCGGATATTCCCGGACTTGTGGAAGGCGCTCACGAAGGTACAGGACTGGGACTGGATTTTCTGAAACATGTGGAACGGACAAAAGTTCTGATCCATGTCGTCGACGTGGCGGGATCCGAAGGGCGGGATCCTGTTGAAGATTTCGAAAAGATCAACAGCGAGCTGGAACAATATTCTCCGAAACTGGCCAAAAAACCGCAGATCGTCGTCGGAAACAAGGCAGATCTCCTGTTTGACAGCCGCAGGGCGGAAGAATTTCAAAAATATGTGGAGGAGAGAGGATATCGTTTCTTTTTGATTTCCGCTGTCACCGGCCAGGGCATCCGGGAGGTTCTGGCAGCAGTCTTACAGGAACTTACACGCCTGGAAGAAGAAGGAGAAAATGAGGAGGAATCCGATCTGGTCGAGATCGATTTTCACGGTGAAGACCCGGATTATCGGGAGATCTACACATATGTAGATGAGGAAGACGGAGTTTTTGTCATCGAGGGAAAGCAGCTGAGTAAAATTTTTAATTCGACCAATTTCAATGATATGGAATCCCTGAGATATCTGTATAAATATATCGAAAAAAAAGGCGCGATTGCGGAGCTGAAAGAGCTGGGACTGTCCGAGGGAGATACGGTAAGAATCCGGGACTACGAATTCGAATATTCGGAAGAATGATGGAAGAGTGGAAATTTCCGCCTCTGACCGGCGTATTCGGCGGAAAGAGAGGAGAGGTGTTTCCGCTTTTTTACTATAAAATCCTGCGAGGGAGAAGGTTCCGCGAGGAACGTCCGGCGGCAAAGGAGGGAATCGATGGTTACAAGGGAAATGTATGAAGAGCTGGAGATGAAAAATCTTTCTCCGATGGCTACAAAAGCTGCGGAATCGAAAGGGAGGATTGAACAGGAGGAGCCCTGCGCTCTGAGAACCGCTTTTCAGCGTGACCGGGACAGAATCATTCATTCCAAAGCGATACGAAGGCTGATGCACAAAACACAGGTTTTTCTCTCGCCGGAAGGAGATCATTTCCGGACACGTCTGACTCATACGATGGATGTAGCACAGATTTCCAGAAGTATCGCCAGGGGACTGGCTCTCAATGAGGATCTGACGGAAGCTATTGCTCTCGGACATGATCTCGGACATACTCCGTTCGGACATAACGGCGAGGAGTACCTTTCCATGCGCCATCCGAACGGTTTTCATCACAATGTCCAGAGCCTGAGGGTCGTGGATATTCTTGAGAATATGCCTGGCAGACGGGGACTCAATCTTACAGCAGAAGTGCGGGACGGTATTCTGAATCATTCGGGAGCGGGTAGACCGTTTACACCGGAAGGACAGATTGTCAGTACCAGCGACCGGATCGCCTATATCAACCACGATATCGACGATGCTGTGCGCGCAGGCGTCATCCGGGAGAGCGACCTTCCGCGTGACTGTATTGCGTATCTGGGATCAGATCACAGTGCACGCATCAATACGCTGGTGCTGGATATGATACACTCCAGTGAGGAAAACGGCATGATCTGCCAGAGTGAGGACTGCAGTTATTATATGAACAAGCTGCGGGATTATATGTTTGAACATGTTTACAAAAGCAGAGTCGTGAAGCAGGATGCGGAGCTTTCAAAAATCAGAAATCTCATCTTCTCACTCTACGACTATTTCATGGAGCATCCGGAGAAAATGCCGGACGAACACATCGAAATGTTGTATCTGTACGGGCCGGAGGAGGTCGTAAAGGATTATATCGCAGGAATGACAGACAGATATGCTATCAGCATGTATAAGTCCATTTTCGTTCCTACAGGATGGAGACTGAATTACGATCTGAATACATAAACGAAGTGAATGCCCGGTGCAGGGCAGAGAAAAAACGGAAAGTATAAAACAGGAAAAAACGGATAAAATAACCGGAGAATGTAGGGATTCTCCGGCCTCACGGGATTTTTCAGTCGCGGTGGATTTCTAAAGCTCACCGCCGCAGGTCTCGGCGCCTCACTAAGAAATCTGCGCATACGAAAAACCAGCCGTTCGTCATCGTCCTCCGGACACGTCTCACGGGGTTTTTCAGTAAAAAATAGAGGAGTTGCGTCGTCTGTGTCGAATAATAAGAACGTGGGAGGTTTTAGAGTGAGCGGCAGTACGATAGCAGATGAAATAAAGAGCAGATGTAATATCGTGGATATTGTCGGACGCTACGTCGAACTGAAGCGGAGCGGCAGCAGTTATAAGGGACTTTGTCCGTTTCACAGCGAAAAGACGCCTTCTTTTAATGTCTCCGAAAGCAGACAGTTTTTTTACTGTTTCGGATGCGGGGCATCCGGCGATGTAATTTCCTTTCTCATGAAAATTGAGAATATCGATTTTCATGCGGCCGTTTCCAAACTGGCCGAAGAGTATGGTATCGACATGGATCGATTCGGATACCGAAATGAGGGGAAAAAAAATGAGATATACGAGATGAACCGCGAGGCGGCAGTCTTTTTTTACAGAAATCTGACGGAGAAACCGAATCCCGGCTATGAATATATGAAAAAACGCGGGCTGAATCCGAAGACGATCGCCAGATTCGGCATCGGGTTTGCGGAAGACAGCTGGCACGCGCTGCAGAATCATCTTCTGGAAAAAAAGTATTCCGAAGAGATGATGATGCAGGCAGGTCTGCTTTCCGCTTCAAACGGAAAGCGGTACGATAAATTCAGAAACCGTGTGATGTTTCCCATATTCAATACGAGAGGAAAGGTAATCGGATTCGGCGGACGGACGCTGGGTGACAGCGGACCGAAGTATCTCAATTCGCCGGAGTCAAGCGTTTTCTCAAAGAAAAATAATCTGTACGGACTGAATCTGACGAGAAATGAGATCAACAGCAGCAACTGCGCGATTCTTGTGGAAGGATATATGGATCTCGTCTCTCTGTACCGCAACGGCGTGAGGAATGTGGCGGCTTCTCTGGGAACCGCTCTGACAGAGCAGCAGTGCGCTTTGCTGAAGCGATATACGCAGAATGTGGTGTTATCCTACGATGCGGATGCAGCGGGTCAGAAAGCGGCGCTGCGGGGGATCGAGCTGCTACGAAACGCCGGGATCAGCGCCAGAGTACTTCACATTTCGGATGGAAAGGATCCTGACGAATTTATTACGAAAAACGGGAAGGAAGCTTTTCTGAAGCTGGTAGATCAGGCACTGCCTTATGCGGATTACCGGATTTCCGTCGCGCGCGGAAAATACGATATAGGGACGCCGTCCGGAGGGATCGGATTTCTGCGGGAGATACGGGGAATTCTCGCTGATCTGAGTCCTGTAGAAGCTGATGTATACATAAAGAAAATCGCAGCGGAGACGCACATATCGGAGAGTGCGATCCGCAGAGAAGTAAACGAAACGGCGGAATCCGCAAGAACCGGCCGCACAGCAGCCGGCGGCAGACAGCAACCGGCGCAGACTCTTTATCCGGCCGGCACAGGCGGGCGTGTGCCGGATATACGGCGCGTGGAAGGAGATGAGATGATTCAGATGCATTTCATCAAACTGGCCGCTGTCAATCCGGATTATCTGGAACCGATGAAAGACTATGAATTCGTCTTTGAGGATCCGGCTTACGCCAGAATTTATAATATGATAAAGGATGTTTACCTGGAGGATTCCGAGGTAGATATAAATAAAGTTTCGGACAATCTCCTGCCGGAAGATGACGTTCTTTTCCGGAAGGCTCTGGAAAGAGTCGTATTTCCTGAAAACAGCGATCAGGTCTTTCGCGAATGTGTCGAAAAGATACGCTATGAGAAGCTTCAGAAGCGCCAGAATGAGATACTGGAAGCGCTTACGCTTCTGACCGAGGAGGAGAGTGACCGTAACAGAGCCGATGCTCTGACAAAAGAGCTCATCGAACTGCAGAGAACGATGCAAAATATAAAATTAGGATGATGGAGTGTGGCTACCGATGGAACATGAAGCAAATAACTTAGAACAGCAAAAAGTGGAATGCCTCGCGGCTCTCCTTGAGAAGGGGAAAGCAAAGGGAAATCTCACATATAAGGATATTTCCGATCAGGTGGATCACATCGAGTTCGACAAGGATCAGATGGATGAGATCTATGATACACTGATTTCAAACGGAATCGAGATTATCTCCGAAGCGGACCCTGAGGATTATGAACTGAAGAAGCTCGAGGAGGAAAAGGACGCTGATACTGACGTCGTCGATGACAGCGAAGAGGATCTGGAAGCTTCACTCTCAAAGGGAATCGCGGTGGATGATCCCGTGAGAATGTATCTGAAGGAGATAGGAAAAGTTCCTCTTCTGACGGCGGAGGAGGAAATCGAACTGGCAAAGCGCATGGAGCTCGGCGATGATGACGCGAAAAAACAGCTCTGTGAAGCTAATCTGAGGCTTGTCGTCAGCATCGCGAAGCGCTATGTAGGAAGAGGAATGCTCTTTTTAGATCTGATTCAGGAGGGAAATCTCGGACTGATCAAGGCGGTGGACAAGTTCGACTGGCGGAAAGGATATAAATTCAGTACCTATGCCACATGGTGGATCCGGCAGGCGATTACCAGATCCATTGCGGATCAGGCCAGGACGATCCGGATTCCAGTTCATATGGTGGAGACTATTAATAAACTGATCCGGATTTCACGTCAGCTCCTTCAGGAGCTGGGCAGAGAACCTACGCCGGAGGAGATCGCCGCAGAGATGGAGATTTCCGTGGATAAAGTGAGAGAAATTCTGAAGATCGCACAGGAACCGGTTTCACTGGAGACGCCGATCGGAGAGGAAGAGGACAGCCATCTGGGAGATTTTATCCCGGATGATGATGTTCCGGCACCGGCAGATGCGGCGGCTTTTTCCATGCTTAAAGAGCAGCTGGTGGAAGTTCTGGACACGCTGACAGAGAGGGAGCAGAAAGTGCTGAAGCTCCGGTTCGGCCTGGAGGACGGAAGAGCACGTACTCTTGAAGAAGTGGGACGCAGGTTTGACGTAACGCGGGAACGTATCCGTCAGATTGAGGCGAAAGCGCTGAGGAAGCTGCGTCATCCGAGCCGCAGCAAAAAACTGAAGGATTATCTGGAGTGATGAATCTGAAATTGTCGGAACGGCTGCTGCTCATAGCGGAGAGCGTGCGCGGCGAGGGAACCGTGGCGGATATCGGAACGGATCACGGATATATTCCGATTTGGCTGATACAGCATGAAGCGTGCAGAAAAGTGATTCTGTCGGATATCAATTCGGGACCGCTCGAGAAAGCGCGCGGAAATATCCGGCGTCATCTTCCGGACGTCTCTTTGGATATTCGCCAGGGAACCGGCATTTCCGTGCTTCAGGACGGAGAGGCGGACGCAGTGATCATCGCCGGGATGGGAGGAATTCTGATCCGTGATATTCTGGCAGAAAATGAGGAGAAAACGAAAAGTTTTCCTAAATTTATCCTGCAGCCCCGTAATTATGCCAGAAGGCTGCGTACATGGATAGAGAAGACGCCGTATCTTGAGATTACCGATGAATCTCTGGCCCGTGAAGGCAGAAGACTGTGTGAGATCATAACGGTAGAACAGACAGAGTTTGCTCAGACGGAACAGGTGCGCCGCAGAAAGGACACGGCGGAAAAGCTGAAGAAGAAGCTGGAGGTCAGCGAGGATCTGGAGCGGGAGATTCCTCTTCTGTATTATGCAGAAAGCAGGATGCATTCGCTGGATTTTGTGAGAAGGAAGATCCGGCAGGAAAGCGAGATCATAGAACGGATACGCAGAAACAGCAATGCCGAAAATGATGACGCGGCAGCGAGGATGCGCAGAAGTGAAAACCGGCTCGCCCAGCTTCGCCGGATTGAAGAATACGCTCTGTCCGGCAGAGAATTTACTGTTAGTGAAAATTTCCGGAATGAGAGGTGAAAAGATATGGCAGATATAGAAGCGGTAACGGCAGCCATCGAGAGCATCGCACCCCCGTATCTGGCCGAAGAGTGGGACAACAGCGGATTTCAGATCCGCTGCTGCAGAGACGGACAGATCAGACGGATACTGGTCAGCCTGGAGATTTCGGATGATGTCATCTCTGAAGCGATCGGGATTCATGCCGATATGATCATAACGCATCATCCTCTGATTTTCGGGAAAATCTCATCGGTTGACGATAAAAACGTTATCGGAAACTATATTGTTCGTCTGATTCAGGCGGGAATTTCCGTATATTCCGCGCATACTTCCTTTGATTCGGCTCTGCACGGGACAAATCAGCATCTGGCGGAAAAACTCGGTCTCGAGGAGATACGTCCGCTGTTTCCTGCAGGAGAAGAAGGATGCGGCATGGGAAGAGAGGGGATTTACCGGAACGGACTTCCCTTCGATGTGTTTATGAAGCGTCTGATCGCGGTCTGTGACCGGAATATTTACCGCATAGCCGGATCTGCTCCGGAATCGGTTTTCAGAGTATCTCTCTGTACGGGTGCGGGTGCGGAATTCATTGACACCGCCCGGAAAAACGGCTCGGATGTCTATATTACCGGAGATGTAAAATATCACGATGCCAGAGATGCCTGTGAAAAGGGAATTTGCGTCGTAGATGCCGGCCATTTCGGGACGGAGAATATTTTTTCCGGAAATTTTGCCGGACAGCTTCAGCAAAAAGGTCTGAAGGATCTTGAAATTTTGATTTCAGCTTCCGATCTGAATCCGTTCCGCGGATATGAAGCGTGTCCTGTGAAAGCATGATGTATACGCCGGACAGGTGCGGCGTGAGTGGATGAAAAAAATAGGAAGGAGTTTTTCCGTACCGGATACGGGAAAATAGTGATATATTAAAAGTATTGTGGTATCATATCTACATGAGGATTCGGATTTCATGTGAGTAAGTCAGACAGTCGCATCGCATCCGCGATGAGGAAAGTCCGAGCTCCGCAGGGCGAAGGTGCCGGATAACGTCCGGTGAAGGCGACTTCAAGGAAAGTGCAACAGAAAATTACCGCCGTTTTTACGGTAAGGGTGAAAAGGCGAGGTAAGAGCTCACCGGTGCGCCGGTAACGGCGCATGTCTGTGTAAACCCCACCTGGAGCAAGACCAAGAAAGGGCTTTTAAAGCGGCGGCCCGTCGCGGCCCGGAAGGTAGGTCGCTCGAACGCGCCGGTGACGGCGCGTCTAGAAAGATGATTGTCTGATACAGAACTCGGCTTACAGACTTGCTCACATTGAATCCTGATCTCAGAGATCCGTCGAAGGCGACAGGATCGGGAGTAAAATGAGATATATAACGGAAAACTCCATATATATTTATCCTTAGAATACATTAATTTACAGAAGATACAGGGTACCGGAAGCGGACAAAGGAGGACGGACGATGGCATTTTTAGACAGACTGAGCGACATCGGCAAGTCGGTGGCACAGAAATCGGGAGAATTTGTCGAGACTGGCAAGATCACGATGGAGATCAAAAAAAAGGAGCGCGACGCGAAAGCTCTGAAATTTGAACTCGGAAAGTATATCTATCAGCAGTTTAAGAGCGGACATGAGATCGATGACAAGGTAAAGGCGATCTGTTCGGAGATCGATACAGTCTATGCAGACATCGCATCTCTCGAAAGAGAAAAGGAAATGGTAGGAAGCGGAGAGGACGATATAAAAGTCGTAGACACCGCACTTTCCGATGATGACGATGTGGAAACGATTCTGGACGACATCGATCTCGATGACCGGGATAACTGACGGACGTATGAAAAGACACGTTTCTTCCTGAAAATGGAATTGAGAGAGCGGACCTCCGCAGGAGCGTCCGTTCTTTTTTATCGAATTACAGCGAAAAAAGAGGAAATAGCGTTTCTTTTGTTGTAAAGATTTCCGTTTCAAGGTATTCTATAAGACAATGCGTAAGAAAATTCAAACGGATATATTCATGAACAGATAAAATGATGAGACGAGAGGTGAACGATTATGATGCCAGCGGGAAGAATGCAGGCCAGCGATCTGCTTCAGGACTGGGTAGATGATGAGAAAATGCTGCGCCATGCTCTGGCAGTGGAAGGAGTCATGAGATACTGTGCAAAGCAGGAGGGCTGCGATCCCATCACAGTGCGGAAATGGGGTCTCACAGGTCTTCTGCATGATTTTGATTATCAGGAGTATCCGGAGGAACACTGCAGAAAATCAGAGGAAATCATGAGAGAGGCCGGATACGATGAAGATTTCATCCGGGCGATTGTAAGTCACGGTTATATGGTATATACAGATGTGAAGCCGGAGACTCCGATGGAAAAGGCTCTCTACGCCGTGGACGGCATGACAGAGCTCATTACGGCTGTCGTCCTGGCACAGCCCGGAAAAAACATCGCGGATACAGAGCTGTCGGATATCATGGAGAAATTTCATGATCTGTCTTTTGCGCCTTATATAAACCGCGATGTCACGGAAAAAGCGGCCGAGCTGCTGGGCTGGCCTGTGGAACGGATCGCAGAGGTGACGCTGGCGGGACTGAAAACTGTTCCGTACGAAGCGGGCCTTGCAGGAGAGGATGAGGAGGACGAATGAGAACGTCTCCGGTCATTCTATTCAGGAGGAATATGAATTTATGAGATTGGGAATTGATGTAGGATCGACGACGGTAAAACTGATTCTGCTCGGCGACCGGGATGAAATACTGTATAAGCGCTATGAGCGGCATATGTCGAATGTCTTTGAAAAAGTGGCGGAGCTTCTTGAGGAATTCCGCAGGGAATATTCCGGCGATTTTCATGTAGCCATTACCGGTTCCGGCGGGTTATCTCTGGCTGAAAAGCTGCAGATCCCCTTTGAGCAGGAAGTGGTAACCTGTTCGGCGGCGGTAAACAGAATGATTCCCAAAACAGACGTAGTCATCGAACTGGGCGGGGAAGACGCAAAAATCACCTTCTATGAAGGCACTGTGGAACAGAGGATGAACGGTACGTGTGCAGGCGGAACGGGAGCTTTTATAGATCAGATGGCCGTTCTTCTGAACACAGATCCCGCCGGGCTGAATGAGCTGGCGAAATCTTATCAGACGATCTATCCTATCGCCGCCCGCTGCGGCGTCTTCGCCAAAACGGATATCCAGCCTCTGATCAACGAAGGAGCCGCTCACGAGGATCTGGCGGTCTCTATCTTTCAGGCCGTCGTCAATCAGACCATCAGCGGCCTGGCGTGCGGACGTGTAATCCGGGGCAATGTGGCTTTTCTGGGGGGGCCTCTTTCTTTTCTCTCCGAACTTAGAAAGCGCTTTATCGAAACTCTCGGCCTTTCGGAGGATCAGGTCATATTTCCTGAAGATTCCAGATATTATGTTGCTATCGGCGCAGCGCTGATGTCCGAAAAATATCCTGAGGTTTCCATCGATACGCTGATCGAGAGAATCCACAGGCCCGGCGGACAGGAGAACGGAGATTCCAAATATCTGCCGGCACTGTTTGAAAATGATGAAGCCTATGAGGTGTTTCAGAGACGTCACAGTCAGCATAAGGTGAAGAGAAAAGAGATAAAGGAAGCGAAAGGACCTCTTTTTCTGGGAATCGACGCGGGATCCACCACGACGAAGGCTGCGCTGACGGACCGGGAAGGGAGTCTTCTCTATACATTTTACCGCGGTAATGAAGGAAGTCCGGTGGACACCAGCAGAGTTCTTCTGGAGGAGATCTATTCTCTGATGCCGGATGATGCGTATATCGCCTATACGGTGACGACGGGATACGGCGAACAGCTCATCAAGGCGGCTTTCGGCGCCGATTACGGAGAGATCGAGACGATCGCCCACTATAAAGCGGCACGTTCTTTCCTGCCTGATGTTGATTTTATTCTCGATATCGGCGGACAGGACATGAAGTGTATCCGCATCAAAGACGGGGCTATCTACAATATCATGCTGAATGAAGCCTGCTCTTCCGGATGCGGCTCTTTTATCGAAACGTATGCGAAGTCGGTGGATATGAGCGTTTCCGATTTTGCGGAGGAAGCGGTTCACGCGGCAGAGCCCGTCGATCTGGGGACGCGGTGTACCGTATTTATGAATTCGAAAGTTAAGCAGGCGCAGAAGGAAGGGGCGACGATCGGTGATATTTCCGCGGGACTGTCTTATTCCGTCATCAAAAATGCGCTGTATAAGGTCATAAAGCTGCGCGATGTGTCGGAGGCCGGGGAAAATATCGTCGTGCAGGGAGGAACGTTTCTCAATGATGCCGTTCTCCGGAGTATCGAAATGATTCTGGGCAGAGAGGTGATACGTCCCGACATCGCCGGAAACATGGGAGCTTACGGAGCTGCGCTCATCGGAATCGAAAGATATGACGGAAAGAGCAGATCCGGTCTCGTGAGCAGGGAAGGACTCGACCATTTCACGATGACGAATCTGCATACGAGATGTGGTCTGTGCGAAAATAACTGTCAGCTGACCATCAGCAAATTCAGCGACGGCAGCCGGTTTGTGACGGGAAACCGCTGCGAACGCGGAGCGGGTAAGAGCAGAAATGAAAGCGATGAGATGAATCTCTTCCGCTATAAATATGAAAGGCTGTTCAGCTATGTCCCTCTCAGCAGGGCGGAAGCGGTACGCGGAGAAATCGGCATTCCGAGAGTGCTGAATATGTACGAAAATTATCCGTTCTGGTTTACTTTCTTTACGAAGCTGGGATTCCGCGTCGTCCTGTCACCGGCTTCCTCGAAGGAGATTTACGAGAAAGGCATGGATACCATATCCTCCGATACAGCCTGTTATCCGGCGAAACTCGTCCACGGACATATCAAGGCGCTGATCGAGACGGGAGTGAAGAGAATCTTTTATCCGAGCATCAACTATGAGATGATCGAAGATGAGGAGTCCAACAATCACTATAACTGTCCTATCGTGGCTATGTATCCGGAAGTGATCGCCGGAAATATGGATGATGAACTGGAAGCAGCCGGAGTAAAACTGCTGCATCCGTTTCTGCCGTATTACGACGATAAGAGGCTGACGGAGAGGCTGGCGGAAGAGATGGCGTCTCTGGGAATCAGGGCATCCGAAGTGCGGGAAGCTGTACGTGCAGGCAGAGAAGAGGATGCGGCTTTCAAAGCTGATATCAGAAAACGCGCGGATGAGATTATCGATTACATAGAGAAGAACGGAAAAAATGCCATCATCCTGGCGGGCAGACCGTATCATCTGGATCCGGAGATCAATCACGGCATCGATCAGGTCATCACGTCCTTCGGATTTGCCGTACTGACAGAATCTTCTGTGGCAGAACGCGGGCACCTGAAACGGCCGATACGGGTTCTGGATCAGTGGATGTATCATTCCAGACTGTACCGGGCGGCTGATTTTGCCGGAACGCGGGATGACATCGATCTGATACAGCTCAATTCCTTCGGCTGCGGTCTGGATGCGGTGACGACGGATCAGGTGGAGGAGATTCTTTCCGAGCACAATAAACTCTACACCGTGCTGAAGATCGACGAGGGGTCAAATCTCGGAGCGGCAAGGATCCGTATCCGTTCACTGAAGGCTGCCATCGAGGAACGGGAGAAAAACGGCCTGCATCACCGCGATGAGACGAAGCCGTTTGAACGCGTCCTCTTCACCGAACAGATGAAAAAGGATTATACCATTATCATTCCTCAGATGGCTCCGATGCAGTTCGATCTGGTGGAAACTGCTTTTCAGGAGGCAGGGTTCCGGGCTGTCGTGCTGCCGGCGGTGGATAAAAATGCGGTGGAAACCGGTCTGCGCTATATCAATAACGATGCCTGCTATCCGACTATCGTTTCCCTGGGGCAGATCATCAGCACTCTGCAGTCCGGCGAGTTCGACCTCGACCGCACCGCGGTCATCATGACGCAGACCGGCGGCGGATGCCGGGCCAGCAACTATATCGCTCTGCTGAGAAAGGCCTTCCGGGAGATGGGAATGGAACAGATTCCAGTAGTATCTCTCAATTACGTGGGGCTGGAGAAAAATCCGGGTATGAAATTTACGCCGAAACTGATCTTCGGCGTGCTGTATGCAGTTCTTTACGGCGATCTGTTTATGCGGGTGACGAATGCCACACGGCCGTATGAGGCGGAGCCGGGGAGCGTGGAAAAGCTGTACCGGAAGTGGAACGAGATCGCACGTCAGAACGTGGTCAGCCGGAGTTTTTCACAGTTCAAAAAGAATGTGAGACAGATCGTAAAGGAATTCGACGAGATACCTCTTCTCGATATCGAAAAGCCGAAGGTGGGCGTCGTGGGGGAAATCCTCGTAAAGTACCATCCGAATGCCAACAACGATATCGTCGGCATCATCGAAAAAGAGGGCGGAGAAGCCGTCGTTCCGGATCTTCTGGACTTTTTCATGTACTGTCTGAAGAATAATGATTTTAACTATGAGGTGATGGCGGGAAGCTATTCCATGCATATGATATCCCGCGTGGCCATGAAAATTATTTACCGCTACCGGGATGTCATATCCAGAGAACTGGAGAAGAGCAGGCGTTTTGAACCTCCTCTTCATATCGATAAAATCGCGGAAAAAGCGGAGACGGTCACTTCTCTCGGAACCCAGTGCGGAGAGGGATGGCTGCTGGCCGGTGAAATGACGGAGCTTTTGGACAGCGGTGTGGAAAATATCGTCTGCCTTCAGCCGTTCGCCTGCCTGCCGAATCACGTTACGGGCAAGGGGATGATCAAGCCTCTGAGAAAACACAATCCGATGGCAAATATCGCCGCTATCGATTACGATCCCGGTGCCAGCGACGTCAATCAGCTGAACCGCATCAAACTGATGATGGCAAATGCTCATGCGAATCTGGAGAAAAAACAAAATCAGGACAGATCGCAGAGCAGATAAGCGGATTATATGTTACAATGCTGTGGGAAAAGGATCGCCTGCCTGAGGAGCTCAGGCAGGCGGACAGCGGCGGAATTCCGCAAAACCGCATCTTAAGAATATCGGACAAAGGAGAAAGACAGGAATTATGAAAGCAGTGATAACGGTAATCGGCCAGGACAAGATAGGAATTATCTATCAGGTGACCTCTGTACTGGCGGAGTATGACGTCAATATCCTCGATATTAATCAGACGATCATGCAGGATGTCTTTACGATGATGATGGTGGTCGACACGACGAAGACACCGGTTTCCTTCGAGGAACTTCAGAAAAAACTGGAAGAAAAAGGAAAAGAAATGGGTATGTCTATCCGGATCCAGCATGAGGGCATCTTTCGTGCCATGAGTGAGATTTAGGAGGTTTACGGTGATTAACGTAGAAAATATACTGAGTACCCTCCGCATGTTCGATAAGGAGAAGCTGGACTGCCGGACGATAACGATGGGAATCTCTCTTCTCGACTGTGCTCATTCCAACGGAGAGATCGCCAGACAGCGGATGTATGATAAAATCACACAGAAGGCGGAAAACCTCGTATCGGTGGGCGAAAGCATCGAACGGGAATACGGTATACCGATCATCCACAAGAGAATATCGGTGACACCCATGGCGCTCGTTGCAGGTGCCAGCACAGATGACGATTATGTAGCTTTCGCGAAAATGATGGACCGTGCAGCGAAAGAGACCGGTGTGAATTTTATCGGAGGATTTTCCGCTCTCGTGCAGAAGGGATTTTCCAAAGGAGATGAGATTCTCATCCGTTCGATTCCGCAGGCGCTGAGCGAGACGGAGTTTGTCTGTTCTTCCGTAAACGTGGGATCCACGCGGTCAGGTATCAATATGGACGCAGTGCGTCTGATGGGCGAAAAAATCGTCGAGACGGCGGAGCTGACAGCGGACAGAGACTGCATCGGCTGCGCAAAACTCGTGGTCTTCGCCAACGCGGTGGAAGACAATCCGTTCATGGCGGGAGCTTTTCACGGTGTCGGCGAGCCGGATACGGTGATCAATGTGGGAGTCAGCGGTCCCGGCGTCGTGAAGGTCGCACTGGAAGCCTGCAAAGGGCAGCCTTTTGATGTGGTGGCCGATACCATTAAAAAAGCGGCCTTTAAGGTAACGCGCATGGGAATGCTGGTGGCAAGCGAAGCGTCGAAGCGTCTCGGCATGCCGTTCGGCATTGTGGATCTGTCTCTGGCTCCGACGCCGGCGGTGGGAGACAGCATCGCCAGAGTTCTGGAGGAAATCGGACTGGAAGCGTGCGGAGCTCCGGGAACGACAGCTGCGCTGGCCATGCTCAACGACGCGGTGAAAAAAGGCGGCGTCATGGCTTCTTCTCATGTGGGCGGACTCAGCGGAGCATTTATCCCCGTCAGTGAGGATGAAGGTATGATCGCGGCAGTGCGGAACGGCGCACTGTCACTGGAAAAGCTGGAGGCGATGACCTGTGTCTGCTCTGTCGGTCTTGACATGATCGCTATCCCGGGAGATACCAGCGCTGCGACGATTTCCGGAATCATCGCCGATGAAGCCGCTATCGGGGTGATCAACAACAAGACGACGGCTGTGAGGATCATTCCTGTTATCGGAAAGAAGGAAGGAGACAGCATCGAACTCGGCGGACTGCTGGGCACAGCGCCTGTCATGCCGGTGAGCCGCTTCAGCTGTGAGGATTTCGTGGCCAGAGGAGGCAGAATTCCGGCTCCGATTCACTCTATGAAGAATTAACGGAAATACGCCGTAATTTACATAGGATTCACACGTTGAATTCCGATGGGAAATGTGCTATACTGCTTCAAGGAACAGAGTGAACGATGAGCATCGCAAAGCTCAGGCTGCAGTACCTGCCGCGTGTGGCAGGAGAAAGTGCGGTGAAACAGAGAGGAAAATATCCGCCGGGCTCTGGAATCCCTGACGGGATATTCACAAGCCGGACCGGTCGGATGAAATACAGAAAGTTTAAGGAGAGTTTGTCAATATGGGAAGACACGGTACCATTGCGGGCAGAAAAGCTGCGCAGGATGCGAAGCGGGCCGCAAATTTTACGAAATATGCAAGAGTTATTACGATCGCTGCAAAGGCAGGCGGAGATCCGGATTACAACGTTTCTCTCAAACATGCCATTGAGAGAGCGAAAAGCATCAATATGCCGAATGACAAGATTCAGAAAGCGATCAAGAAAGGAACCGGCGAACTGGAAGGCGAAGTTCTCGTAGAAGGTTCCTTTGAAGGATACGGGCCGGGCGGAGTGGCTGTCATCGTCGATGTGCTGACGGACAACAACAACCGGACGACGTCCTTCGTCAAGCATACATTTGACCGTCACAACGGAAATCTCGGGAAGCCGGGATGTGTCTCCTATATGTTTGAGAGAAAAGGTCTGATCATCATCGAAAAGACAGACAGCATCGACGAAGATGCTCTCATGGAGGTAGGCATGGAGGCCGGCATGGAAGATATGCAGGTTCTCGATGATTCTTTTGAAATATATACTTCCGTAGAGGATTTCAATACGGTCAGCGATGCGCTGAGAGAAGCAGGATATGAGTTTGTGGAAGCGGATATCGAATATCTGCCGTCCATGGAATCGACGCCGACGGATGAGTCGGATATCAAGGCTCTTAAGAAGATGATTGCAGATCTGGAGGACAACGATGATGTTCAGAAAGTGACGACAAACTGCAGTCTCGATCTGGAAAATTAGCGGACCGGCGGCTGGCCGGAGAAGTCCGGAGCGCGGAAGATCGGGAAAAAGCCGTGCCGTCTGACGGAAGCATTCCGGCGGATTTCGGGTGCACGGAAAGATTCAGAATATTTTAATTAAGATGGTATATTACTCATATAATTTTATATTATAGAGCAATATATAATAAAGTATCCTAGGATGTGCGTTATGGTCATGTAATTTAACCTACAATACTTTCACGGGAATTCGGGTTTCGGCAGTGAAAGTCAGGCCCTCCGCTTCGGACGGGAAGGCTGACATGCTGAACAGAGTACCCACCTATCAGCAGATAGGGAGTGAATTAGTGATCAGACGGCATTTTGGGATACTTTTGTTTTTTCACGGCAGGCGGAACGCTCTGATCCCGCAGAATGCCGGTGTTTATCCTGACCGGCCGGGAAAGGCGGCAGGAAATCGTAAAAGAAATCAAGAAATATCGACAGGAGGCAAAGGAGAAAGCAGATGGGATTCAAGTCAGATATCGAAATTGCTCAGGAAGCAGAACTTATGCACATCAACGAGATCGCGAAGATCGCAGGAGTCGGTGAAGACTACCTCGAACTGTACGGGAAGTACAAGGCGAAGGTGGATTATAACATCCTGAACGATCTGAAAGATAAGGAAAACGGAAAGCTGATTCTCGTTACGGCCATCAACCCGACGCCTGCAGGAGAAGGCAAGACGACGGTTTCCGTCGGTCTGGGAGATGCGCTCAGAAAAATCGGAAAAAATTCGGTAATTGCACTCAGAGAACCTTCCCTCGGACCGGTATTCGGTGTCAAGGGCGGAGCTGCCGGCGGCGGATACGCACAGGTCATTCCGATGGAAGATATCAATCTGCATTTTACCGGTGACATACATGCCGTTACGACGGCAAACAATCTCATCGCAGCGATGCTGGACAATCATATTCAGCAGGGCAACAGTCTCGGCATTGACGTGCGCAGAGTCGTATGGAAGAGATGTCTGGACATGAACGACCGTCAGCTGCGATTCCTCGTCGACGGTCTGGGCGGTAAGGCAAACGGCACGCCGAGAGAAGACGGCTTTGACATCAGCGTGGCATCCGAAATCATGGCCATTCTGTGTCTGGCAAAGGACATCGACGATCTGAAAGCCCGCGTTGCAAGAATCATCGTAGCATATACTTATGACGGAAAACCGGTTACAGCGGCCGACATCAAAGCGCAGGGCGCAGTGGCGGCTCTGATGAAAGACGCTCTGAAGCCGAATCTCGTACAGACGCTGGAGCATACACCTGCCTTCATTCACGGCGGTCCTTTCGCCAATATCGCTCATGGCTGCAACAGCGTCATGGCGACGAAGATCGCTCTGAAGCTGGGCGACTATGTGGTAACGGAGGCAGGATTCGGCGCGGATCTCGGAGCGGAAAAATTCCTCGACATCAAGTGCCGTCAGAGCGGTCTGAGACCGGATGCCGTCGTCGTTGTAGCTACGGCGAGAGCTCTCAAACTGCACGGAGGCGTACCGAAGACGGATCTGAACAGTGAAAATGTCGCTGCTATCGAAAAAGGTATCGAAAATCTGCTCAAGCACGTGGATAACATGAAGAATGTCTACGGAATGTCCGTGGTCGTCGCCATCAATCGTTTCCCGACGGATACGGAGGCGGAACTGAAGTGCATCGAGGAAAAATGCCGTGAGATCGGCGTAAATGTGGCATTGACGGAGGTATGGGGCAAAGGCGGCGAAGGCGGTCGTGCTCTGGCTGAGGAAGTGGTCAAACTTATCGATGAAGGAAAGAGCGATTTCCGCTTTGCCTATGAGGATTCCCTGTCGATCCGGGAAAAGATCGAAGCCATCGCTACGAAGATTTACGGAGCGGACGGCGTGGATTTCGTGGGAAAATCGGCATCGGAAATCGATACCATCGAATCTCTCGGCTTCCGCGGTCTGCCTGTATGCATCGCGAAGACACAGTATTCTCTTTCCGATGACATGAAGAAACTCGGACGTCCGAGAGGTTTCCGCATCAGCATCCGCGGTGTTAAAGTGTCTGCGGGCGCCGGATTTGTCGTCGCGCTGGCAGGCGACATCATGACGATGCCGGGACTTCCGAAGGTGCCGGCTGCGGAAAACATCGATGTGGACAGCACGGGAAAAATCACCGGTCTGTTTTAAATAAATGGCGGAGAAGTGAATTATGCTGAATCAGACATGCAGAGATTTTATCGATGCTCTCGCCTCACGGGAGCCCGTTCCCGGAGGCGGGGGAGCTTCCGCACTGGCAGGTGCGGTAGGGATGGCTCTCGGTTCCATGGTCGGCGAGCTGACAGTGGGAAAAAAACAGTATGAGGAATATGATACGGAGATTTCAGAGCTGCTTTTCCGTTCCCAGGAGCTGATACATCGCTTTGAAGAACTGGTTGAGGAAGATGCGAAGGCATTTCTTCCATTATCGGAGGCCTACCGGATGCCGAAATCGACGCCGGAGGAGACCGCCGCAAGAGAGTCTGCGATCCAGGCAGCTCTCGTGACAGCGGCAGAAGCACCGTTGGAAATCGCGGAAACCTGCCTGAAGGCACTGCGCATTCTGGACAGTTTTTCACTGATCGGAAGCCGTATGGCTGTCAGCGATGCCGGAACGGGTGCGGCTATCTGTCTCGCGGCGCTGAAGGGGGCGAGACTGAATGTTCTCGTAAATCTCAGGCTTATGAAAGATAAAGAAAAAAGAAAGGAATTGTCCGATAAAATCGACGCTGTCACCGATTCGGGAATCCATCTGGCGGAAATGACGTATGCCCGTGTGGAAAAAGCCTGTTCGGAATAGCGGGGAGGGACGATCAGTATGATATGGCAGAAATATTAAAGGGAAAACCGGTGGCTGATGCGATAAAATCCGATATCGCCGTACGTGCAGAAAGGCTGAAGGCTGCCGGCAGAAAGCCGCTGCTGGCCGTGATGCGGGCAGGAGAAAGACAGGATGATATCGCATATGAGAACAGAGTGATCAGAAACTGCAGCGAGGTTGGTATCGAGACGGTCAATGTCACGTTTCCGGCGGATGTAGCCCACGATACATTTACCGATGCGCTGAAGGGACTTTCCGGAGACAGGAGCGTTCACGGAATTCTGGTACTTCGTCCTCTTCCGCAGCAGGTGAACAGCGACGAAGCAGGATTTCTCATCGATCCGCGCAAGGATGTGGACTGTATGAATCCGGAGAATCTGAGAAAGGTATTTATGGGAGACGCTGCCGGGATCGCCCCCTGTACGCCGGAAGCGGTGATCGAAATTCTGAAGTTTTACGGTCACGAAATCCGCGGGAAAAATGTGGTAATCATAAACCGCAGTCTCGTTCTCGGAAGACCTCTGGCGATGCTGTTTCTGGCTGAGGACGCCACGGTTACCGTCTGTCACTCCCGTACGGAAAAACTGGCGGAAATCACTTCCGGAGCGGATATTCTGGTTTCCGGCGTGGGAAAACCGGAATATTTCGGAAAAGAATCCGTATCCCCTTATATGACTGTCATAGATGTAGGCATAAACTTTACGGAGAAAGGCATGTGTGGAGATATGAGATATGACGAGGTATGCGATGTCGTTTCAGCCATCAGTCCGGTGCCGGGAGGCGTCGGAACGGTTACCTCGGCCATACTTCTGAGACACCTGATCGAATCCGCAGAGTTTGGCATATAGATTCCGGCCCGCCGGCCGGGAAATTTTCTGATATTATGAATGACAGCCGGATAGCCGGCGTCATACCATAGGAGGTTGAAAACGATATGGCAAAGAAAACGACACTGTCTCTGGGAACTATGAAGGAAAACGGAGAGAAGATTACGATGATCACAGCGTATGATTATTCATCGGCGTCTCTGGTGCAGAAGGCGGGAATCGATATGATCCTGGTGGGTGACTCTCTGCAGATGGTCATGCTGGGCGATACTTCCACCATCGCGGCGACCACGGACGTGATGATACACCACACCAAGGCGGTGGTAACAGGCGCGCCTGATACATTCGTAGTGACCGATATGCCGTTCGGCTCCTGTTCTTCCCCTGAGAAAGCGGTGGAGCACGCGACGCGTATCATGAAAGAGGGCCGCTGCGATGCGGTCAAAATCGAGGGCGGCGTGAATATGAAGAACGTCATCAAAGCTGTCGTGGATGCCGGGATACCGGTGGTGGGGCATATCGGCCTGACGCCTCAGACCACATCGAAGCTGGGCGGATTCAAAGTCCAGGGAAAAGGCGAAGCTGCCGGAGAAGTACTGGCCGATGCCATGGCGGTGCAGGAAGCAGGAGCGTTCATGATCGTACTTGAATGCGTGCCTGCAGAGCTCTCTTCGCTGATTACGAAGCGTCTCACCATTCCTACGATCGGTATCGGAGCAGGAAACGGAACAGACGGTCAGGTTCTCGTATATCACGATATGCTCGGCCTGTTTGACAAGTTCCTTCCGAAATTTGTCAGACAATATCGTCAGATCGGAGAGGAAATTGTCGGCGGAGTGCAGGAATATATCGCAGACGTCAAAGCGGGAGCCTTTCCGGAGGAAAAGCATTCCTTCGGCGGTGTGACGAAAGAAGATCTGAAGGATCTGTAAAACGTTGAAAAAAGACAGGAGGGTACTGCAAAAAGGCGGTGCCCTCTTTTTTCAAAGGACGGATTTTACATGATTCTGTCGTATATTTAACATAATATTGATGAATTCAAGGTAGATGAAAGAGTGCTGAATTTATTATAATATAACCAGGAAAATGTTTTCTGCCTGATGGGCCGAAAACGACAGGGAGAATGAGGAGAGTTGCGTTGAAGTGTGGAGTAATTGATATCGGATCGAATTCCATGCGTCTGACGGTTTATGACGCGGAGAGGAATACGTTCCGGATTCTTTTCAAGGAAAAGATTATGACAGCGCTGGCCAGTTATGTGGAGTACGGCGCGCTGAGCGAAGAGGGAATTGAAAGCGCCTGCAGCGGCCTGATGGAATTCCGCGAAAGGCTCGAGGTTCTGGAAATCAGGGATATCTATGTCTTCGCGACGGCATCGTTGAGAAATATCACCAATACGGAAGATGCTCTGAATCAGATTTATGCGAAGACCGGTTTTGCGGTGGAAGTGATTTCCGGTTATGAAGAAGCGATGTACGGGTTCAGCGGAGCTATGTGTGACGTGGCCGCCACCGACGGAATTTTCACGGATATCGGAGGAGCGAGTACGGAGATTTCTATTTTCTGCGAAGGCAGAATCCGGAGCGCGGAGAGTTTTCCGACAGGCTCGCTGAAGCTTTATCGGGAGTGTGTCAGAAATATCGTTCCCGGCAAAGGATCCATGAAGAGAATCGGGGCGCAGATCGAAGCGCAGTTTAAGGACAGGAAATTTGCCTGTGAAGCGGCTTCCGACGTGCAGATGGTATGCATCGGCGGAACGGCGAGAGCTGTGCTGAAACTGGCGGCAAAAGTCTTTTCTCTGCCCGCAGGCCAGAACCACATTTCACGAAAACAGCTCGACCGGCTCTGTGAGATACTCTTCAAGGCGGATAAAGCTGCCTGCGATCTCATTCTGAAAACGGCACCGGAGCGGATCCACACGCTGGTTCCGGGGATGATGATTCTGCAGTATATCGCTGAAAGATTTGGAGTATCCAGAATGATCGTAAGCAGGTACAGTGTGCGGGAGGGATATCTATGCCAAAAGATCCAGACGGAAATGTAAAAAAATACCTTTATACACAGAACAGAGAAATCAGCTGGCTGCGCTTCAACAGCAGAGTGCTGGAGGAAGCTGCGGATGAAACGGTTCCCCTGCTGGAGCGTCTGAAATTCATTTCGATTTTTACGAGCAATCTGGACGAGTTTTTTATGGTACGGGTGGGCAGTCTCTTCGATCTGTCTCTCGTCTCTCCGGACGAGATCGACAATAAGACGGGGATGACGCCGGCGGAACAGCTGGAGAAGATCTACCGCATGATTCCGGGAATGATCGTGCGCAGGGATCAGCTCTACCGCATCGTCAGCGAAAAGCTGGAGCAGGCGGGAATCTGCGATGTGAATATGAATTCGGTGGACGCAGCGGAAAAACGGTATATTCAGCAGTATTTCCGGGCGAAGATTCTTCCGATTCTCTCTCCGCAGATTGTGGACAGCCATCATCCGTTTCCTCATCTGATTAACAAAGCTCTGTATATCGCTGCACTTCTGCATGACAAGAAAGAGAACATTTCTCTGGGTCTGATTCCCGTTCCGGCATCACTTCCTCCGTTTCTCATGCTTCCGGGGGAAAAAGGACGCTATATCCGGATGGAGACACTGATTAAAAATTACGCTTCCGAACTGTTCGGGAGTTTCCGGACGGAAGATCTCTGCGTGCTCAGCGTCACCAGAAACGCGGACATCAGCTTCGATGAAGATAAATTCGACGATATCGAAGGAGATTTCCGCACTCATATGAGCGAGCTGCTCAAAAAGAGGAACCGGCTTTCGATCATCCGCCTGGAACTGAGCAACGAGATCAGCGGTGCATTCATGAAGCTCCTGAAAAAGAGAATCCATGTCACCGATTATCAGATCTATATCGGGAAAGCTCCTCTCAATATGAAATATGTATTCGCTCTGGAGGACGAGCTTTCCGGAAAAGACGGAGGATCTCTCAGCTATCAGCCGTATCATCCGCGGTGGCCGGAGGATCTGCGGGAAGATATGAGCATGATCGAACAGATTCAGGCACGCGACAGAATGCTCTTTTTTCCCTTTGACCGGGTCGATCCTTTCCTGCGCCTGCTGAACGAAGCAGCGGAGCATCCCGACGTCATTTCCATCAAGATTACCATTTACCGGCTGGCTTCCACATCGAAAATCGCTCACGCTCTCTGCCGGGCGGCGGAAAACGGAAAGGAAGTCACCGCTCTGATGGAGCTGCGGGCCCGTTTCGATGAGCAGAATAATATCTCCTGGTCGAAGGTACTGGAGGATTCCGGATGCCAGGTAATATATGGAGTGGAAGGATATAAATGTCATAGCAAGATCTGCCTGATCACGCTCAGGCAGGGAGAAAAGCTGCAGTATATCTCCCAGCTGGGCACGGGAAATTACAATGAGAAGACAAATACGATGTATACCGATCTCAGCCTGATGACGGCGGATCCGAAGATCGGCCTGGACGGAACTGTCTTTTTCCAGAATATGCTTCTGGGGAATCTGAACGGAAATTATGAAAAGCTGCTGGTGGCTCCGACGGGAATCCGCTCCTATCTGCTGGACAGAATCGACCGGGAGATTCAGAAGGGTCAGGAGGGTTATGTGTGCATCAAGGCAAACGCTATGACGGAGCGCAGAATCATCGACAAGCTGCAGGAGGCATCCTGCGCCGGCGTGCATGTGGATCTGATTCTGCGCGGCATCTGCTGTCTGCTGCCGGGAATTTCGGAGCTGACGGAAAATATTCATGTCACCAGCATTGTGGGCCGCTTCCTGGAACACGCGCGGATCTACTGCTTCGGCCGGGGAGAGGACGCGGAGATGTACATATCCTCTGCGGACATGATGACGCGCAACCTGAACCGCAGGGTGGAAATCGCCTGTCCCGTAACCGATCCCGATCTCCGTCAGATGCTGCGGGAGATTATCCGGACGGAGCTTGAGGATAATGTGAAAGCCAGCGAAATGCTTCCGGACGGAACATACCGGAGAAAGGCCGACGGCGGTCTCCCTGTCGACAGCCAGGTAGTCTTTATGGAAAAATCGCTTCACAAAGAGGAAAACCGCATGGCCGCTCCGAAACAGCATCATCACGGCGGAATAGCGCAGCGGCTGCGCGATCTCTTTTCGCATAAATAAGGCCAAGGCGCACGGATAAGATGATATCATGTGGATTTTATTTGCTTTTGGTTCCGCTTTCTTTTCGGGAATTACCGCGGTTCTCGCAAAATGCGGGATCCGGAAGACGGACTCGACTGTAGCAACCGCGGTCCGGACTGTCATCGTGCTGCTGTTTTCCTGGCTCATGGTTTTTCTCACAGGCTCGCAGACAGCAATCCGGACTCTGACGGCGGAGACATGGATTTTTCTGGTACTTTCCGGTTCTGTCGGAATTCTGGCGGGGAGAATACCGGGAAGGAGAAAAGAATTATGATCTGATGCGGATTTTCGTCCTGCGGCTGGGAGAGCGGGGAGACGAGAGCGGAGATCCGGAGGTCCGGCTTCTCAGCGAACCGCTTTCAGTGGAGAAAACGGCGGCGGAAGCAGCTGCCATGGAGCTGTCCGAATTTGAACGGCAGTCTAACGGAAGTCTTTTATAGCTGCGGTAAAAAAAAGAGAAATTCCCATGATCGTTGCCGCAATGAAAGCCGATACGGAATGGCTGATCTCCGCATCGGCCGTAGCGGAACAGCGCAAGCTATATCCTTACGCAAAATATCAGTGACTTTGCCTGTTTCTCTGTTCCGGCGATGACGCCGGCTGAGTTTCCGGAAAAATAACGGATACTGCCTCTCTTTACCGGGCGGCAGTATTTTTTTATCCTTAATATCATCTCCTACAGGCTCTTAATCGGAATAAACTCCGGCTTTCTCTGCCGGAAGGAAGCGATGTAGCGGAAGCCCAGGGATTCCAGATATTCGTACGCGAAGCGGAAATGGTACGCCACGTGCTCCGGATAGTGGGCGTCGGAGCCCGTGGTGATAATCTCGCCGCCTAAAGAGCGGTACAGCTTCAGAATTTCCTCCGAAGGGCAGGTGTCCTTCATATTATAGCGGAAAGAAGACGTATTCAGCTCGATACCGTGGCCGTTTTCGATCAGATGGCGGAGAATCGCCTCAACGATGTCGCTGTAATCCGAGAATGGAGCGATTTCCGGTGCGTACCGGTCGATGATATTCATGTGGCCGAGATTGCAGAAGTCGTCATATTTTTTCAGATTATTCAGCACATAAGTGTAGTAATCCTCATAGACCTGACGTGCCGTCTTTCCGTCAAAAAAATGGCCGTTGTAAAGCGGTTCTGCGCACGCACAGTGAAACGATCCTATGATATAATCATAGTCGTATGCTCTGGCAGCTTTCCGGCAGTTGTCCAGCTGGTCGTGCTGGATGCCGATCTCGATTCCCTTCACCAGGCGGATGCGGCTGCGGTATTCCTCCTGCTTTTCTTCGAGCTGGCGGTGATATTCGTCAAAGTCGAGTTTGAAGGGAAATTCCGGGTCGGGATAACCGGGATCATAGTGGTCGGTGATCGCCATTTCAGCGAGGCCGTTCTTTATCCCGGCGTCCAGCATCAGTGTCATGGGTGCATCGGAGTCATCGGAAAAAAAAGTGTGTGTATGATAATCGTAAAACATCTGTCTGTACCTCCATGTGACGAGTATAGCACAGCAGGGGAAAAACCGCATGAAAAATCGGAATATTGCATACAGATTTTCGTTGACTTTAACGTGCATGCTGATATAATGTTTACTATGATAAAGTGATAAAGTAATAAAGTGAAGAGCGGCGATGAAAAAAGCAGAAAACCCTGCAGAGAATGAGGCATTCAGAGACATCCGCTGAAAAAGCGCATGTCGGAAGCGACAGACGACAGGAGAAAGAACATGATCAAAAATTTCATTCCGGAAGGTGTTTCCGATCTCAACAATGATGAATACGAAAAAATCCGGTCGGTGGAGGATAAACTGACGGCCGTGTTCCGCGAAGACGGGTACCGGCAGATTATGACGCCGACCTTTGAATATTACGATCTCTTTGCCGACGATACGATCTTTTCGGATACGGATGAGATCTACAAGCTTACGGATAAGAGCGGAAAGCTGATGGTGCTGCGTCCGGATGCCACGATTCCCATCGCGCGGATGGCGGCGACACATTATAAAGAAAGCGACAGCGATCTGAAGCTGATGTACGTGACGACAGTTTTCCGCTCCGCGGATTTCAGAGCCGGGGAAAAGCGGGAGTTCAAACAGGCGGGTATCGAATATTTCGGATCCGATACGGCGGATACCGATGTCAGCGTCATCGAGACGGCTGTCAGGGCTCTGAAAACCATCGTGGGAAGCGATATGCAGGCGGAGATCGGCGACGCTGGATATTTCAACGGCTTGCTGGAAGCGATGAGCGGATACGGCGTTCTGGAAGAAAAAAGCGTCCAGGCGGAGATAAGAGAACTGACGGAGAGCAAAAATATACCGGGTCTCCGACAGTTCGCAACGGAACATGACGTTCCGGAGCAGATCCGGGAGGTGATGCTGTCGCTGCCGCTCCTGTACGGCAAGCCTCAGGACATCCTGCCGAAGGCGGAGAAACTCGCGCTCAACGATACGATGAGAAAAGCCGTGCAAAATATCAGGGAAATCTGCTCCGGCATCGCGGAAAAAGAGTGTATCTCGGTGGATATGGGGCTGATCAACCGGCTCGAGTACTATTCCGGCATGATCTTCAAGATCTATCTCAAAAAGACCGGCGTGATCGTGGGAAGCGGCGGCCGCTATGACAAACTCATGAAGAAATTCGGAAGAGATATTCCGGCGGTGGGCTTCGGGCTCAACGTGGATATGCTGGTGGAATCGCAGAAGGAAAGCGGGGAAAGCGAAGCGGAGAAGCCGCTGATGATCGCGCTGGGAAAAGGGCGCCTGGCGGATATCACGTTTCAGAAATTCGAGGAAGCCGGCATTCATTTTCCCGATTATTCCAAGGAGAGCCGCAAGCTCATCTTCGACGACGAGACGGGAAAATTCCGCATCATTTTCGTCAAGGCTGTCGATGTGGGAATCTACGTGGAGAAGGGCGCCTGCGACGTGGGCGTCATCGGCAAAGACACGCTGATGGAGAGTCGTTCCGACGTATTTGAAATGATGGATCTCGGCTACGGAAAATGTATCTTTGCGGTGGCTGCGCTGAAAGGCTTTCAGTACGACAGGATAAAAAAGCTTCGGGTGGCTACGAAGTATCCCGGCGTGGCCAAGAGATATTTTGAGAGCTTCGGACGTTCCATCGAAGTGACGAAGATCAACGGTTCCGTGGAGCTGGCTCCTATCGTCGGTTTGTCAGACGTCATCGTGGATATCGTGGAGACGGGAAATACGCTCCGGGAGAACGGTCTGGAGGTGGTGGAAAAGGTTGCCGATATCAGCGCGCGCTTTATTGTCAACCGCGCCAGCCTCAAGACAAAACAGAGACAGGTCGATGAGATCATCGAAGCGCTGAAACGATAGACAGCCACTGACAGGATTCCGGGCGGTACGGGATACCGGCCGGAATCCGTTCAGATTCGGCACCGGACCGGCCCGGATGTCATTCGGATGTCAGTCATTCAGATGTCAGAAGATAAACAGGAAAAGAGCCGGAAGGAGCTAAAGCCGGAAAGAAACCGGAAGGAGCAGGACAGGATGAAGAAAATCAGGATAAGAAAAGGAGAAGAGGCGGGAGCGGCAGCATCTCTGAGCAACCGCACGGACAGCGACTTCGGCGAAGTGGACGCCTCGGTGCGTGAGATCGTCGAAAAAGTGAAGCGCGACGGAGACGAGGCGCTGTATTATTTCAGTGAAAAATTCGGAGGACCGGGAAAGGAACGCATCGGTTCTCTGCGAGTCAGCGAAGAAGAGATTGAGGAAGCCTGCCGTGCTACAGAGCCGGAGCTGACGGAGGCTCTCAGGATGGCGGCGGAGAATATACGTTCCTTCCACGAAAAGCAGATGTCAGAGAGCTGGAGCTACCGGAAAGGCGACGGGATTCTGCTCGGACAGCTGGTGCGTCCGATCCGGAATGTGGGCGTCTATATCCCGGGAGGAAAAGCTCCTCTCTCCTCTTCGGTGCTCATGAATGTGATTCCCGCAAAAATTGCCGGATGCGAGCGGATCGTCATGTGTTCCTCTCCGGAAGGTGACGGAAAGATCAATAAATATATTCTCGCCGCGGCGAAGATCGCCGGAGCGGATGAGATTTATAAGGCGGGAGGCGCTCAGGCCATCGCCGCCATGGCTTACGGGACGGAAAGCATCCGGCCGGTGAGCAAAATCACGGGGCCGGGAAGCGCTTATGTGGCCAGAGCCAAGAAGTATGTCTTCGGTACGGTGGACATCGACATGATCGCGGGTCCCAGCGAGGTGTGCATTATCGCGGATTCCACCGCGGATCCGGAATATATCGCGGCGGATATGCTGGCTCAGGCGGAGCACGATGAGATGGCTTCTTCGATCCTCATCACTGATTCTGAAGAGACGGCGGACAGAGCGGCTGCAGCGCTGCAGCGTCAGATTTCCGTTCTTGAGAGGAGAGAAATCGCGTCACAGTCCGTCGAAAATAATGCCGTGATCTTTGTGACAGAGGATCTGGACAGCGCTTTTCTCATCGCTGATGAGATCGCGCCGGAGCATCTGGAGCTGATGATTCCGGACGCGGAAAAGCGCCTTGATATGGTGAACTGCGCGGGAGCCGTTTTTCTTGGACAGTATTCGCCGGAACCGCTGGGAGATTATCTGGCCGGGCCGAATCACACGCTGCCTACCGGCGGAACGGCACGCTTCGCGTCCCCGCTGGGTGTCTACGATTTTCTGACGAGAACCAGCGTGATCTCCTATTCCAGAGAGGAACTGCAGAAGGTAAACCGCGAAATTATCCGCCTGGCGGAAAGCGAAGAGCTGACGGCTCACGCAAATGCCGTCAGAGTCCGTTTCGGCAACGAAGGAAAAAAGGCGAAGGCGTAAGGTGTCGGGAAAAGACGGCGCACGGAATCAGGACAGGCGAAAAACAGGATATACAGAGATAACAGGAGAAAAACCGCAGATGCGGCAGGCAGTCAGCGAAAGAAAGTCAGGATAAAGAGAGGAAGAAATTATGGTTGGAGTAATCGACTATGACGCGGGCAATGTGAAGAGCGTCATGAAAGCTGTGGAAAGGCTGGGCGGAAATCCGGTACTGACATCGGATGTGAAAGTACTGGACGGCTGTTCGTCGCTCATCCTGCCGGGAGTCGGATCCTTCGGGAAGGCGGTACAGAACCTGAAAGCAGGTGAGCTCGACCGCTACATAAAAAAGGCGGTATCGGAAGGGCGTCTCCTCCTGGGAATCTGTCTCGGCATGCAGATGCTGTTTGACAGAAGTTATGAGGACGGCGAGTGTGACGGCCTCGGTCTGATCGGAGGAGAGGTGGTCCGGTTCGGAAAGGAAAACGACGCATCCTGGGACGAGTCGAACAAGATCCCTCATATGGGATGGAATCAGCTCGTGAAAAACAGGGAGGATCGCATTGCAGACGGGGTGGCGGACGGCGAATATGCCTATTTCGTCCATTCCTACTATGCGGTTCCGAAGAACTGGGAGGATGTCGTGTATTATGCGGATTACAGCGTGAGAGTTCCGGGCGTGGTGCGCAGAGACAATGTCATCGGCATGCAGTTTCATCCGGAGAAAAGCTCGGATACCGGAATGCGCCTGCTGCGCAATTTTCTGAAAGAAGGTGAAGAGATTGCTGACTAAGAGAATCGTACCGTGTCTCGACGTGGATCACGGACGTGTAGTGAAGGGTGTCAAATTTCAGGGACTGCAGGATGTGGACGATCCGGTGGAGCTGGCAAAGCATTACAGCGAGGCCGGCGCTGATGAGCTCGTATTTTACGACATCACAGCTTCGAATGAGCAGAGAGATATTTTCCTGGATGTGGTGGAGAAGACGGCCTACAATGTCTATATTCCGTTTACCGTAGGCGGCGGAATCCGCACGATCGATGACTTTAATAAAGTGCTTCGGGCGGGAGCTGACAAAGTATCGGTCAATTCCGCGGCAGTTCGTAATCCGGAACTGATCACGGAAGCCGCTCTGAAATTCGGAAATCAGTGTGTCGTCCTGTCCATCGACGCAAAAAGAAAGGGAAACTCCTGGGAGGTTTATGTGGACGGCGGCAGGACTCCCACCGGGATCGATGCGGTGGAGTGGGCGATCCGCGGCGAAAAGCTGGGAGCGGGTGAGCTCGTCTTAAACAGCATCGACGCGGACGGCGTGAAAACCGGATTTGATATCGAACTGAACCGCACCGTATCGAAAGCGGTACAGCTTCCTGTCATCGCTTCCGGCGGCGCGGGAACGAAAGAGCATTTTCTGGAGGTCTTCGCTGAGGGAAAAGCCGATGCGGGACTGGCGGCCAGCGTCTTCCACTTCGGAGAGATCGATATCCGGGAACTGAAGCGCTATCTGAAAGATAACGGGATAAATATGAGGATCTGATCCTGTCCTGCCTTTTGCCGTGCCGGCAGGAGAAAAGAAAAAAGGCTGACAACATGAGGTTTCAAAAAGGCCGGCAATGTGGTAAACTGAGAAAGTCGGCAGCGGACAGGCATTGTGCCCGTCCGCTTTTTTACTATGATACCCTGCGAGTCGAGCCCGGAGGGCGAAGAAGAGCAGCAGGTATCATGTACGCGAGGATTTCTTAGAGAAGCGCCGCGGAAGGCGGCGGTGAGCTTAGAAATCTACCGCGACTGTCATACCCTGCGAGTCGAGCCCGGAGGGCGAAGAAGAGCAGCAGGTATCATGTACGCGAGGATTTCTTAGAGAAGCGCCGCGGAAAGTGAGGAAAAACTGACTTATGGAAGAGATAAAAAAAGAGAGCGGAGAGCAGCATCCGGCATCGATATATGATCTGAGTCCGGAGGCGGAGGAGATAATGGCGGAAATCCGATACGACGGGAGGGGACTTGTTCCGGCTATCGTTCAGGATGAGGAGACGAAGCAGGTTCTCATGCTCGCCTATATGAATGAGGAATCTCTGCGGCGTACGCTCTGCACCGGCACCACGTGGTTTTACAGCAGGAGCAGACAGGCGCTCTGGAATAAAGGCGAGACTTCCGGCCATTTCCAGTATGTGTCGAGGGTAAGCTATGACTGCGATGGCGATACGATTCTGGTGATCGCGCGTCAGGTTGGAGCAGCCTGCCATACGGGAAATTTTACCTGCTTTTACCGGGATTTTCCGGTATCTCCGCTTGTGCAGAAACAGGAACGGAAATAAGAACAGGAAGAACTGCGGAAGACTTAGGAACCGGAGGAAGGTGCGGAAAATGACAGAGGATCAGGGAATACCGGAGCAGGATAAAATATCCGGCGCGGAAATGATTTCTTAATATGAAAATAATTTATATAAAATGAAAAAACGGTTAGGAAAAGCAGTGTATGGGGAAGAATACGAAGGAGAAGAATATGAGTCTTTCAGAGATGCTGAAATATAACAGGGAATTTGTTGAAAAGAAGGAATATGAAAAGTACCGGACAGATAAATATCCGGCCAGAAAGACGGCTGTGCTGGCATGTATGGATACGCGGCTGACAGAACTGCTTCCTGCGGCTCTCGGTGTGCGAAACGGCGATATCAAACTGATCAAGAATGCAGGCGCCATCGTCACACATCCTTACGGAAGTGTCATTCACAGCCTCATCATCGCCATCTACGAACTGGGTGTCGAAGAGATCTGGGTAATCGGTCATGATGACTGCGGCATGCAGAATGTGGATACCGATGATATCATCGAAAAGATGAAGCAGCACGGGATCACCGATGTGGATCTCGCCAGAAGCGACGGAGCTACAGGCGGAATACGGGAGTGGCTTCGCGGGTTTCATGACGTTGAGGAGGCGGTGACAGAGACGGCTGACATCATCCGCAACCATCCGCTGATTCCGGATGATGTCAGCGTCAGCGCCATGATCATGGATCCGGTGACGGGGGAAGTGAGAATGGCAGAGAAAAAATCCTGAGGTGTTGTGGAAAAGAGACGTGACAAAATATGACAGGGATAAAGAACAAAAAGTCTGAAGTTTTGCAATTCCGAAAGAATTGATTTCCGTAAATAATTATGGTAAATAAAAAATCCCGGAAGTCATCACAGGATTCAGAAGAGCGGAAGCGCTCGGGAAGAAACCGAAAGGATACAAAGATCATATGGAAAAAGCACTTGTCATTATAGACGGAAACAGCCTGCTGAACCGCGCGTATTATGCGATACAGCGACCGATGATCACAGCGGAAGGCATGTATACCCAGGGAATTTACGGCTTTCTGAATATGCTGAATAAGATTCTGGCCGATTATTCTCCGGAATATATCGCCGTGGCTTTCGACCGGAAAGCTCCCACATTCCGTCATCTCGAATATTCCGAATACAAAGCGGGCAGAAAGAAAATGCCGCCGGAGCTGGCGATGGAATTTCCCGTACTGAAGGAGATTCTCGAAGCGATGCGGATCCATATGCTGGAGATCGACGGCTTTGAGGCGGATGACATCATCGGAACGGTGGCAGTGGCAGGAGAGAAAGCGGGACTTGCGCCGCGGATCATCACAGGAGATAAGGATGCGCTGCAGCTGGCCACCGATATCACAAAGGTCATCTTTACGAAGCGGGGAATTTCGGAATTTGAAGTCTATGACCGCGAAGCCATGCTGCAGCGCTACGGACTGACGCCGGAACAGTTTATCGATCTGAAAGGGCTGATGGGCGACGCTTCCGACAACATTCCGGGCATCCCCGGTGTGGGAGAGAAGACGGCCACAAAACTGCTGCTGGAGTACGGTTCGGTAGAGAATCTCATCGCTTCCGTGGATTCCATGAAAAAGAGCAAGCTGAAGGAAAAAATCGAAGAAAATGCACAGCTGGCCGTGATGAGCAAGCGGCTTGCCACGATCAATACCGCCGTCCCCATCGAATTTGACTTTGAATCCATGCGCTTTGAAGAACCCGATACGGACCGGCTGGTGGAACTGTACAAGCGGCTGGAGTTCAATTCTTTTCTGAAGAAGATGAAGGGAAAAAAAGAGACGGATGCCGGAACGCGGAAAGAGAGAAAGCAGGAAGAAAGAGAGCAGCCTGACATATCGGCGTTTCCGTTTCTGTGTCCCGTATCCGAAAAAACCGATATCGTCCGTGCGGAGACGGAGGAAGAGCTGCATCATATGTCGGAAGCGCTGTCCGGGAAAGAGACTGTATGGCTGAAAGTCTTTCATGACAATTCCCATATCCTTCCTCCTGAGATTTCTTCTGTCTGTCTCGCTTCCGAAGACAGCATGTATTTTATCCGCTGGTCAGAGGAAAAAGCTCCTCTTCTGGCGGAGTTTTTCCGCGGATTTCAGGGCAGAATCTGCGGCCACGATCTCAAGCCGGATTATTATGCGCTTCTGTGCGCGCGGGCGGCTGAAGTACGCGAAGAACGCGGATTCGCCTTTGAGACAGGATTCGACACGGCTGTAGCGGAATATGTTCTGGAACCGCAGAAAAGTTCCTACGGGCTGTCGCAGCTGATGCTGGAATATTTCCATGAGGAATTCCCGACGGATAAAGAGCTGACTGAAGAGATGTCTGTCATCGATATGTTCGGGGAAATTTACGAGAAGCAGGCTCAGGCAGGTCTCCGGATTTTGGCGGCATCTTCGAAGATCGCCGCGCTGCAGGCGGAACGTCTGGCAGCAGAACAGCTGAGTTCCGTACTGCAGGACATCGAACTGCCTCTGATCGAAGTCCTGGCGGATATGGAGAAAAACGGAATTCGGGTGGATGCGGAGGAGCTGGAAACGATCGGTGATTTTCTGAAAGAAAAGATTTCCGAAGTGACGGAGAAAATTTACGATGCAGCCGGCGAGGAATTCAACATCAATTCGCCGAAACAGCTGGGAGCCGTACTGTTTGAAAAGCTGAAGCTGCCGCCGGGAAAGAAGACAAAGTCGGGCTATTCCACAAATGCGGAAGTGCTCGAAAGACTGGCGCAGGATTATCCCATCGCGGAGCAGGTTCTGGAATTTCGCATGCTGACGAAGCTGAACGGAACTTATGTGGAAGGGATGCTGCCGCTGATCGACAGCGAAGGAAAGATTCACGCCCATTTTCAGCAGACGGTGACAGCCACGGGGCGGCTGAGCTGCACGGAGCCGAATCTCCAGAATATTCCTGTCCGGCAGGAGCTGGGCAGAATGCTGAGAAAGGTATTTACCGCTTCCGATGAGGAACATATTCTGGTGGGCGCCGATTATTCCCAGATCGAGCTGCGCATCATGGCGCATCTTTCGGAAGATCCGGCGCTGATCGAATCCTTTGAGAACGGGAAGGATATTCATCAGAGCACGGCAGCCCGCGTCTTTGACGTGGCACCGGAGGACGTGACTCCGCTTCAGCGGAGCAGAGCAAAGGCCGTCAATTTCGGCGTAATTTACGGCATCAGCGCCTTCGGTCTTTCCTCTGATCTGAAAATATCGCGCAAAGAAGCTCAGCAGTATATCGACGATTATTTCCGGAAGCATCCGAAAGTGAAAGAATATATGGACCGGATGGTGGAGGAATGCCGTGAGAACGGTTTTGTCACCACGATGAGCGGCCGCAGGAGAAAAATCAATGAGATTCACGCTTCCAACTATATGACGAGACAGCTGGGAGAACGTCTGGCTATGAACACTCCGGTGCAGGGAACGGCGGCGGATATCATGAAGCTGGCCATGACGGAGGCTTACCGGCGTCTGGGCCGGGAAATTCCGGAAGCCCGTGTGATTCTTCAGGTTCATGACGAGCTGATTCTGGATGTGCCCGTTTCTGTCAAAGAACAGGCCATGGAGGTTCTGAAGGAATCCATGTGCGGAGCGGCACAGCTGAAGGTGCCTCTGGTAGCTGAGGTGAGCGCGGGAAACGATTGGTACAGCGTCAAATAAGTATTGAAATTTGTCGTGTTTGAAGGTATAAATAAAATGGTAAATAGTTCTGGCAGAAATGCTGAAATGAATTAGGGATTGATGGTGGCATGTATATTATAGGACTGACCGGCGGCACTGGCTCCGGAAAAACGACTGTTTCAAATTATCTGAGAAAGAAAGGATTCGAGATTATCGATTTTGATCTGACGACGAGAGAACTGGAAGAACCGGGAGAACCTGCACTAAAAGAGATTGTGGAGACTTTCGGTCCGGAGGCGCTCCTCCCGGACGGTACCATGAACCGCAAGTACGTGGGCAGAATCGTTTTTTCCGATCCGGAAGAGAAAAAAAAGCTGGACAGAATCATACAAAAATATGTGGATGTCCTGATTACGGCGCGCACAGACCGGTTTCGCGAGGCGGGAAAAAATGTGACGAGACAGACGAATCCGGATGATTATCTGCAGAAGAAGGTCATCTTCTACGATCATCCGCTTCTGTTTGAAGTTCCTTACAATATTGAGCCGGCTAACGAAGCCTGGGTCGTCGATGTGGATGATGAGACCAGAATCCGCAGAATCATGGACAGAGACTGCCTGCTCAGAGATGATATCATCAAAAGGATCAATTCACAGTCGTCACGCCAGTACAAGCTGGATCGTGCGGACTATGTCATCGATAATTCCGGAACAAAGGAGCAGCTTTTCCGAAATGTGGACGCCCAGATCGAGGCTCTCGACAGGCGGCTGCCGTGAGGTCAGGCACAGAAGAGGTGAATAGATGGGGAAAAGGAAAAGGCTGTCCTGTGTGATCATCGCTCTGGTTCTGGCTGTGTCACTCACCGCATGTCAGCAGGGCGAGCTGCTCACCAATACAGCCGGGGAGACGGGAACCTACGAAACTTCCGACAAGCTGACTATTCCCGTAACAAAAATCAGAAATATCAATCCGGCTACGTCGACGGACGCGGACATCTATCAGATGGCAAAGCTGGTGTACAGTTCCCTGATCCGTCTGGGAGATACGATGGAGCCGGTGGCAGAGCTGGCTTCCTCCTGGGGATATGACGGAGAGGGCGGCATCGATTTTACTCTGAGAAGCGGAGTTCGCTACAGCGACGGTTCTTCGTTCACCGCCGATGACGTGGCGTTTACTGTCAGTGTTCTGAAAGCGGCGGGCGATACGTCGCCGTATGCGTCTAAGGTGGCGAACATCTCAAACGTGATCGTACACAGCGACAGTGAGCTGACGATGGAACTCCGGGATCCTTCTGACACGTCGATCGCGGATTTCGATTTTCCGATTTTCAGCTCATCGCAGTTTTCCGGAACCAGCGGATTCCTGGAGAATGCAGAAGAACCGCTTATCGGTACCGGGCCCTACAGGATCGAATCCGCATCACTGAACCGGAAAATCGAGCTGACAGCCAACGAGTATTCTTTCAGCGGCGCCCCTTCCAATACGATTACACTGAAGGTTATGCCGGTGGAAAATCTGTATCCGGGCCTGGTATCCTCCGGAGATCTGAGCATCATGGTCATGGATGATTTCAACAGAGAAGAGGTTTCCGGAGATAAGAGCCTCAGAGTGACTCCTTTTACGAGCAATGAGTTTGAAACGCTGGGATTCAACTGTACCGGAGGCTGTTCCGATAAATATGTCCGGCAGGCTGTCAGCATGACGGTGGACCGGGATGAGATCATCTCCTCTGCATATTACGGAAGCGGAACGAAAAGCGATGATCTGTATTTTCCGGGATACCTGGGGACGGAGACGACGAATGACTTTTCTCCGGACAGAGAGGCGGCTTCGGCGCTTCTGCAGCAGGCGGGCTATACGGACAGCGATGCGGACGGATATGTGGAGGATGCAGACGGAAACGATCTGACACTGACGATGGTCACGAGCTCGGAAAACGAGTCGAGGCGCATGGCAGCTCAGATGATCGTCCAGCAGCTGGCGGGTGTCGGCATCTCCGTAAAGGTTACGGAAGTCCCGGCAGAGTCTCTCTCCCGGGCGGTATATTCCGGCACATATGATATGTTTATCGCCGGATGGAGCGTCGAAGAGAACTTTGATCTGAGAATGTTTTATCACAGCGGTTACGGGAATCCGGCAGGATATGTGAATAATGAGGTGGACGGTCTTTTAGACCGGATGTTTTCAGGAATTTCCGCCGATGCGATGAAAGAGGCTGTCACAGAGGCGAAGAAAATCCTGGCGGATGAAGTCCCGTATCTGTGTCTCTGTTATAAGACGTATGCAGCCGTCACATCGGCTGACTTTGAAGGCCTGATCGCTTCGAGGTTTAATGATTATTACTACGGCTGCCAGGATTGGAAAGTGAAATTTTTCCAGAAAATAGAAGACGAGGATAATGGAAACGCGGAAGACGCGGAAACAGATGATTCTCAGGAATAGACAGCAGCCGTCACGCGGCGGGCCGCAGCTCGGAAGCTGTTATTTTACAGATGTTTGAAGATATTTACAGACAGGAGGCAGATTGACATGGAAGAGAAAAATAATGCAGCAGCGGAAGAACAGCAGCCGGTTATGATTCACGGAAAGCCGGTTCAGGTGGGATCCTTCGACGAATATCATTTCTGTATGCCGGATACCCGCTATTTCGATGTGGCGGAGGTTCTGGTGCTGGAGCTTTCCTTCGCCTGCGTGGTGATCAAGAACATCGGCATGCGGGGCGAGGATAAGCTCTATCGGATCGTGGACGGCAAAAAAGTGCCGATTTCCGAGCTGGATTTTGTGGAAGCCGGCGTCAGCACATGCAATCTTCAGATGCCGATCGACCAGAAGTATACGGGAAAAGCGATTCTGTTTGACGCAAGAGAACGGGAACGGATGCTCTTCGGCCATATCGGTCTGTAAGCGCGTAAAGACGGAGGTCGGAAATGTCGGAAAAAGATGAAGGAAAGAAATATACGTCGGGACTGGGAGAAGAATTCGACAGAGAGTTTGATGAAGCCTATCGTCTGGCGATGGAGATGATTGTCGAGAAGAGAGGCGGAGACCGTTCCATCATCTATCAGAAGCTGATGGATTCCGCGCCCAATATCGGAATGATCGTGGTAGAGCGGGAAGCAGTCTATCAGGGCGAGAAGGGCACTCTGGTGTGGGACTATGGCCTCTGCAATGAAATCACTTTCATCTACGGCGATGATCCGGATCATATCGCTGTCCTCTATACGGCGAAGGACGAATATGATGCGGAAGAGGCCTTTAACCGGTTTTACAACGAGATGAGGCCGGAAGGTGCGCCGGAGGAAAAGATTACGCCTCTGAGCGACAGTCTCGGACTCAATATGCCGGATCTGTAAAACCCGCGGATCGCTTCCGGAGAGAAACGGACAGATAAGAATCTGCTGCCGAAGGAAAACTCTTTTTTCCTTCGGCGCGCGTTTTTTTTGCGTGCCGTAAGAACCTGCAGCGGCAGAGAGGTTCGGTAGTGCGGCGGAAGTATCCGCCGGAGAAGGATCTGCAAAAATGGATATAAATTTTCCCAAAAAGGGATTGACAAAAAGACGAAGGAAGCGTATTATAATTATTGTTGTTTGCGGTCGTGCTGGAATAGGCAGACAGGCACGTTTGAGGGGCGTGTGTCAACAGACGTATGGGTTCAAGTCCCATCGACCGCACCAGACAGGAAAGTGATCCGGTTTTTCCGATAAGGAGAGACCGGATTTCTTTTTTGCCGGATATCTGTCATATCCCGGTTATTTCCTGACGGCGCTGCAGAATTTTACGGACAGGTGCAGATGCCTGAGAAGCGTGGTGGCTGTTCGGAAAACAGCGGAAGAAGAACCTGACATTTTTAAAATTGCCGCACTTTACAGTGGTAAAGAAAAACGGTATAATCTTATTTAATTTGCAGGAGATTTTCACCGGATCCTTACCGGATTTTTTACGGGCTGAGTGCTCCTGCTCCGGCCTGTGCCTGACCTGCAGATTTATGCCGCATAAGGGCCGGCAGCGGAAATCCGTATCCCGGCAGGTGAAGCGGCGGGGCCGGAAAGGCCCGCGTAATATCTTAAGAAAGAAAGGGAGAAACATCATGAAAAGGAAGAGCAGAAAAATATTTCTTGCCGCTCTGTCGCTCGTTCTGGCGTTCAGTATGACGGCGTGCGGCGGCGGATCGGGCGGAGGATCTGCAGACAGCGGTTCCGCAGACGGAGCGGCGGCGGACGGGACGCCGGAGTCTCTGGTAGTGGGCATCAGCGCATCGCCGAAGCCGTTTAACTATCAGGATGAACACGGGGAGCTGACAGGACTGGAAGTGGACATGCTCAATCACATCGCTGAGGAGAATAATATCGATCTCAGCTATGAGATTACGGAATTCGAGTCCATGTTCGTCGGTCTCGATGCCGGACGGTACGATCTGATCATCGGCAATATCTCGAAAAAACCGGAACGTGAAGAAAAATACCTGTTCAGCTCGGAGCCGTATTTTAAGAGCGAGATCGCTCTGATTACGGCGGAAGACAACACCGACATCAAGTCTGTGGAGGACCTGGGCGGCAAAAAGGTACCGGCCGGTGCGGGCAGAGCCAATGCACTGTTCATGGAGTCATATAACGAAGAGCATCCGGACAATCCCATCGATATCCAGTATACCGATGCGGATGCCAGCGCGGCACTGATCGATCTCTACAACGGACGATACGATGCCTGCATCTACAATACGACATATGTATCCAGTCTGACAAAGGAATACGGATATCATTTCAATGTATATGAGATTCCGAACGCGGATGAGATCGAAAAGCCGGAGGCGTGGATCCTGTTCTCCAAGACGAACACGCAGCTGCGCGATTTCTTCGATGAACAGCTTACGAAGATGAAGCAGGACGGCTCCCTGTCTGAGCTCAGCATCAAGTACTTCGGAGAAGATTACATTCCGGAAGCATAGGAGATACAGGAAGCGCAGGAAAGATAAGAAAAAGATAAGAAATGGAACAGATATTCAAACCCTCCGTCATATGGGATTCGATTCTCGCCATCATTCCGAGTATTCCCACTACGATGGCCATTACGGTGGTTTCAGGCGTCCTGGGACTGCTGTTCGGTTTTGTCCTGGCGGTGATCCGGATCAGGAAAATACCGGTGCTGGCTCAGCTGGCCACTCTGTATATTTCCTTTATCAGAGGAACGCCGCTGCTGGTACAGCTGTTTCTGTCCTATTACGGAATACCGATGCTGCTGAGGATCATCAATTACAACTTCGATACATCATTTGATATCAGCAGTATTTCGAATATCGTCTTCGCCTTTGCCGCATTTTCCTTCAATGAGGCGGCATATAATGCGGAGACAATCCGGGCGTCGATTCTCTCTGTGGACAGAAAGGACATCGAGGCGGCGCACTCTCTGGGCATGACAGGGGCACAGACGATGCGCCGCGTCATCCTGCCTCAGGCGATGATCGTGGCGATTCCGAATCTGGGAAACAGCTTTATCAATCTGGTAAAAGCCACGTCTCTGGCATATGCCATCGGCGTGATGGACATGATGGGTCAGGCCAAAGTTACGGCCGGCAACAATATGCGCTTTTTCGAGGCGTACATAGGTCTCGCCCTGTTGTACTGGGTGATCTGCCTGATTTTCGAATTTATCGTCCGCAAGCTGGAAAAACGGTTTAATATTCTGGAACGGGAGGTGACGCTGAATGATTCAGCTCAGGAACATTCATAAATCTTTCGGAAATCATCACGTACTCCGGGGAGTGAATCTCACCGTTCAGGACGGTGAAGTCGTCAGCATCATCGGAGCCAGCGGCTCCGGCAAATCCACGTTTCTGCGTACCATCAATTTTCTGGAGCCGGCGGATGAAGGAGAGATCATTCTGAATGATCTCTCGGTGGATGCGGCGAAAGCGTCGAAAGAAGATATCCTGAAGCTGCGGAGAAATACAGCCATGGTCTTTCAGTCCTACAATCTCCTCCGACACCGCACGGCGCTGGAAAATGTCATGGAAGCGCTGGTGGTGGTTCAGAAGAAGAGTAAACAGGAGGCGCGGGAGATCGCCCTAAGAGAGCTGAACCGCGTCGGACTCAGCGACAGGACGGGATATTATCCGCATCAGCTGTCGGGAGGCCAGCAGCAGAGGGTGGGAATCGCCCGGGCTCTGGCGATCCGGCCGGAGGTCATGCTTTTCGATGAACCGACTTCTGCACTGGATCCCGAAATGGTGGGCGGTGTTCTGGATGTCATCGAATCCATCGCAAAAGAGGGTATGACGATGATCATCGTCACTCATGAGATGAATTTTGCCCGGGATGTCTCCGACCAGGTGGCCTTCTTCGATGAAGGCGTAATCCGGGAGCTGGGCACGCCGGACGAGATCTTTCTTCACACCCGTGAAGAGAGGACAAAGCAGTTTCTTCAGAGAATTACGAGATAGCAGCGCAGAAAAAAGCGTTCGCTGTTTCCGGAAAAAGAGGTGAAAGAATGCGTTTTATCGCTTGCGGGGATTCTCTGTTTTCGAGCAGAAATCTGAAAAAACGTCTGGATCAGAAACTGGTGAGTCTGCTGCTTGCGGCAGACGGTGTGTTTACAAATGCGGAATTCTGTACGCCGGAACCGTCCACGCCGCCGGCAGCGGGCCGGGGATATATGACGTCTGTCCGTCCGTCTCTGCTGGATGAATTCGCGTCCCTGAACATCAGGATGCTGTCCTTTGTGAACAATCATACGGGAGACTACGGCTGGCAGGGTGTTCTCGATACGATGAATGCGGCGGAGAAAAGAAACCTGATTGCGTGCGGCCTCGGGCGAAGTCTGCGGGAAGCGCGCCTGCCGAAATTTCTCGACACCGCTTCCGGCAGAGTCGGCATCGTGGCGACCTCTTCGACGCGCTCGGAAGTCTTTGCAGCCAGCGACAGCGGAGCCGGCGTCGCAGCGAGACCGGGGTCAAATCCGCTCCGCTGGTTCCGTTCCTATGTGCTGCCGGAAAAGGAATTTGAGCAGCTCCGGCAGATCGACAGGATGCTCGGCACCTGTGACAGCGCGCAGGAAGGAATACGGGTGGAAACCTGGCAGCCTTTTGCCGAAGGTACCTTCCGTTTCGGATCCATGTACGAGGAAAACCTCATGATTGAAAGAGGCGACAGAGCGTATGTCCGCACTTATCTGCATGAAAAGGATGAGGAGGAAATTCTGAAAAGCATCCGGGATGCTTCCAGGCGTTCGGACCTGACGCTGTTCAGCCTTCATACCCATGAAGGAACGGCGGAAAACTGGTACGCGGAACAGCCTCCGGAATTCATCGAAAAAATCGCCCGTGAAGCTATCGATGCCGGGGCGGATGCAGTCATCGGCCACGGCGCTCATTTCCTGCGCGGAGTGGAGATCTATCACGGCTGTCCGATTTTTTATAATCTCGGAAGTCTGCTCATGGAATTTGAAGCGGGAGAGTCGATTATCGCTCCGGAGATGTACGAAAGCTACGGATACGATATCGACAGCCGGCCTTCGGATCTGCACAGCGGCCGTGCAAAAGACAGTGAGGGAAATTTCATAGGGTTTAACGCTGACCGGCGCTTTTCGGAAAACTGTATGGTTCAGTTCGATCTGGAGGACGGAAAACTTTCCTTCAGTCTGATTCCGCTGGATCTGGGAATGGATCGGGAAAATCCTCTGCATCGCGGACTGCCGGAGATCGCTTCTACGGAAACGGGAAAAAAGATTGCCGCGGAGCTGACGAGAAAGAGTGCCTGCTACGGCACACGGCTGCGCTATGATGAGGAAAGCGGAGAGATCAGAGTGATCTGACCTGCGGACGGAAATGCGGACGGAAATATAAAAAGGTGATATGAATAGCAAAAACGGGAAAGCCGGCATCCGGAGCTGTAATTCCGATGCGGGAGCTTTTCCGTTTTTTTATCTTATCAGAGACCAGTTACCCGATGAAAGCCGTATCATGGAATAAAAAATCACCGGATAAATTCCGGTGACCGGCGCTCTTTTCGATAAAATGATTATCTGCCCGCTATTTCGGAAGATACGAAGAGGATGTATAGGAATAGATGCGGTTTACATTTTTCTGAAGCAGCGCGATAACACGTCCGGTAAGAAGCATGGAGATGATCGTTCCCAGTCCGATGCCGATAATATGGCCGCTGAAAATCAGACCGATCAGACAGGAAATGCCGATGCTGAAGAGATCAAAACAGTTTTTTCCGAAGCCGAAATTTTTTTTCAGTTTCAGTCCCACCACATCCGCCATTCCGTCCGCCGGATTCGGAACGATCCTCATGCCTACAGTAAGAGCGGCGCCGATGCCTGTGATGACGATGGCGAGTATCAGAAGTATGATGCGCGCCGGCATGGAAGAGGCGGTCGGAACAGCGTAATCGAAAATCTGAATAAACAGATTTCTCTCTTTATGGAAAGAAACAGAGTTGACAACATCCTCGTATTACGGTATTATAACAATGTTGCTTGCGGTCGTGCTGGAATAGGCAGACAGGCACGTTTGAGGGGCGTGTGTCAGCAGACGTATGGGTTCAAGTCCCATCGACCGCACCATTTAGAAACCTGTGAAATGTAAGTTTCGCAGGCTTTTTCTTTTTCCGGATAAATTTCTGATTCTGATAATCTCTTTTTTGATAGTCTCTTTTCCGGTCTCTTTTTCATGCGGCAGTGTGCAGGCCGGAAAGAACGTCTGCGTGAAGGCCGGAAAGAACCGGAAAAAAATACAGCCGCCTGAAAATGCAGTCGCCTGTGAGGTGAAAAAGAAATCGGAAGCTCTTCTGTACAGAGGAAACGAAACTGTGTTTATGCACAAATCCTATCATACAACTTGTCTATGTTTTTATCAATAGTTTTTTTGACCGATTTTCTGTTTGTAATTTGAGAATCATCGGCTTGAAAAGATTTAAGAATTATTAAATTGATTCTTCGGACACATCTGTGAAATACTGAGTCTGATATGAAATATCGGATCTGACAGAGGTGATGTTCAATGAAGATTTTAAAGAATACCGGAAAAATACTGCTGTTTCTGTTTCTGCTCGCTGTGTTCCTTTCCTTTCTCTCGTCTCTGACTGTGCCTCAGCCTATGACGCATATTCCGCAGAAAGACTGGATCGATCCGCGAGATCTCGGCGCCGCCGGTATCATCAGCGAAAAAGAGAATACGATAGATATTGTCATCACGGGGGACAGCGAGAGTTTTACGGCGATCTCACCCTATCGTCTCTGGGAAAAGCAGAAAATTACTTCTTATGTCTGCGGGCAGAGCGCACAGCACACTGCTGAGGCGTATTATCTGCTGAAGCGGGCGTTCAGGCTGCAGAATCCGAAGCTGGTCATTCTGGAGACAGACGAACTCTTTACCTGCGCCGGTCTGAAAGGAGAGTCGGAGCTTGCCGTTACGGAAGCGATGAAATCCCATTTTCCCGTTCTGACGTATCATAACCGCTGGAAAGAGGCAGCCGGGCTGTCTGAACAGCTGCAGATGCCTCAGGATGAGACGTCCTACAAGGGATTTCAGATCAGAAAGAGTGCCTGTCCCTATGAAGGAAAAAAATATATGGAACCGGCAGAAAATGCGGCAAAGATCAGCCTGCCTGTGAGATTTTATCTGGAAAAAATACAGGAACTCTGCCGCAGAGAGAACTGCGGGCTGCTGCTTTTAGGCGTTCCGTCTCCGAAAAACTGGAATACGGAAAAGCACAACGGAACGGCACAGTGTGCCGAAGAGCTGGGGATCCCGTTTCTGGATCTGAACTGTATGACGGAGGAAATCGGCATCGACTGGCAGAAAGACAGCTATGACGGCGGCGACCATCTCAATCTCAGCGGTGCGGAGAAGGTGACCGATTATCTCGGAAAATATCTGAGAGACAACTATCATTTCCGCGAAAATTACAGCGATGAGACGCTGAGACGATGGAATGCCGGGATGAAAAAATATCAGGACGCCGCATCGTCCGTCTGATGCCGACGGCGCGTGAAAAAAGAGGGAAAATCATTGACAGTTTTTATGTCGATTTAGTATAATAAATGCGTATTATTTGAAAACGGACGGTCAGGCCGCGGGAAAAAGACTCGTCCCTATTTTAAAATAGGGACGGGTTTTTATCATGTTGTCGGCAGAACTGCAGATAGAATTCGGGAATGACAGAGAAAAGAGGAGGCAGTCGATTCATGGAAAAGTTAGGTCTGAATGAGATTCGGAAGATGTTTCTCGAGTTTTTCGAGAGTAAGGGGCATCTGGTACACGAGAGTTTTTCTCTCGTTCCGGAAAAGGATAAGAGCCTGATTCTCATCAATTCCGGCATGGCTCCGCTGAAACCGTATTTTGCGGGACTCGAAACTCCGCCGAGCAAGAGAATGACGACCTGCCAGAAGTGTATCAGGACGGGTGATATCGATAATATCGGCCACACCGACCGGCACGGTACGTTTTTTGAGATGCTGGGAAATTTCTCCTTCGGAGACTATTTCAAGGAACAGTCGCTGACGTGGGGATGGGAGTTCATTACAAAATGGCTGAAACTTCCGGAAGAGAGAGTCTGGGCCACAGTCTATGAGGAAGATGATGAAGCCTATGCCATCTGGAGGGACAAGATCGGCATACCGGAAGAACGCATCGTTCGTCTTGGAAAGGACGATAATTTCTGGGAGATCGGCATCGGTCCGTGCGGTCCCTGCTCGGAGATCTATTTTGACAGAGGTCCGGAATACGGCTGCGGCAGGCCGGACTGTAAGCCGGGATGTGAATGTGACCGGTATATTGAGTTCTGGAATCACGTATTTACGCAGTTCGACAGAGATGAGGACGGCAATTATACTCCGCTGGAACATCCGAATATCGATACGGGAATGGGCCTGGAGAGAATGGCCTGTATCATGCAGGAGACAGATTCTATCTTCGCCATCGATACGATCCGCTATATCCTCGACGGCGTGGTGGAAATCTCCGGTGTTCCGTATCATGAGGGAAAAGCGAAGGAGGATATCTCCATCCGCATTATCACAGACCATATCCGTTCCGTCACCTTCATGATCAGCGACGGTATCATACCGGGCAACGAAGGCAGAGGATATGTTCTTCGGAGACTTCTGCGGAGGGCGGCGAGACACGGCAGACTTCTGGGAATCCGCGGAAAATTCCTGGCGGATCTTTCAAAGCGTGTCATCGAAATGTCAAAGGACGCGTATCCTGCTCTGGAAGAGCGCAAGGACTATATCTTTAAAATTCTCTCGGTGGAAGAGGAAAAATTCAGCGAGACCATCGATCAGGGAACGAACATCATCAGTGAATATATCGAAGCGCTGAAAAAAGAGGGAAAAGATATCCTCGACGGCAGAAAAGCTTTTAAACTTTACGATACCTACGGTTTTCCTCTCGAACTTACGGTGGAGATTCTCGAAGAGAGCGGCATCCGCGTGGACGAAGACGGTTTCCAGACGTGCATGGAAGAACAGAAGGAAAAAGCAAGAGCCGCCAGAAAGTCGGACGATGAGATCGCCTGGCAGGATGAGCTTCTGGGATTTTTCACATCAGAAGAAGAGACTGTATTTACCGGTTATGACCGTCTGGAAGACACGGCGAAGATCGTTGCTCTGTTAAAAGACAGAAAACAGGTGGATCAGATTTCCGCAGGTGATGAGGCCGTCGTCATTCTCGACCGCACGCCGTTTTATGCGGAGATGGGCGGACAGGCCGGAGACCGCGGTGTCATCGAGACGGCCGGAGGACGGATGTCGGTCAGCGATACGGTGAAAGCGAAAAATCTGTATGCCCATAAGGTGAAGGTGGAATCCGGCAGCATTTCCGCAGGGGAAACGGCGGAGGCGAAGGTCGACAGGATCCGCCGCAACAGCATCGCCAGGAACCATACGGCTACTCATATTCTGCATGCGGCGCTGAAAAAGGTGCTGGGAGATCATGTGGCGCAGGCCGGTTCCAGTGTGACGGCTGACGGTCTCCGGTTCGACTTCACGCATTTTGAAGCGATCTCAAAGGATGATCTGGAGAAAATCGAGATGCTGGCAAACCGCGTCATCGCTGAATTCGATGACGTGACCACAGAGATTCTGAGCATCGAGGATGCGAAAAAGACGGGAGCGACGGCGCTCTTCGGTGAAAAATACGGAGATACTGTCCGCGTCGTATCGGTGGGAGATTTCAGCAAGGAACTGTGCGGCGGAACACATCTGCGCAATGCCGGACAGATCGGAGCTCTGAAAATTGTGAGCGAAAGCGGAATCGCCGCAGGCACACGCCGGATCGAAGCGATCACCGGTATGGGACTGTACGATCATATCGTGAAGGAAGATTCTCTGCTGAACGAGCTGTCGAAAAAACTGAAGACACCTGAGGATAATATTCTCAGCAGAGTCAGCTCGCTGACAGAAGAGGTAAAGCAGCTGAAGAAGGAGATAGAGGAGCAGAAGCGTCAGGCCATCGGCGGTTCAGCCGAGAAGCTGATTCAAGAGGCGAAGCAGATCGGTGACGTTCGTCTGGTTACGGCGAAACTGGATCATGCGGGTATCGAAGATCTCCGTTCCCTTTCCGACCGTCTGAAAGCGCTGTCTAAGGATGTGATCAATGTCCTGGCTGCGGAAAACGACGGAAAAGTAACATTCCTCGTCTCGGTTTCCGATCCTCTTGTGGAAAAAGGATATCATGCGGGCAACATGATCAAGCAGATCGCAAAGGTTGCCGGCGGCGGCGGCGGCGGAAAGGCTGACATGGCTCAGGCCGGCGCGAAGGACGCTTCAAAGATCGAAGAGGCACTTGCATTTGCCGAGACTTTGATTTAAGATAGACATATCATCGCCGATTAAATTATTTCGCAGGATGTGTATATATTCTGCAGAAGTAAGAAGAAATGCGCTTTCTGTTTCACGAACAGAAAACGGAAGACAGAATATTTCACATGATGGAGATTTCTTCTCAAGCCTGAGGAGGTGGCAGATATGGATAAAGATACGATTATGTTCAACAGTCCGGAGAAGGTTCAGAACAGGACTCTGAAAGCGATTCTTCAGAATGTCTATGATGCTCTGGAAGAAAAGGGATATAATCCTCTCGATCAGATAGTCGGATATATTTTATCGGGAGACCCTTCCTATATTACGGGTCATAACAATGCAAGAAATCTCGTCAGACAGATCGAACGCGACGATCTGGTGGAGACACTGCTGAAAAGTTTTCTGGATAAGTAAGATATCGGTGCCCGGGCATTGCCCGGGCACTCGTTGTGACCGGAGATTGCGCGGCCGGTAATCGGGGCTTTTCCGGAAGCGGCAGGAACAGGCCGGCGGACCGGATCGGACGCAGGGCGGAAAGGACAGGAAAGGACAAGGAAACGATGAGAGCGATTTCTCTGGATGTGGGCGACCGGACGATCGGCGTCGCCCTCAGCGATCCTCTGGGGATTACGGCTAACGGACTGATGACGATTGAGCGGATCGGTATACGCAAAGACGCCGACCGGGTTCTGAATCTCGTAAAGGAGAACGGATGCGATGTGATCGTCATGGGACTTCCGCTGAATCTGGACGGAAGCGACAGTGTACAGACACAGAAGGTGCGGGAATTCCGGACGATGCTGGAAAATAAAATGAGAAGTACCGGTATGAAAGGGATCAGCATCATCTTCCAGGATGAGCGCTTTACGACGAAGATAGCGGAAAGCGTCCTTATCGAAGCGGACCTCTCGCGGGCGAAGCGCAAAAAAGTGATCGACAAGCAGGCTGCTGTACTCATACTGCAGAGTTATCTCGACAGTGCGGCGAGAAGAAGAGAGGAAGGAAGCGGAGTAATATGAAAATCGGAAGAAACGATCCGTGCTGGTGCGGCAGCGGTCGGAAGTACAAGAACTGCCACAGCGGATTTGATAAAAGAATTCACGATCTCCGGATGGAGGGGCATGAAGTACCGACGCGGGAGATGATCAAGACGCCCGAGGATATCGAGGCTCTGCGGGAAGCCGGAAAGATGAACACCATGGTGCTCGATTATGCGGAGCAATTCGTGCGGGAAGGTATCTCCACGGAAGAGCTCAACGTGATTATCGACGAATATACCAGGAAACTGGGAGGAATTCCGGCGCCGCTCAATTATGAAGGCTATCCGAAGAGTGTCTGTATCTCGATCAACGATGTGGTCTGCCACGGAATTCCTGACGAACATACGATCCTCTCCGCAGGAGATATCGTCAATATCGACTGTACCACTATCTATAACGGGTATTACGGTGACGCTTCCAGAATGTACTGCATCGGTGAGGTCAGCGAAGCGAGGAAAAAACTGGTGCAGGTGACGAAGGAGTGTCTCGACCTGGGACTGCAGGCAGTGAAGCCCTGGGGATTTCTCGGAGATGTGGGGTATGCGATTCAGCAGCACGCCTCTGCAAACGGCTATTCCGTCGTCCGTGAGATCGGAGGTCACGGAATCGGCAGAGGATTTCACGAAGATCCCTGGGTCAGCCATATCGGACGTCCGGGACAGGACATCCTTCTGGTTCCGGGTATGGTATTCACCATCGAACCCATGATCAATATGGGAAAGCCGGACGTCTTTGAGGATGAGGAGGACGGCTGGACCATCTATACTTCCGACGGTCTTCCATCGGCCCAGTATGAATATACGATCGCGGTTACAGAGGACGGTACGGAGATCCTTTCGCGATAATTTTTTCAGGGCTTCGCCTGTCAGGGCGGAGCCCTGTTTTTTTATTTCTGCCGCATTTTCATTCTTCAGAGCCGGCGGCAGCCGTACAGAGAACAGATAGTGATTGACTTGATCGGGAGGGAGAGGTTACACTTATATCGGACCGACCCGCGGGTCGGAAAATCAGAAAGCAAAAGATAAAAGGAGAAGAGTATGGAAGTAGAAAACAGAGATGACGGACGGAGCGAAAGAGAAAATGCTCTCAAGACGCGGAATCTCGCCGCGCAGGCGGAAGGCGCGGAAGCGGAGGAAATGATTCCGGAAATCCGTCAGAAAATCAGCGATACGAAAAAAGACATGCCGAAGCGCAGCAAGGCGGGCGTGATTTTTTTTCTGATACTCGCTGTTTTTATCGTGCTGGCGGTGATCCGTGTCGTCCAGCTGCAGATGGAGGAAAACAGACAGACGGCGGAAGCGGCCGTTCTCACGAATGTGCAGGTACAGCAGGTACAGACAGGAGATATCGCTCAGTACTCTCCCGTTTCCGGAAGAATCGTATCTTCCGAGGATGCTGTCAACGTGATTCCGATGGTATCCGGAGAGGTGACGGAGGTCTTTGTGGAGGAAGGAGATTACGTTACGGCGGGACAGACACTGTTTACCATCGACAGCGATCAGGCGCAGACGCAGATAGATCAGGCACAGCTCCAGGTGGATCAGGCACAGATACAGGTACAGCAGGCACAGACGCAGGTGCAGCAGGCACAGACACAGGTGCGGCAGGCTCAGCTGGCGATTCAGTCAGCCCAGGACAGCGTGGATACGATGAAGAAAACTCTCGACAGGATGCAGTCGCTGTACGATGCAGGAGCCATCTCGCTGTCGGATCTGGAATCGGCGCAGGCGCAGTATGATGCCGCTGTGACGCAGCATGAAAGTGCCGTGATGCAGTACGACAGCGCTGAGGCTCAGTGTGACAGCGCCGAGGCTCAGTATGACAGCGCACTGAATGCCGTGGAACAGGCGCGTCTGGGAGTGGACAGCGCTTCCTCGGCCCTCGGATACTATAATGTGACGGCACCTTCCAGCGGAACTGTCGAGACGGTCAGCGTCACGGCAGGAGGTCCGGCGGCTCAGACCTCTCCTTCTGTCGTGATTTCCAATACCTCCTCTCTCATACTGGAAGCACAGGTTTCGGAATATCTCATCAACAGTGTCGCCGAAGGTCAGCAGGTGGAAGTATATATCCGTTCCTTATCGGAGGAGCCGTATACGGGAACCGTCACCGAGATTGCCGACATGCCGGAGCAGGGAACATATACTTACACAGTAAAGATCGCTCTTTCCAGTTATGAAAATATGAAAGCGGGCATGCTCGCCGAAGTTTCGATCGTGACAGAGAACAGAACGGATGCGGTGATCGTTCCCTCTGACGCTGTAGTGACGAGGAGAGGTCAGAATTACGTAGCCGTACTCGCGGAAGATGATAAGATTGAGCTGCGTCCGGTCACCGTTGGAATAGACAACGGAACGGACGCGGAAATTACATCCTCGCTGAACGCGGGAGAGACCATCGTCGTCCGCGGTCAGGATTATGTCAGCGACGGAGAACAGGTGAGAGTGGTGGAACAGGCCTCCGGCGAAACAAGACAGACGGATGAGGAAGAATAGACAGGGGGTCATTTATGTTATCAAAATTAGCGGTAAAACGGCCTGTAACGATGATTATGATTCTGGCGGCCGTTCTGATCCTCGGCGCGGTTTCTCTTTTCCGGCTGCCTCAGGCACTTCTGCCGGATATTGACTATCCCTATGCGCTGACGATGGTTACATATACCGGAGCCGGACCGGAAGAAGTGGATTCTCTGATTACGACGCCCATAGAGGAGACCTTCGCTTCCGTGGAAGGTGTGCAGGAAATGTATTCCATGACATCCGAAGGAGTTTCCGTCGTGATGCTGGAATTCGACATGGATACCGATATGAATTTCGCTACGCTGGATATGCGGGAGAAGCTGTCTCTCGTGCAGAACGCCTTTCCGGACGGAGCGTCGGAACCCACCATTATGAAGATGAATATGGATGCGGTGCCGGTCATGCAGATTTACGCCTACTCCGGCCGGGATACCTCGGAGCTGGCACAGTATCTCGAGGATAATATCATACCGAGATTTGAGAGGATTTCCGGAGTGGCTTCCGTTTCGATGACAGGCAGCACCGATCCGCAGATCGCGGTGGATTTCGATCAGAACAAACTGACCGGATACGGGCTCACTATCTCTACGATTGCCTCTCTGCTTCAGGCGGAAAATGTCAGTCTGCCGAGCGGAACGGTAAAAAACGGTTCGCAGGAAGTCATCGTCCGCACAAACGGCGAATTTGAAAGTCTGACGGAGATATCGGATATGCCGGTCACACTCAACGATGGCAGCGTTATCACGCTGAAAGATATCGCCGACATTCATTATCAGGATTCGGAGGCATCCTCCGTCAGCCGTCTGGACGGAAAGGAAGCGATCGCGCTCAGCATCAGCAAATCATCGGATGCCAATATTGTGGAGCTGTCCGATGCGGTGCAGGAGACGATGGAATCTTTAACAGAGGAATTCGGAGATGAAGTGCAGTTTGCGATCGGATTCGATCAGTCGGATTTTGTGCGAAGCTCGATCCGTTCTGTGGCGGAATCGGCGGTGCAGGGAGCAATTCTGGCGGTTATCGTCATCTTCTTCTTTCTGCGCAATATCCGTTCCACACTCGTCATCGGCATTTCGATTCCGACATCGATTTTCGCGACATTCTGCATCATGAAAGTGCTGGGTATGTCGCTGAACCTTATCACTCTGGGATCGCTGACGCTGGCGGTGGGAATGCTGGTGGACAATTCTGTCGTCGTGCTGGAAAATATCTTCCGGCGCAATAAAATGGGGCTTTCTGCCCGGGAAGCTTCCGTAGAAGGCAGCAGAGAAGTAGGGCTGGCCGTCATGGCTTCGACGCTGACCAGCGTCGTCGTCTATCTGCCGGTAGCCCTTTCCGGCGGCCTTGCGGGCATGGTATTTCAGGATTTCTGTTATACGATCATCGGCGCGCTGCTGGCATCTCTTGTGGTCTCGCTCACCATCGTTCCCATGCTCTGTTCCAAGCTGCTGGACAGTTCGGTTTCCCAGGATTATGTGAAAATCGGTCCGTTCTTTTACCGGTATCACATCGTCAACCGCTTTGCCTCCTTCATCGATGCCATGACAGAAGGATACAAATCCGCATGTCACTGGATCCTGAAGCGCAGAAAACGCGTTCTGGCACTTTTGCTGGCGATCTTTGCCGCTTCCGTTTCTCTGCTATCGCTGGTTGGCTGGGAGCTTTTGCCTGCGACAGATGAAGGAACGTTTTCCGTGACGGCAAAGATGCCTTACGGAACTTCGCTTTCGGAGCGGGATGCCTTTCTCTCTCCGGTGGAGGAATACTGTCTCGCACTGCCGGAGGTGGATCATGTCACTTACAGTGTGGGAAGCTCTTCCTCCGCGCTGACATCTTCGTCCTCTTCGGATTCCATTTCCGTGACGCTGGTCGACAGGGAGGAGCGGGATCGTACGACGGAGCAGGTCATGAACAATGTGAAAGAACAGTTCCGGGATCTGGCCGGAGCGGAGATGACGTATGAGATGACGTCCAGCATGAGCATGACTCTCACCGGCTCTGATGTTACAGTGGAAATTCTCGGCGAAGATGTGGATTCCGTCAGCGACGCGGCTCTCGATCTGGCGGCGCGGATAGGTGAGCTTGGCAGCGTGGAGGAGGTCACCACCGATGTGGAAGAGGGCAGCCCGGAGATGCAGGTTAACCTCGACCGGACGGCAGCGGCAAGCTACGGCATCACGGCATATCAGCTGGCATCCGCCTTGTCGGGTTCGCTGTCCGGAACGACGGCCACAAGCGTCACTGTCGACGGAACAGATATCGACGTTGTGCTCGCTCTGGAAGATGCGGATTCCGCTTCTCTGGACAGCCTGAGAAATATCAATGTGACAGGTTCCACGGGGCTGACTGTTCCCGTCTATCAGATCGCCGACTTTGAATCGGGAAATTCTCCGGTGGCGATCAATAAGACGGGGCAGAAGGTCATCCAGAATATCGATATCACGCTGGCGGAAGGCGCGGACAATAACAGGGCTTCCGGAGAAATTTACGATATCGTGGAAGAATACGATTTCCCGGACGGCGTGTATTACGGAGAGAGCGGTATGCAGGAACAGATGCTGGATACCTTTTCGGATCTTCTCCTTGCACTCGTCATTTCCATCCTGCTGGTATATATCGTTTTAGCGGCGCAGTTCGAATCCTTTATCCTGCCGCTGATGGTCATGATGTCGATTCCGTTTGCCATGTCGGGAGCTTTTCTGGCTCTGTTCCTGTCGGGCATGAAGCTGTCCATGCCGTCGCTGATCGGCCTGATCATTCTCATCGGCATCGTCGTCAACAACGCGATACTGCTGGTGGAATTTATCGAGCAGAACCGGATGACGATGGGAAGAGACGAGGCCATCGCGCAGGCGGGAAGCACGCGTATGAGACCGATTCTGATGACGACGCTGACGACGGTAATCGGCATGATCCCGATGGCCATCGGCTCCGGAGACGGTATGGAGATCATGGCTCCTATGGCGATGTCGATCATCGGAGGCCTGAGCGCGTCCACGCTGATTACCCTCTTTATCATTCCTGTTCTGTATGCGATCGTGGATGATATCGAGACGAAGAGAGGCAGAAGACGTCTGGCGAGGAAGAAGATCAGCCTTTACCGCGAAGCTCTGTGGCTTGCGAGACGGGGTGCGAAGCATGAGAAAAAATGACAGGAGAAAAGAAATTCTCGATACCGCTTCCTGCTTCTTTGAAAGAAAAGGGTATCGGGAGACAAAGATGGCGGATATCGCGGAAGCGTGCGGAATCGCCAAGGCGACGATGTACGAATATTTCCGCAGCAAGGAGGAACTGGCGGCGGAATGGTCGCGCCGGTTCCGAAGAGAGTATGAAGAACGGGTAGCCCGGGATGTGCTGGTTCATGACAGTCCGTCGGAAAAGATGAAGGCGATGATCCGCCTCGATCTAAAACAGATCCGGACGTTTTCCGGCCACTTTCTGACGGCTTTTGAGGCAAATGCTGTTTTTTCCAATGAAGAAAGCAGCTTTCTGAGAGAAATCTCCGCCATTCTGACGTATCACAACGAACTGATTCTGTCTATCATCGAGGAGGGACAGAAAAGGGGAGAATTCCGGAAAATCGATCCGAAATTTGTCGCTACCATGCTTGCGGGCGCTTTTTTATCGCTGCAGCGGGCGGCCAGTGACGCAAAAGATTCGGAAAAGTGTGTCTTCGGACAGCTGTTTTCTTTTCCGGAGGAATGGAGCAGCGATCTGGTGATCGATTATATCTTTCACGGGATCGCCTGCTGAGAGGATAAAATATATGGTAAAAAATGTAAAACAACGCAGCGGAAGATGGAAGCTGCGTCTGACGGCAGCCGTGACGGCGGCGGGACTGTGCGCGGCATCCTTTGCGGTGCCTGTCTGTGCGGCGGATGCGGCAGGCTCATCGGATACAGCGGAACGGCAGTATTCCGATATCCGGGACGAGACCTGCGAAGAAGCGGTAAATTTTCTGTCGGAGGCGCAGATCCTCAGCGGATATGAGGACGGAACGTTCCGACCGGACGGCAGGATTACCCGCGCGGAGGCGGCGAAGATGTTTGCCGTTCTTCTTACGGAATCGGACGCGGCTCTTCTTCTTCCGGAGTCGGCCGCGGAAAGGCTGCCTCAGGAAGAAGAGGGAAGCGCTGACGGAAAAACGGAGGACGACAGCGGGAACGAGGCGGAAAAATACGCACAGCAGCTGGCCGTATCCATGGGAGAGGAGAGCAGCATGAGAGAGCTCGCCCTGTCTCTTTACGATGATCTGGAAAACAGCGTCTGGGCTCAGCCGTATATCGCCGCATCATCTCTGTGCGGTATCGTCAACGGATACGGAGACAGGATATTCCGGCCGCAGGGAAACATCACGTACAACGAGCTGGCGGCCATCTGTGTGAGAGCCGCCGGAATCAGCGCCCGGGAGCTTACCGGAAGCTGGCCGGACAATTATGTCCGCGCAGCCGACAAGCTCGGAATCTATGAAGGGATGAAGGAGTTCGATCCTGAGACGGGCGACGGGTCGGAAGCCGCTTCCCGCGGCAATACCGCCATCGCGGTTTATCACGCTTATGAGAAAATTCAGGAGCAGGCGCAGGCGGGCTATGAGATTCCGGAGGAGGTGATCTCCGTTCTGCTGCCTCTGCCTGAAACAGAGCTTTCTCTGGAGGAAGCGGTAGAGCGGATGCAGACAGGGGGCACACAGGCGGAGGCGGCGCAGATGTCCAGACGGTCGGACGAGGCGATTGCCGCCGGATACCAGGATACCGCTTCCAGCATATCGGACTCTCTGGATATGATGAAGTTTCTGCCTCTGGAACAGCAGTATCAGCTTCAGCAGAGCGGCGTCACGAAATACAATCTCGAGCTCGCTCAGCTTCAGCGCGATTTCGTGAGAGAAAATATCGACAACAATTATGAAGCCGATATGAATCAGATTGAGCAGAGTACGATACAGCTCTATTACGGACTGCTGCAGGCGGAGAAAAACGCAAAGGTCTGTGAGGAGACGCTGGCCTCCGAGCGCAGGACGCTGGAGCTGGTCCGGACGAGATATGAACTCGGCGACGCTTCCGCCATCGAAGTGAAGACGCAGGAAAACAGTGTAGCCGCCGCAGAGGACAGTCTCGTTCAGGCGGAAAACACCGCCGAATCCGCCGGGGCGAATTTCCGCATGCTGCTGGGACTGGACAGCGATACGCAGATCGTGCTGACGACAGAGCTAAAAAAGACAGATCTGGAAATTCCGTCGCTGTCGGAGGCTCTGGAATCCATGCTGGAGAACAATCTGGAACTGAAGTACTATGATTATCTGACGGAAGTGACCGACATCCAGATCCGGTCGCTGAGATATACCACAAACCATTCTTCTACAGCGTATAAAAACGCGGAGCTGGCTTACGATCAGGCGCAGATGGCGATTTCTCAGATGACGGAAGCCAAGGAGACATCGCTGCGAACGTCTTACGAGGAGTTGTCGGCTCTGGAAAGCCAGATTTCGAGGTATGAATCGCTGATCGACCTGACGGAAAGTTCTCTGGAACTGGCAAAGGTGCAGTATGAAAACGGCCTGGCCACGATGTCGGAGATCGAAAGCGCTCAGCTGACGCTGACGCAGTCGCAGCAGGCGCTGATGAGCGCGATTGTCGCTTATAACGAGGCGGTTTATGATATTCTGTTTGAGACAGGCGTCGGCACGACGCGGATTTCGTTCAGCTGACGCCAGCAGATCATTTTCGGCAGCATTTACGGATTCCGGGCCGGGGTCTGCCGGGATGGACGGACAACAACGGACAAACAACGGACAGAGGAATCTTCCCGCACGCAATCTGTGCGGGAAGATTCCTCTGATATTTTTTGTTTGCGGATTTTCATGTTTTATTTAAATGTAAGGATTTATCTGGATTTTTCTCTGTGGGAATATCCAAAGAATCACAAACGGGGAAGCGCATGTGAGAGACAGACAACTATTCCTAAAATATTAATTTTAGGAATAGTTATAACTCGCGAGACGGAAAAATGATATTTTTTCCATCGGTCACTATTTTGTATACAATTTTTGCGTTTCGCGCGATTTTGCGCGTGCCTGTATTATTACTTTCTGCCTGCCCTGCCTGCCGCACTATTTTTTTTCGTTTTTCGAATTCTGTTTTTCCACCGCAGCATAAATATCTGCGTATGGAAAAATCCATAAAAAATAAAAAAACCGTATCACGCGGGCTGCCGGTTCTGCGGAAAATCCTGCCGGCAGCCCGTCATGATACGGTTTATCTGTTTGTAACCCTGTTATATGGAATCCGTTGCCCGGTTCCCGGGCTGTTTTCTGATTTCATCAGAAATAAATGAATTTTATCAGGAATAAACGGATTCCTTCTCCTGCTGGATGACACTTCCGTCTGTCGCGTCGATTTCGAACTCATACTCCATATTGTCGTGGATGAATTCAATCTGATACATGGCTCTTCCGTCGTCGTATTCCAGCTCGGCTTTCGTCAGCGTTACAGCATCTTCCGTTACACCGGCCTGACGGAATGCCGCGTTCTTGGCTGTTTCTACGTCAATCTGTACATCGCCGCCGCTCTGAGACGGTGTCGATCCGATGGTATAATCCTCGATATCCTGGTCGAAGGATCTGATTTCTCCGGTATATGCGTCGATTTCATAGTCGTATTCCGTATTTCCGGAATAAAATTCTACGTTGTAAATATATGCGCCGTCATCATATTCCGGATGCGCCGTGACGTAGACAGCGTCGGCTTCCGCGACGCCTGCGTTCTCCAGAGCGATTCTTTCCGCCTCATCGAGGCCGATTTCTGTCTGAGTGCCGGAATTATTACCGGAAGCCGTTCCGGAGGCATTGCCGGAGGTTCCGGAAGTGCCGCTGTTGGAATTGCCTCCGGATCCGCCGGAGGAACACCCCGCTGCCAGGAAAATACAGGAAACTGCCAGTACCAGTACGAATAAAGTTCTCAATTTCTTCATCATCGTTTCATCTCCTTTGCGTTCTTCTCTTACTGTTTATTCTGCTCTGCGCAGGAAATTTTCATTCTCCCTTTCCGTTTTCTGCCTGCGCAGTGTTTATCTTATGTTCACAGTGTAACGTCAAAGAATTAGAAAAAGATTAGAAAGCGTGAAAAAATTGAGAAAATCCGGAAGAATGTCAGTTGTTCTCTTTCGCCTCTCCTTCCTTCAGGATATACCCAACTCCCCGGACGGTGTGAATCAGCCGTACCGGGAAACCTTCGTCGATTTTCTTTCTCAGATATTTGATGTAGACATCGACGATATTGGTACCTCCGCCGTAATCAAAGTTCCATACGTTGTCTTCTATTTTCTGCCGGGAGAGCACCTGATTTTTATTTCTCAGAAGAAATTCCAGAAGGGAGTATTCTTTTGCTGTCAGCGTGATTTCCCGGCCGCCGCGCGTGACCGTATGCGTCTTTACATCGAGAGTGAGATCCGCAAGAGAATACGTATTGCCCGGATTGCCGGCAGCCGTCCGCGTCACGGCGTGGATTCTCGCGATCAGCTCGTCAAAGGAAAAGGGCTTGACGAGATAATCGTTGGCTCCGATGTTCAGCCCGTCTACTTTGTCCTGCACGGTATCCCGGGCCGTCAGAAGGATGACGGGGGTAAGATTCCCCTCGGCGCGCAGATGGCGTATCGTCTCCAGACCGTCGGATTTCGGCATCATGATATCCATGATGGCCAGATCATAAGGGAGGAGCTCCAGATAATCCAGAGCCTCCTGTCCGTCGTACGCGCTTTCGACGGTGAATCCCTCCGCCTTCAGCTTTTTTGAGATAATTTTATTCAGATCTCTGTCATCTTCCACGATTAAGATACGCATAACTCGCCCTCCTGTGCCTTTTTCAGAAAAACGGAGAAACAGGTGCCTGTGAGCCCGGCAGAGGAAACTTTAATATAGCCGTTCTGGTCGACGATAATTTTCTTAGCCAGATAAAGCCCCAGACCGATTCCTTCTTTTCCG
>CAJFPD010000118.1 GCA_904398315.1 Candidatus Alangreenwoodia gallinarii | reverse complement strand
GCGATCAGCAGTATCACAGTACCATCTACGGTGACGAGTTCGGGATATTATGCGTCGGGATATTACAACGGAGCACTGGCCGGATGCACGACGCTGAGTGAGGTGATTTTCACCCAGGGAACGATGGCAATTCCGTCGTATATCTGTGCGAGCAACAGTCAGACGAGCTATATAGAAAAAGTCTATATTCCTCCTACGGTACAGTCCGTCGGACAGTATGCTTTTTATAAGTGTGACAATATGGCAATCTATTGTGCCGACGGCTCCTATGCACATCAGTATGCGATAGAAAACAATATTCCGTTCGTCCTGGGTGATTTTGACTATGGTACAGGATCTTCGGAACCTTCGGAGCCGGGTGCCGTAGGTGCGATTCGGTCTGTCAATATGACAAGGGGCGGAAACGTATATAATCTGCTGACGGTGAAGCAGTCCTTTGAAAAGGGTTCCTCTGATACGGCATCGATCACAGTGACGGTGGACTGGGGAGATTCTTCAGAAGGAATGATTCTGCTCTCACAGAGCGGAGAGAAATATATGCAGGCTGCAAACGGCAACTTCGGCAGTTTTGCTCCGGGAAAATATTTTGAAGCGGGAGAAGTGATCTATGCCATCGCCGTCGATGCACACGGAAATACGCTGGAGTCGAAGCGCCTCAATCTGTATATTACGGAACCTGAACTGTCAGGAGAGATCGGAGGGGATCATTCCTTCGGCCTGTTTGATGCGGTATCTTTCACTGTCCCTGAGGACAAACCGGTACTCGGCAATCAGTCGTTTAATCTCGATTTCGGACTGATCAGCGCCGATGTGGAGCTGGACGCGGAAAATGGTACGTTTAAAGCTGCTTTAGGTGTGAATTTCGAGAAAAATGATGATGGAAAGTTTGATGCCGCTGAATTTACGTCGTTTAAAAGCATGGTAAAAGATATGCGGCAGAATATCCTGGCCGGAGCTACCGTTGCTTCTATAGCCAACGGACTGAGAAAGGGCGGTTACGGAAATACTTTTCACGTCAAAATAAAGAGCGGATGGGAACCGGACGCGGCTATCTGCGGATACGTCGAAGGAAAGCTGGAAAACGGCGCGATGATTCCGACAGAAGGCGGGATTATCGCCAGTGCGGCGCTGGAGTATAGCTATGAGGGACAGGCATTTATCGTCGTGGTTCCTGTCTACTACACCATCGGCGCGGGAGGCGAGATTTCACTCTCAGCCAATGTGAAAAATGTAGCTGCGGGTTCCGGTTTTGCTCCGGTATTTGAAGGTAATGTCGAGATCGCTCCGTATTTTGAGATCGGCGGCGGTGTCGGCGTAGTGTATATCGGACAGGTCGGGGCGAGAGGAAAGGCGACGCTTTCTTTTAATATCGCTCTCGACCGTGACTACACGAAGGTGGATCTGACAGGGCAGGCATATTTTGATATAAAAGCGCTCGGCTTCATTTCTTACGAGAGAGAATTCGCCAACGGTACCTGGACGATCTATGAGACCGGAAGAAATACGCTTTCTCTGGCTTCAGAACCGGAGGATATTTATTCTCAGATCGATATCTATGCTCCGGCAGTTCCGGAGGACAGAAGTTATGCTGACAATCCGTCGGAGTGGCTGGGCGAAGAGCAGGTTCTGTCTTTTGCGGCAGACTACACGAATAAAGAGGTCAGAGTGCTTCAGTCGAATGCCTATCCGGATGCGGAACCTCAGATCATGGACGTGAACGGAACGAAGGTTATGGTCTGGCTCACAGATAATACTTCGCGCACGGATGAAAACAAATCGATGCTCGTGTATTCTGTTTATATCGAAGATTATGACACCTGGTCCGCACCGAAAGCTATTCTGGATAACGGGATGGCGGATTATTATCCTGTCGCAAAAGACGGATATGTCGTCTGGCAGAAAGCTGCGGAAACATTCGGAAAAGGCGTGTCTCTGGCAGAAGTTGCGAAGAACACCGAGATTTATATCGTGAAATTTGAGGGTACCTCTTTCGGAACGCCTGTCCGGCTGACGAATAACGGAATTCTGGATACCCAGCCGCAGGTTGCGGTATCGGAAAATGAAGTGACAGTTGTCTGGACGGAAAACAGTGAGAATAACATTTTCGGATATACGGGAAGGAATTCGATTTACCGGAAAACGTATGACGGCCAGACATGGTCGGAAGCGGAACTGCTGGCAGATGGCCTCAATACAGTCGCTTATCTGGCAGTCGGCTATATGAACGGTTCCTGTATCGTCGCTTATTCTCTGGACGGGGATAATGATCTGAATACCGTAAATGACCGTGAAATCTATCTGATCCGCAACGGCAGAACAGAACGGTTTACCGAGAACGCAACTTTAGATTCTCATCCTGTATTTGAAAAAATAAACGGTTCGGAAGCGCTGTTCTGGTACAGTGATAACAATGTTTATTATGTCACCGATCTGGACAACAGAGTGCTGAACACCATATCCGCGGACGGTATCCTTCAGCTCACGGATGAGTATTCTGTTCTGTCAAACGGAAATAATACTGCGATTCTGTGGACGACTGTCGAAGACGGGGTTTCCGAAATTCACGGAGCTTTATACGATGGCAGTCAGTGGAGTGACGATATCGAGATTACTCAGGAAGGGCAGTCGGTAAGATATCCTGCCGGAGTGATAGAAGAAAACGGAGATCTGATGATCGCGTTTAACCGGATACAGAATGTAGCGGATGGTGATTATTACCGTGACGGACGGGCTGATCTTTGTATCATCCGCGTCAGACCGTCTTATGATCTCAGCATTGAAAACGTCATACTGGCAGATGGCCTGAAAGCCGGAGCAGAGCTTCCGCTCTATCTGACGGTAAAGAATACGGGAGAACTGCCGGTGACACAGATTTCAGCCGATGTATTCGACACGGACGGAAGCCGCAGCGGTCATTTTGATCTGGATCAGATTCTGCAGCCGGGTGAAACAGCGGAATTTGAACTTTCCTATACGGCCGGAAGCACCGTTTCTCCGGGAGAAATTAGGGTGAAAATCAGCACTGCAGACGGTTCGGAGTATGATCTGGAAAATAACGAAGCAAAGATTGCAATCGGACAGGGCAATCTTGAGATTGTAGAAGTTACAGATAATGCGGAGGGCGATCTGCACACGGTATCGGTTAAAATCAGAAATTCCGGTTATGAAACAGCGGAAAACATCAGCGTCAGCCTGCGTGAAGAATCGGAAAACGGAAGAATGATCGCACAGAAACAGCTGGATACACTGGCCTCTCAAAAGGAGACGGTTATTTCTTTTGAGGTGGATGCCAACAGCCTGTCTGCGGAATACAGTTTTATTACGCTGGCTGCAGGTGTTTCTTCCGACACAGAGGAGAGCAGCTATGGAGATAATTCCGCGATATTTACGATAGAACGCGGCAGTCAGTCACCGGACAAGCCGGTGATAGAGGAAGGAAAGTATAGTATCGGATCACTGACTGTGCAGAATGACAGCGGTCAGCCTCTGGAAGGTATTCCGGAGAGCGATTTTTACGTAAATGCGGAGATCCTCAGAAGTGAGGATGCTGCAGATGCACTTGTCGTTCTGGCGGCTTACGATCAGAACGGAAAGATGCTGAGTGTCCGCTGTGCAAAGACTCCTTCTGCAGAGGAAGGCGGAACGGTGAATATCCGTATGGAAAACCCGGACGGCGAAGTTGCGGAGGTTCGAGCCTTTGTATTGCGTTCGCTGGGAATGCCGGTTGCACTGTGTCCGGCGGTGAGTGTCGGATAACATATCGGATTCCGGCCTCGCAGATTCGCTGAATGAAACAGACGGATCCTTTACCGGACAGAAGGAAGAAAAATCGGGCATTTCAGTGTAAAGCGGCCTTCTGAATTCCCAAGCTTTTTTCACAGCGGCGGATTCAGGAGGCCTTTTTCATACCGGGCTGTCTTTTCAGGATATGCGCAGTTGAAAGGATATAGCTGAAATGAGTGGAATGTTACAGGAGGAAAGATATGAGGAGAAAATGGATAGCTGTCTGCCTTTTTCTGATACTGGCAGCGACGCTGTTTGCAGCGCCGGCAGCAGTTTTGGGTGCGTCCGTTCCCGTTCCGGAAAAAAGTTCAAATCTGGGAGATAATGATTACAGGACGTGGAGCAGTCCGGTCAGATCTTATCTTTATGAAGAGGAAGGAAATCTGGTGCGGGTGGAGTATCTTGACGGGATGATTCTGGTGGAGCGGTATAATGATTCCTTTGTGCTGCTGGACTCCCGAAAAATTCCGATGGATGAGGGATTTTCTCTCTGGGGAGGTTTTTATGCCGGAGAGGAAGATAATTATGTGATCATCGGCCAGCCGAATCCGACGGAGAACGATGATGTGGAAGTGATCCGCGTGATCAAGTATGATAAAAACTGGGAGCGTCTGGATCAGGCAGGGCTTTTCGGTGCGAATACCGTAGCACCGTTCGATGCAGGTTCCCTGCGCTGTACCGAATATAACGGCATGCTCTATGTCAGAACCAGCCATACCATGTATGCTTCAGATGACGGCCTGCATCACCAGGCGAATCTGACATTTTCCGTCCGGGAGTCGGACATGGAGGTGACGGACAGCTATCATATCGTTATGAACAATGACTACGGATATGTCAGTCACTCGTTTAATCAGTTCATTCTGGTGGATCAGGATGCCAATCTGGTTACTCTGGATCACGGGGACGCCTATCCGCGCGCCGCTGTATTGATGCGCTATGAGGAAAAGGCCGGAAACAGCACTTTTTCCGGACGTGTTGATCCTGTCGAGATGTTTTCTTTTCCGGGACAGATCGGAGCAAACGATACGGGAGCTTCTGTGGGAGGTCTGGCAGAGACGAGTATCGCTTATGCAGCTGCGCTGAACTACGGCGAAAGATCTTCGAACGTCCGGGATATCTATGTGAAATTTCTTCTGAAGGAAGATTTTGATATGCAGTACACCCGGCTGGAACGTCTGACAGATTATGAAGAGGAGGGCATCTATACCGGAGGCACGCCGATGCTTGCTCCTGCAGGAATGGACGGAGGTTATGTGCTCTGGAATGTCTGGAATGCATCGGGATATTCCGGCGGAGAAAAAATGATCGCTTATGCGAGTTACAACAGCGAGGGAGATGTTTCCGCCGTTACTATGACGCAGGGATCTCTTTCCGACTGTCAGCCGGTTCTTTACAATGGCAAGCTGACCTGGTATGTGACCGACAATTCTACACCGCTCTTTTACACCCTGGATGAATCAGGCCTGTCTTCCGTAGAAGCGGCGGCCGCGATGGACGGAAACAGCTATCTGATTTCCTCTCTGCAGATTCAGAGCGGCGGTCAGGCAACGGAAGGCATTCCGGAAGGGAACTTTTATGTAAATGTCGGAATTCTGAGAGACAGAAATGCGGAGGATGCGGTGATCGTTCTGGCCGCTTATGATCGAAACGGAAAGATGCTGCAGGCACGCTGTGAAGATGTTCTTTCCGATACGCAGATCGAATCGCAGAAAAGGATCCGTATGGAAAATCCGGACGGAAATATTGCGGAAATCCGCGTGTTTCTCATTTCCTCTGTGGAAGAGCCGCGTCCTCTCTGCAGGCCGGCAAGCGTCAGCTGAAAACCAGCCGGTGACATTGGATGAGTAAAATGGATGGGAAAATACAGATGCGGGATCGGGGAAAGGAAGGCCGGAAAAAATGTGCGGAAAGAGAAGAAGATTTCTCACGGTGATCATTCTGACAGTGCTGATATCTTTGATACCGGTGGGTACATATGCCGATACCGGTATGGAAACAGACCAGCCCGGGGCTTTACAGAATATTTTGCAGGACATCGAGCGAAATGTTTCGGCGCAGATGACGATAGAGGAATTTGCAGCAGGTGTGGCAAAAATCAATGAGGAAAACAGCGAACTTTCTCTGTTTTCCTCTTCTCCGGAAGCACGTCTGATTGTAAAAGCTGACCGAGAGCCGGATGTCTGCGGAGCCGATGAGATTTTCGGCGGATACGACGGATATTATATTGTCCGGTATGAGAATGAAAATGCGGCGGAAGAAGGAAAGAATTCTCTTTTATCGCAGGACTGCGTGCAGTGTGTGGCAGAGGATGAAAAACTGCAGCTGTATGCTTCCGGGCCGGATTACGATTATCAGACTTTGAAAAACTGGAGCAGAGGAGAGGAGGATCCTCTGGGCATCGAATATATCAACGATCAGATCCTGAAAAAATACGATGATTCTGTGGAAAAAATGCCGCAGGTGACGGTAGCCGTGATCGATTCCGGTGTCACGTTGGATCATCCTTTTCTGTCAGGGCGGCTCACAGAGGGGATCAGTCTGGCAGGTGATGACGCTGCCGACGTCAGTGACAGCGTAGGTCACGGGACATCGGTGGCGGGGATCATCGCGGATGTTTCGCTGCCGAACGTGAAGATCATGCCCGTCCGGGTTGCAGATGAAGAAGGAACAGTCTACGCTTCCGCTGTTATCGCAGGCATCAAGGCATCACAGGAAAAAGGAGCCGATGTGATCAACATGAGTCTGGGTGCAAAAGGAAAAAATACGGTGATGGAAGCGGCGGTTCTGGAAGCGGAACGTGCCGGTATCATCTGTGTCGCAGCGGCAGGAAATAAGGGAGAGGACGCTTCGGGGTATTATCCTGCCAATATGGAATCGGTGATAGGAGTTTCCAATCTGTCGGACAAAGAAAATCTCTATGCAGGTTCGAATTTCGGCGATGTGATCGATCTG
>CAJFPD010000117.1 GCA_904398315.1 Candidatus Alangreenwoodia gallinarii | reverse complement strand
CCGACGTGGGGTGTGGATGTCCTTGTCATGCTGGCGGGCTTTTATCTTATCATATCGGGGATCATGGTTCTGATCTCTGTACTCAAGTATCACGATCTGTGATACCGTCGCATTTTTTCACATTATTCCTCATTCTGCCGGCGGCAGAGAGCAGCGGATTCAGAAAATCCGAAACGGGGAAACAGGACAGAAAACGGAAAAAGCCTCCGGCAGGGCATGACGGACATGCCCGGTGCGGAGGCTTTTTCCGTTTTCCGGCTCTTTCAGCTGTCTTTCAGCCGTTTTCCAGCCGGTCACCTTCTTCCCGGCCGTCCTGCCCATCTTTCCGTTTGTCTCCGCGATGAGGCAGAATGATCCGCATCAGAACGGAACATTTGAATGTCAGCGTGATCATGAAAACAGCCAGTGAAATTACTTCTGTCCGCTCAAAATAATCTCCGTGCTTTGTCATGCCGAGCGTATAGTAGACGGGATATTCGATCAGAGAATAGAGACGGTCACCGAGTACAGTCAGCGTGATCAGCTGAATGGCTGCGATCAGCAGCGCGGAGAGCAGAAGGCCTGAAGCCACAATGGCAGGTCCGGTCCGGCCGATCGTATTTTCCACCCGCAGAATTTCAGTCAGGAGAATGCCCTTTACGGTGAACATGGATGTGAAAAAGATGCATTGAAATAAAAAGGATTTTTCTCCGTGAAAGAGGTGACGTATATTGGAAAAATCGATCCGGCTCCAAAGGAGCAGAACAGAGACCGCAAGAAAGACGGCAGCGATTGCGGCGAGCAGAGAGGCGCTTCTCTTGATGATTGCGAAATCCTTGAAGGCGGCAAAGGCTGCGGTGAGAAAGATAAAAACCGGAATCAGCCAGCGCACCACTTCCATGCTGACACATCGGTGAAGGAAATCTGCAAAAAGCCAGAGAGAAACGACGATGAGAACGGCTGCGGCAATCTTTGACAGGATGAGAAACGGCAGGCTGACGCCCCGGCTGTAAATCAGCCGGCCGCACAGCAGCACGGCGGGCGCGGCGATCAGACCGGAGACGATTACGGACAGCCATCCTGCGCTGTCCGTAATCCATCTTCCGGAAAAAATAAGAAGGGAATCGGAAAAATAGAGCAGGGCGATAAAAAAGAGACTGCGTCTCTCGGAGAAAAATGTCATGGCGGACAGATCCGGTCCTCCTTCCGGACGGTTTCCGGAATATGTGTCAGCCTGTGACGTTCTGTTATCTGCTGTCATGGCTGTCGATTCCTCCTCTCCTCTGAAATTCTCCGCCGTAAAAGACGGCGGTATCGTCGATATAGGCGACAGTCTTATCTCCTGTCTCGCGTATGGAAATTACCGGAAGAGACAGACGGTAGTCTTCGTCTCCCACGGAATTGATCACCTGAAAGGCTTCTGAGCTGACGTTTGTCTTTTCCGATACGGCATTGCGGATGCCGCGCTCCAGATCCAGGCCCTTATTTCCCGTGATCAGTGTTTCCGCCTCCAGGATATCGCCGGAGTCCGCATCGTAGAGAGCGACGGGAACGTTGAAACGGATATCCTTCGTATCCAGAATAAATTCCGATAATTCTTCAAATCCGTCTTCCCGGGCGGCGGCAAGATCGTAAAGAATCAGGCGCACATGTCCGGTATAGATACTGCTGCTGTCCAGCCGGGAAAGCTGGAGAAAGGCTTCGCCGATGGAAGGACCGTTTGCCGAAAGTATGTTCGACTGAGAGGTGCCCGATTCGGCGCTGCCGACGGTATCCGCGATTTCCGCACGCACTGTGTAAAGATCTCCGGAGAGTTTACGGATTTCCAGACAGGTGACGATGGAGATATTATCCAGATGACCTTTGCTGAAGGATCCGAGTCCGAAGATCAGCATGAGAATGACGAACGGAATGATAATATAGTGCCGGATTTTCAATTTAATCCTCCCTTTGCCTGTGAATGTCCTCTGTTTCTGAGACGACAGGACGCTTTTTCATGTTCGGCCATATGTCCCGGATAAACGTGTCGGAGAAAATCTGCCGGAAATTTCTCACCGTCAGAGAATTGTACGGAATCCCGAAGGATTCCAGGGAACAGACCGCAAAGATCAGCATCATGATGCCGATAAAGTAACCGAAAATTCCCATCGAAGCGGCCAGAAAAAGAAGACCGAGGCGTATGACGATGACGGGGCCTTTCAGCTGCGGAATGATCAGTCCTGTAATCCCGGAAAAAGCTACGATGATGATTACGGGCAGGCTGACGAAATGGGCGCTGACGGCAGCTTCGCCGAGCACGATGCCTCCTACGATGGAAAATGCCGTGCCGATACTGGAGGGAATTTTCGCGCTGCCTTCTCTTACCATTTCGAAAATGACGATGAGAATAAGTGTTTCCGCCAGGGAGGAAAAGGGCATACCCTGTCGGCTTCCGGCCACGGCGATCAGGAAATGTACCGGCAGCATCTGGATGTGATGCGTGATCAGCGCGATATATAGGGCGGGCAGACTGATTGTGAAGAAAAATCCGATAAAGCGCAGAATACGGTTGAATGTGGCGTAGTAGGCATCATTGTAATAATCGTCTCCCGATGTGAAATATTCCAGAAAGACAAAAGGTGCGGTGATGACGACGGGCGAACCGTTGATGACGATGGCGGCGCGTCCCTCCATGAGTTTCGCAGCGACGACGTCGGGCCGTTCTGTGGAACCGGTGGTCTTAAACGGGGAATATCGCCCGTCCTTGATGAGTTCCTCCACGTATTCGGCATCGATGATACAGTCGATGTCCACATTTCTGATCCTTGCGCGCATTTCCTCCAGGATCTGCCTGTCGCAGAGACCTTCCATATAACAGAGACAGATAAGAGTGAACGATTTTCTTCCCACAGTAAAAAATTCGTATTTCAGATCCGGATTCGTAATTTTTCTGCGGATCAGAGAGAGGTTTGTCATGATCGATTCGTTGAAGCCTTCGTGAGGTCCCTGAATCACTTTTTCCGAATCCGGTTCTCCGACAGTGCGGATCGTCCAGTTTTTGGCTGAGATGATGATTCCCTGGGGATGCCCGTCCACCAGAAGAATCGCGTCGCCGCGCAGGAAAGACGTGAGCAGTTCCGACATGTCGTCGGTGCTCATGATATTGCAGCCGATGAGAACGCGGTCGCGGATCGTAACAAACAGATCTGTGTCGTTTTTCAGATCACGGGAGCGCATGATGGGGCAGATGATATCTTCGCTGATAAACTCTTCGCTAGTCAGACCGTCTACAAAAAAGACGCACAGACGGATATCGCTGTCGCCGATATTTGCAAACTGCCTTATCTTTACTGTGATATCATTCTGAAACAGACTTTGCAGGTAGTCGATATTCTCCTTCAGACGGGATGAGACGAGCTTTTTTTCCGGCATAAAAATGCTTCCTTTCCAAATATTCCTGTTCGATGAAACTAAAATTAGTCTGTCCGAATCTGTGGCAATGATACATCCGGAATGATATAATCGAATCTGAAAAATGCGTATCGATCACAGGGAGAAGAAAGACGATATGGAAAAAGATAATATTATTGCGGATTTGAAAAAGAATTTTAAAAATATATATGAATCGCCGGAAAAGAGAGTAGATTGTTCGGAATGGGAAAAAATGGTAAAAAAACCGTATAATGACTTTCCGGAAGAGACGGCAGAGGCTGCTGCGGAATTTGTCATGACACACCGCTATATGCCCTCCGCAGCAGTCAGGAGCCTGCTGCAGGCTGTGAAACTGAGAGACCACCCGTCTTTTTTTTCTGCTCTTTATTCGGAAAAAATCACACAGGATCTGATGGAACGAATGGTAAAGAGAGATCCCGTCAGATATGCTCTGATTCCGGACACTCTGCCGGAAAAAGAGGTACAGGATTTTCTCGATGCGGCGAAGGCCGCCAGACTCTGTCTGGATAAAAGGCAGGTTTATCTGGCTGAGATGAAAATTGCGGAGGCGGAGAAAATATACAGCGGACATGCGGATATCGCCCTGATGCGGGCACGCCTGTGCGCTCTTAAATTCGATTTTTCATCGGCGGAACGTTTTCTGAAAAGTCTGCCTGCCGGAGATGCTTCTCCGGAAGCTTATGAGCTGGCGGGAGATATCTGGGCGGCCAGAAAGTATTATCCGCAGGCTTATGCTGCCTATCAGAAGGCGAGAGAGATTTCGGGCCGGGGAAGCGGCAGTGAAATTCTGGACCGAAAAGCGGAGTATGCGGCGGAGAGATCGGAGCAGGTGGAGCGGATGAAACGGACGGCGTCGATGGAGATGGATGCGCTGTTCCGCGACGCGGAAAGACAGATGAGGAGTGGTGACCTTTCCGGTGCGGCGAAGACATATGAGGCGGTGATCGAAAAGGATTACCGGCGTTTTGAGGCGTATTATCCTCTGGGCTGTATTTTTCTGAGGAAAGGAAAAAAAGAACAGGCTGATTATCTGGCGGAGCTGCTTCTCGATTTCGATGCCGACCGGGGCAGGGCCAGGCTTCTGAAAGGTATGGTGCTGGAAGCCTCCGGAAAGACAGAGGATGCGCTTTTTTATTATAATGCTGCTGCGAGAGAATGCCCGCAGAACGCGGAGATCCTCTGTCAGAAAAAGCGGCTGACAGCTGTTCTTGACGGCGATGAGGATGAGAGCGCGAGAGCCGGGGAGATCATGGAGCTGCGTCACGGCATATCGGTCAGAGCTGACAGCGGAAAAAAAAGCGGACACAACACGGAAGAAGAAGGGCCTGAGGGCGAAAAACGGAAAAAAATCCGTCAGATGGACGAAGATATTGTGGAGATTTTAGCCAGAGGCAGGATGACGGAGGCCTATTACGAGCTGATCAGAAAAAGTTCGGAATATCCCGATTCTTCCGTTCTTCTATATCGGAAGGCTGTCATCTTATATCTCATGAACAGAGATGCGGAAGCCAGGGAGATTCTCGTGAAACTCCGCAGGGAAAAGGCGTTTGAAGAAAAAGTGCAGAACTTTATCTGCGATATAGACTGCCGCATCGTGGGAGAACACCGGGAGAGCGATATACCGGCGGATCTTCTGCCGGAAGTTCTGTTTAACGCCGGCAAAACTGAAGAATGCAGAGAAGCGATCGGAAAAATCCGGGAGGAAAAGCTGACACCGGAGCTGACGGCGCTTCGGGGCCGTTGCGAAATCGAAGGAGGACATTTCAGCGATGCGCTGAAATCTTTCACTTCCGCTCTGAAGGCGGATGAGAATCTTCGGGGGATCCGCGTCCTGGCCGGCATGATTCTTCAGTCGAAGCGCGATTATGACGGTGCTCTGCGGATGTACGACGAAGCCCTGAAGTTCCGGGAAAATCCGAGGGAAGTCTGCAGCATCAAAGCATCCCTGCTGTACGATCAGGAGCGGAATGCGGAGCTTCTGGTCTTTCGCAGCGATGTGGAAAACATGGGAATTTCCTGTCCGGATGTGGACGGTTATGCGGGACTGGTCTATATCGAGCGTACGCCTCATGATGAAAAGAAAGGACTGAGCTATCTGGAGCGCGCTGTGGGCGGCGGCTCCGCAAATGCGAAGTTTTATGCGGCGGCGGCCAGAGCTTATATGGAGGAAGAACGCAGATATGCGGCGCTGACGACGGCCGAGGCGGGGCTGTGTGCGGCGCCGTCAGACAGAGAACTGTTTCTGCTGAAGGCGGAGATTCTCTTTCTGCTGGGAAAGTGGAAAGCTGCCGAGATGGTTGCGGGCACGCTGCTGTCGGAAAATCTGGAGGCCGGCGAACTTCACTATCTGCTGGGAAAGATCGAATCGGAAAAAGGCAATCAGAAAGATGCGTTAAGATGGCTGAAGAGTGCAGCCGATCTGGAACCGGAAAATCACAGATATATTTACGCTTATGCCGACAAGTGCTTTGAGACAGGCGACCGCAGAAATGCGGAAATTTTTTACACAAAGGCGATCGGACTGGATCCGCAGGACTATATCTCTCTGAAGCGGCGTGCGATCATCCGCGAAGAAGGGGAAAATGACGAAGGTGCGATTGCCGACATCAGAGCGGTTCTGCGCATGAGGCCGAACGATGCGGAGGCCTATGTGATCCTCGGAAATATCATCTCTTCTTATGATATCGAAGAGGAAGCCGAAAATGTCAAAGAGGGAGCCCGTGAAAAAGAGCCGGATGCGGAAAAACAGGAAAGTGCGGCGGAAAACGGAGAGGCAGACGGATCCGATACCGCGGAAAGACATGTGTCTTTGGAAGAGAATCCCTTTGAAGCGGTGGCAAAGATCGCCGATGAGTATTATGCAAGCCCGGAATATTATTACGAAAAGGCGATCCGGATCGATCCGAAATACCGTCAGAGTTACATCAGTCTGGCGAAGCTGCGGGCGGAAAGCGGACGATATGACGAGGCAGAACAAGAGATTGAAAAAGCTATCGCTCTCGATCCCGAAATGACGGACGGCTACATGGTGAGAGGCATCATCCGTCACCTTCAGGGAGACAACGACGCTGCGATCAGCGATTTCAGAGAAATCGTCGCCCGCGAGCCGAAGAATCTCCGCGCTTACAGCTACATTTCAAAGTGCTGCAACGCGGCGGGCAGATATGCCGAGGCTGTGGAAGCGGCGGAGCGCGGGCTTGAAATCAACGGAGACTATGTGAATCTTTATGTCAACCGCGGTGTGGCGCTATATCATATGAAGCGCTACGAGGAAGCGGTGGAAGCTTTCAAGAAAGTGATCACGAATCAGAATGCGGTCAATACGGCGGCACTGGAGTCGTCATACCACTTCCGCGGTATGGCATATGAAAAACTGGGAAATGTCGACAGGGCGGTTTCGGATTATCAGAAGCTCCTGAGGTATAATCCCGACCGGAAAGAGATCAAGAAACATCTGGAAGAACTGCAGGAGCAGATTGAAGAGGAAAAACCGAAGTCAAGACTGACATCTCTGTTCGGGAAAAAAGGGAGGAAAAGATGAGCGTAAAAGACGAAAAAGTCATGATTTTTGCGGGATCACGGGAGGCCAAGTGGTTTACCGATGCTCTTGCGGAATATACGGATCATATCTATGCTGTCGTATCGGAGGCGTACGGTTCCCGGCAGCATATCTCCGGAAATATCACTGTCATCTCCAGGCGGCTGGATGAAGAGGGAATCCGCAGCTGGGCGAAAAGAGTAGATATCGGCGTCATCGTGGACGGAACAGAAGTCTATGCACAGGAAGAATCCCACATGATCCGCCGGGCGGCGGAAGAGCTGGGAATCGATTACTTCAGGATCAGAAGCGCCGTCGACGTGGATTTTACCCATACGAACCGATGTTCCGATGCGGCGGATATCGTAAAGGATGCTTCTTATACCGTAGGCAGCGTGCTGATGATCGGATGCCGGGAACTGGCACAGGCCGTGGTGAGTGAGAAGGACGGAGTTCTCAAAGATCGCGTGATCGCTCTTTTCCCGCCGGAGGAAGACAGCATCCGCCTGTGCAGGGAAGCGGGATATCCGCAGGAAAATATCATCTGCATGAAGACTCCCGTACCGGAAGTACTGCTCAGAGGCATCATTGAAGGCAGAAATGTCACGCATATGATCGTTTCCGCTGCCGATGTATCCTCCATCAAGACAAATCTGAGCGCCGCCGCCGCTGCCGGAATCCGCGTTTCCCTCTACGGCGAACTGCCGGAGGCGGAAGGAACACCTGCAGAAGAGCTCTGGAGGATTTTCACAGAGCGGCTCGGCATCCGAGAGGATGGAAAATGATACATCTTTACTGCGGAGACGGAAAAGGAAAGACGACGGCAGCGGCGGGACTTGCACTGCGTGCGGCGGGAAACGGCATGCATGTCCTGTTCGTTCAGTTTCTGAAAGGTAGAGAATCCGGAGAAAGGAAAATACTGGAAAAAATTCCGGAGGTCACGGTTATGGGCGGCAATCTCGGAGAAAAATTTACCTTCCAGATGACGAGAGAAGAACGGGAACAGGCAGCATACCGCAACGTGCTTCTGCTGGAATCGGCGTTTCGGAGAGCCGGTGAAGAGAAGGCGGAGCTTCTCATTCTGGATGAAGCGGTCACGGCGGTGGAGCGGGATATCATCCCGTCCGGCATGCTGCGGGACGGGATCGAAAGATACAGACATGTGTTTGAAATCGTGCTGACGGGATCTGTGCCGGAAGAGTGGATGGTGGAGGCGGCAGATTACGTGACGGATATGGAAAAGATCCGCCATCCATATGACAGAGGAATTGCGGCGAGAAAGGGCATCGAGTATTAGAAGCCAGCGGGACACAGAAGAATGGAGGAAAAATGATACCTTTATCGACGGCGATGCGGCCGAAACGGCTAGAGGATTTCAGAGGCCAGGAGCATTTTCTGTATCCGGGCTCGCTGCTTTACAACGCCATAAAAAACAGAACCTTCGTTTCGGGCATTTTTTACGGTCCTCCGGGTACGGGAAAGACGACGCTGGCGCGCATCATCGCCGCCGAAATGGACGCACAGTTCTGTGAGATCAACGCTTCCGCGGCGGGAACGAAAGAGCTGAAGGAGATACTGGAAGAGGCGAAGTTCAGGTTTTACGGGCTGGAAAACAGGACGACCTATCTTTATGTCGACGAGTTTCACCGCTGGAACAGGCTTCAGCAGGATTCTCTGCTGAAGGCGCTGGAGGAGGGCGTCATACGTTTTATAGGAAGTACCACGGAAAATCCCTATTTTGCCGTAAATAACGCTGTCCTCAGCCGGGTCCGGGCGCTGTATGAGTTCCGGCGCCTGAAAGCGGAAGATATCGAAGCCGTCCTTTTGCGGGCGCTGGACGACGAAGAGAGAGGACTGAAAAACAGAAATCTGTCACCGGATCCGGAGGCACTCCGCATGATCGCGGAGCTGAGCAGCGGAGACGCGCGGGTGGCACTGGATACGCTGGGTTTCATCGCGGAAAATATACCGGCGGGCCGAAAGATTACCACCGATCTGGTGGCGGAGGCCATGCAGACGAAGATGACATTCTATGATAAAGGTGAGGATAAATATAATCTGCTGTCCGCTCTTCAGAAGTCTGTCCGGGGCAGCGATCCGGATGCCGCGGTCCATTATCTGGCCCGGCTGATCGAAGGAGGAGCGGATATACAGACCATCGGAAGACGGCTTCTGGTCATCGCTTCGGAGGACGTCGGCATGGCATATCCGCAGGCTGTCAGTATCGTCACCTCCTGCGTACAGGCCGCGCAGATGACTGGATTTCCGGAGGCGCGGATACAACTGGCACAGGCGGCGATTCTGCTGTCTGCAAGTCCGAAATCGAATTCCTGCATCGCGGCTCTGGAGAAAGCGTCTGCCGATCTGAGAAACCGAAAGACGGACGAGGTTCCGCGTCATCTGATGGATTCCCATTACCAGGGAGCGGAGAAGCGGGGGATCGGAGGCTATAAATATCCTCACGATTACGGCGGCTATGTGAAACAGCAGTATCTGCCGGACGATCTCTTCCGTGAGGGCGTTCGGTATTATCATCCGACGGATAACGGCAGAGAGGGAGCATTCCGGCGTTTTCTGGAGTCGCTTCACAAAGAAGGAGAAGACTGACGCAATGGCGGATATCATCGTATATGAAAAAAACGGAAAGACGATTACGCGGGCGGAACATTCCGGCTTCTGCTACGGTGTCATGGCCGCGCTGAAAAAGACGCTCGATACCGTGGAGGAGTGCGGCGGATCGGGACGGAAAGTGTACACCTACGGCCAGATTATTCACAACGACGACGTGGTCAGAGAACTGCGGCAGAAAGGTGTGGAAATCTGCGGCGGTCCGGGAGAGTGTGAGGCAGATGCGGCCGTGATCATACGTTCTCACGGTGTGGGACGACAGGAGGAAGAGGAACTGCGGCGGTCCTGCGGACTTCTGGTGGACGCCACCTGTCCTCACGTAAAAAAAATTCATCACCTCGTCAGCGATGCCTGTGACAGGGGAAGTCAGATCGTCATCATCGGAGATCCGGAGCATGCGGAAGTGAAGGGTATCGATGGATGGTGCGGACACCGCGCTCTGATCATCGAAAAGCCGCAGCAGCTTTCGGAGCCGGAAAAACGCGATCTTCTCGCTGAGGCCCGGCGTGAGGGAAGAGAGATATTTGCCGTGGCACAGACGACGCTGAACCGCAGAACCTGGGAGGAATGCACCGCAGCGCTGAAGGAGATCTGTCCGGATGTCAGGCTTCAGTGCACGATCTGCAGTGCGACGGCGAACAGACAGGATGCCTGCAGACGGGTGGCGGAACAGTCGGACGTCATGATCGTTATCGGTGGAAAGAACAGCTCCAACAGCCGGAAGCTCTTCGATATCGCCTCCGAGGTCTGTGAGAAAACGTATTTTATCGAAAATACGTCGTTTTTGCCATTGAAAGATATTGCGGAATATAATAGAATAGGAATATCGGCGGGTGCTTCTGCGCCCGAACGAATAATTAAGGAGGTTATTTCTAACATGAGTGAAGTTATCACTAACAACATCGAGGAAGCCAACGGCATGCAGGACTTCATGGCCGAGATTGAAAAGTCTCTGAAGATCCCACAGCGCGGTGAGATCGTAAAAGGCGAAGTTATTCAGGTCGGTCCGCGTGAAGTCTACGTTAATCTGGGATGCAAAAAAGACGGTATCATCCCGAAGGATGAGATCGCTCTGGAAGCAGATCAGGATATCGAATCTCTCTTCAAGCTGGGCGATGTCGTGGAAGCTAAGGTGTTAAAGACAGATGATGGCGACGGCAACATTTTATTATCTCGTAAAAAGGTTGAAATCAGTGAGCACTGGAATGAAATCATAAAGGCTTATGAAGATAAATCATTTGTTAATGTTAAGGTTATCAGAGAAGTAAAGGGCGGCGTAATCGCTGCGTACAAGGAAGTCACCGGCTTTATTCCGATGTCGCAGTTAAACGACAGATATGTGGAGAAGGCAGATGAATTTATCGGCCAGACTCTGACGGTTAAGGTCACGAGAGTCGATCAGAAGAGAAATAAGGCTGTATTCTCTCACAAGGCATATCTGGCAGAGGAAAAGAGCAAGAAGATCGCTGAGATCTGGGCTTCTCTCCACGTCGGCGACACGGTGGAAGGTACCGTTATGAGATTTACGGATTACGGCGCATTTGTCGACATCGGCGGTATCGACGGCCTGCTCCACATTTCCGAGATCTCCTGGGGTAAGCTGAGACATCCTCAGGAAGCGCTCAGCATCGGAGAAAAGATCCGGGTAAAGATCCTCTCCATGAACGAGGAAAAGGGCAAGATCTCTCTCGGTCTGAAGCAGAATACGCCGGAGCCTTGGTCTGTGATCAACGAAAATTATCATGTAGGTCAGATCGTTCAGGGCAAGGTCGTTCAGATCAAAGAGTACGGCGCATTTGTCGAACTGGAGCCGGGTCTCGACGGTCTCGTACATATTTCCGAGATCGCGCATAAGAGAGTGACGAACATCGCTGATGAGATCAGCGTAGGACAGATCGTATCGGCGAAGATTCTCGAGATCGACGAAGAGAAGAGAAGAATCAGCCTGAGCATCAAGGAGACGATCGATCCGAATGCTCCTGCCGAGCCTGCAAAGGCGGAAGCAGCACCTGCAGAGGAGCTTGCTGCACCTGCAGAAGAAGCGGAAGCTCCTGCAGCAGAGGAAAATTCCGCGGATGCGGAATAAGAAATCCGTCTTACGGAAAATCACCGGAGCGTTTTTACGCTCCGGTTTTTGTATGTTTTTGCGAGAAAAATAGGGAAAATATGAAAAATATCGTTCTGATCGGAATGCCGGCCTGCGGCAAGAGCAGCGTCGGCGTCATACTGGCCAAGACGGCTGCTATGTCGTTTATCGACACGGATCTGCTGATCCAGGAAAGAGAAGGGGAAAAGCTTCAGTTTCTCATCGACAGCAGGGGAATGGACGAATTTCTCCGCATCGAGGAAAGCGTGCTTGCAGAGCTGAAAGCTGACGGTGCTGTCATATCCACGGGCGGAAGTGCTGTCTACAGCGAGAAAGCGATGAAAAATCTTTCGCAGAACGGAGTCATCGTCTATCTGAAGCTGCCGCTCGGGGAGATAGAGCGGAGACTGAATAATATTCTGACGCGGGGCATTGCCATGAAGCCGGGAGAGTCTCTGGAAGATCTCTATAATTATCGCGTGCCGTTTTACGAACGGTATGCGGATATTACGATCGACGCGGATGGCCTTACCGTGGAAGAGGTAATCGCGGAAATCCTGAAGCGCGTGTGACGGAAACAGAAAAATCCGTACCGTGATTATTTCTGCCCGGACGGGGCAGGATTGCGGTTCGGATTTTTTGAGCTCTGCAGCAGTTCTGCAGCGCTGGCCAGCGTAGTCTGAGTGACGTTCGTTCCGCCGAGCAGGCGGGCGAGCTCCGCGATGCGCTCCTGCTCCGTGAGACGGCGGATCGTCGTGTAATTGCCGCTGCCGTCTTCTCCCTTTGAAATCAGATACTGATGATCTCCGGCCGCCGCGATCTGAGGAAGATGCGTGATGCACAGGATCTGATGATGTTCTGCCAGTTCCGACATCTTTCTGCCCACGATGCTGGCGGTGATACCGCTGATACCGGTATCGATCTCATCGAAAATCATAGTGCCGGCTGTAAGAAAGCCTGTCGTTCCTGCTCCGCATGATGCGGAGCTTTCTTTTGTCAGGCATTTGAAGGCGAGAGAGATGCGGGAGATCTCGCCTCCGGAAGCCACTTCGGCCAGAGGCTTCAGTTCTCCTCTCCGGTTTGCGTTGAAGAGAAATTCCACCGTGTCGCTGCCCTCCGCCGAATAGAGACGGCGTCCTTCGCTGTTGACGGCGGGCGTGATGCGGACGGAAAAGACGGCATTTTTAAAGTTAAGTTCCGTAAGCTGACGCGTCATCTCGCGTGACATCTCCTCCGCGGCTTTCCGCCGTATGTCCGTCAGAGCGGAGGAAAGCGTATCGAGTTCCGCCCGCAGAAGGCCGAGCTGTTTTTCCAGATCGCTCTCACGGTCATCGATATTTTCGATGAGATCCAGCTCTCCGGAGATTTTGGCCCGGTAGGCGAGGATATCGGCGATACTGCCGCCGTATTTCCTCCTGAGCTTTTCTATGAGATCGAGGCGTTCCATGGTTTCATCGATGGCTTCCGGAGAAAATGTCACCTGATCGCGCGCTCTGCGTATCTCATCACAGATGTCCTGCAGGGTGTACATACAGTTCTGCACCGTTTCGGTGAAGGAAGCATAGGAAGCATCATATCCGTCGATCTCCGAAAGAAGCGCGACGCAGCGGCTGAGCGAATTGGCGTATAGTATATCATAGGCTTCTTCCAGATTTTTATAGATTTTTTCACCGTTCTGAAGCAGAGCGAGACGCTGTTCCAGTTCGCTGTCCTCTCCCTCTCTCAGAGCGGCGGCGTCGATCTCATCGCATTCGTACCGCAGAAAATCACGGCGGCGCAGATATTCGCTGTGATCTTTTCTCAGTCTGATAAGGGAGCGCCGGACGTTCTGATATTTTTCGTAGGTCTTTGCCAGACTGCGGCGAAGCGGAATGATATCCGGGCCGGCGAACCGGTCGAGAATTTTCAGATGAGACGCCGGATTCAGCAGTTTCTGATTATCGTACTGACCGTGGATATCCGCCAGATGCGCTGAAATTTCAGAGAGTACGGAAAGATTGACGATTCTGCCGTTGATGCGGGCGATGCTTTTTCCGGACGCGTGAAAATCGCGGGAGAGAATCAGATCCTCTTCGGAGTCTTCAAGGATATAGTCGAACTCAGCGGCGAGGAGCGCTTTTTCCTCTGCAGAGAGAGAAAAGACGAGCTGAACGGTGGCTTTATCGCAGCCGTCTGCCACATAGGAAGCGCTTCCGCGGCCGCCCAGCGCCGTGCTGACGGCCTGGATGACGATGGATTTTCCCGTGCCTGTCTCTCCGGTGATGATATTGAGCCCCTCCGAAAGATCGAGATCGATCTCCCGTATGATAGCGAAATTTCTGATATAAATATGTGAAAGCATCGGTGTCTCCTCACTGTAATCATATTCCCGTGATTTCCGAGAAGCGTTTCACGATATCCGGGACATGCTTCGGATCGTCAACCACCACGAGTACCGTGTTGTCGCCGGCAAGGCAGCCGAGAACACCTTTTATGCCGATGGAATCGATGGCTTCTCCCGCGGCATTGGCGCATCCCGAAAGTGTCTTGAGCACGATAATGTTTCCGGAGGATGTGATGGAGCTGACGGTGTTGCTGAAAATCCGGTGAAAGCGTCCGCTGATGTCGGCAGGCTGAACCTCCGGTGCGGCAGCATATTTGTAACGGCCCGAGGAGGAGGGAATCTTTACGAGATGAAGATCTTTGATATCTCTGGAAATCGTGGCCTGAGTGACGCGAAAGCCGCTTTCCGCCAGCTTTTCCGCCAGCGCATCCTGCGTCTCGATTTCCTGCTCGGCGATGATTTCCAGAATTTTATCCTGTCGGGAATATCTCATGGGCAATACCTCTTACTGTTTTCTGTACACGAAGTCCCCTCCGCGGTCCGCATCCCCCGCCTGCGGTGAAGGCGGCGGAACCGGGGGACTGTCCGTTTCCTGTGAAATACCGTCCGCCGATCCTGCGGGACTTCAGCGGATGGAAGCTTATATAATATGTAAAAATATGGAATGAATATTTATTATCTCTTTTCTATGATTATACCTTTTCTGCATCCGTTTTTAAACTGAAATCTCTGTGAAAATGCGTGTAACGGTATCATGATCCGGAAAGGCTGTGCCAAAGGATCCGGGACCCGGAACGATTATGGCGCCTGCCGGCAGGAGGGCGACAGGACGGGAGGAGATCCGGCGGTGGATATTTGTGCCGGGATATGGTAAAATGGGTGACAGCTGAATTTCCGCGCGGGACAGCGTTTTGCCGGATGCGGTCTGTCCGCTGCGTGCGGTCCGAAAGAGGAATTCAGTTCATGAGACGCGTACAGCCCGGGAGAGTAAAGAAGCGGATGAAAGAAGGGAGTCGGAAAAGGTGAGAATACTGGGGATCGATCCCGGATATGCCCTGATGGGTTACGGAATCATCGAAAAAAGAGGAAACCGGTTTTCCGCATGTGATTACGGGAGCGTTTCCACCGAGGCGGGGGAACCCATGCCGCACCGGCTGAAGTTTCTGTACGCTTCTCTGATGGATATCATAGCGGAATGGCAACCGCAGGAGGCTGCCATAGAGGAGCTCTTTTACAACACGAATGCGAAGACTGTCATCAATGTGGGACAGGCGAGAGGCGTGGCTGTGCTGGCCTGTGTCAATTCCGGGCTGAAAATAGCGGAGTATACGCCTCTTCAGATTAAACAGGCGCTGACGGGTTACGGCAGAGCGGAGAAACAGCAGGTTCAGCAGATGGTAAAAGCGCTCCTGTCGCTGGAAAAAGTGCCGAAACCGGACGACACAGCCGATGCTCTGGCTGTGGCCATCTGTCATGCCAATTCGTCTTCCTCGGCGCACGGTATGGCTGCCTGCATCGAAAGAGCGCTGCAGGCGGAAAGGAAGAGAAAGAGAAAAATATGATCCATTATATAAGAGGTATCGTGGCGGGAGTTTTCCCCGGCGGAGTGATCATCGAAAACGGCGGGATCGGCTACGAGATCATCATGCCGTCTCTGTCAGCAGTCTGTTCCGTACCGCAGGGCAGCGAAGTCACAGTCTACACGGCGATGATTGTCAGAGAGGACGATGTCAGTCTGTACGGGTTTGATGACAGAAAGACGCTTTCCCTTTTTCGCCTTCTGACGACAGTGAGCGGAATCGGAGCAAAGGCAGCCGTCTCGATTCTGTCCTCTCTGACGGCGGACGAAGTGCAGAAAGCCGTCGTGTTCAACGATCCCGATACGCTTTCCAGGGCACAGGGCGTCGGAAAAAAGACGGCGCAGAGAATCGTTCTGGAGCTGAAGGACAAAGTCGAAGGTATGATATCGGGATCAGCGGGAAATGCTGCAGCGCAGGCGACAGCCGCATCCGGCGGAGGACCGGGTGACAGCGTCTCGGAAGCTGTGGCGGCCCTCGTCTCTCTGGGATATTCCCGGAGTGAAGCTGCAGAAGCTGTAGCGGCCTGCGGTCTGAAGGACGGCACGGCTGAGGAGTATATCCGGGCAGCTCTGAAGAAAATCTCCCGCTTCTGATCCGGGAGACAGAAGAGGTATGGAATTTTGGAAAAGGAGAGAATCACAAAATCAGGATTTATCGAAGAGGATGCTGAAATAGAGGTGAGCCTGAGGCCGAAGCGTCTGAGCGATTATATCGGGCAGGACGCGGTGCGTTCCAATCTGGAGATTTTTATCGAGGCAGCCAGACAGAGAGGGGAACCGCTGGATCACGTTCTCTTTTACGGACCTCCCGGTCTGGGAAAGACGACGCTGGCCGGTATCATCGCCAATGAGATGGATGTCAGCCTGCGGATCACATCGGGGCCGGCCATCGACCGGGCGGGAGATCTGGCGGCGATTCTGACAAACCTGGAGGAAAACGATGTCCTGTTCATCGATGAGATTCACCGGCTGAACCGTTCCGTGGAGGAGGTTCTCTATTCGGCCATGGAGGATTATGCCATCGATATCGTCATAGGCAAAGGGCCGTCGGCCAGATCTCTGAGACTGGACATCCCTCATTTTACGCTGATCGGGGCGACGACCCGGGCGGGAAGCCTGTCGGCGCCGCTGCGGGACAGATTCGGAGTCATCAGCAAATTTGAACTGTACTCGACGGAGGACCTGATGAGGATCATCCGTCGTTCCGCCGGCATTCTCGGCGTGGAAGCGGACGAAGAGGCGGTCCGTCAGATGGCTCTGCGTTCGCGGGGAACTCCGCGGGTGGCAAACCGGGTTCTGAAAAGGGTCAGAGACTTTTCTCAGGTCCGGGGAGATGGGAGAATCGATCCCGAAATCGCCGCGGAGGCATTCCGTGCGCTGGGCATCGACGATCTGGGGCTGGAAGGCCTGGACCGGGAGATCCTGATGCTGATCATCGAACGTTTTCACGGCGGACCCGTGGGAATCGATACCATCGCAGCGGCTCTGGGAGAGGAACGCATCACGATAGAAGATGTCTATGAACCCTATCTGATTCAGACAGGACTTTTAAACAGAACACCGAAAGGAAGGACGGTTTCCGATGCCGCCTACCGGCATCTGGGAATCGAACGAATGACGGAGGAGGATTAAGAGATGAAAACATTACGTAGACGGACGGCCTGGATTCTGATACTCGCCGTCGTGCTGGCTTCCATTCCCGTTTTTTCCGGGGCAGCCACGGAAGAATTCATGAAAATCGGCCTGCGCTACGGATCTTCGGAGACGACGGCGACACTGACTTCCGCCGGCGGATTTGTAACCGGAAGGGCCGGAGACGATCAGATTACTCCCGACGGCACGGATCTGGGCGATGTGACGCAGGTGACGCTGAGACTTTCCGGGGGAAAGGTTCTGGTGACGGACAGCAGCGGAAATCAGCTGGCTGTTCTCAGCGGTGACGGCACAGAGTGCATCGCGGCGGCGGATTACGCTTCCGGCGGAACGCTGCGGTTTTCCGGCAGCGCTTACCGGGGAGGCATCATACCGTATATCAATCCGTCCGGACAGATGAATATCATCAATTATCTTTCCGTAGACGACTACGTGCGCGGCGTTGTTCACTCCGAGATCGGCCAGTCCAGTCATATCGAGGCTATCAAGGCACAGGCGGTGGCCGTCCGCAGTTATGCTGTGGCGAATAAGGGCACACACAGCGCCCAGGGATTCGATATGTGCGCCACTACACACTGCCAGGTTTATTCCGGTGCAGACAGCGAATATGAGAGTACCAACCGGGCGGTGGACGAAACGGCAGGGGAACTGATCTACTATGAAGGAGAGCCGGTGGCGGCGTATTATTTTGCCAACAGCGGCGGCCACACGGAAAACAGTGAAGACGCATGGGCGACAGCGCTGGGATATCTGAGAGGCATCGTGGACGAATATTCGCCGGAGTATACCTGGACGGTGCGGCTGACCAGGGCGGAACTGAATAATACTTTCGCTTCGAGAGGTCTGGGAACGGTGGAAAGCGTCACCATCGACAGCGTAAACGAATCGGGCTACGCCGCATCGGTGACAGTCAACGGGTCGCGGGATTCCGTCACTTATACCAAAGAAAACATCCGTTCCGCTCTCGGCACGTCTCTGCGGTCCCGGAATTTTACATTTGACACGGAAGGCGGAATTCTTACCGGAGGCGGAACGGCGCAGCCTGCGGGAGGAACCTATTACGGGCTCAGCTCGCTGGGAACGGGTACTCTGGGACAGTCTGTCAGCGTTCTTTCGGCAGGCGGCGTGACGGTAAAAAGTCTGGACGGTATGACGGCACTTGGCAGCGGCGGCACGACGTCCGTCCTTTCCACGGCGTCTTCCGGCACATCGGGCGGAACCATGGTGATGTTTGACGATGATTCGGACGTTCTGATCATCAACGGCAAAGGCTACGGACACGGCGTGGGGATGTCGCAGCAGGGAGCACAGCAGATGGCCAATCTCGGATTTACCTACAGACAGATCCTGCAGTATTATTACACCGGAATCGAGGTCAGATAGTTGCACATCACAGATTTTGATTATGATCTGCCGCCGGAACTGATCGCTCAGTATCCCGAGGAAAAACGGGATGAAGCGAGGCTTCTGGTGGTAGACAGGAAGAAAGATGAAGTTTACCATAAAAGATTTTTTGAAATCATTGATTACCTCAACAGCGGCGACTGTCTCGTGATGAACGACTCCCGGGTTCTGCCGGCCAGACTGTTCGGCGTCAAGAGAGATACAGGAGCGAAGGCGGAATTTCTTTTAACCCGCCGCCTGGAGGGGGAACGCTGGGAGACGATGGTCAGACCGGGGAAAAAGCTTAAACCGGGTTCAACAGTGGATTTCTGCACGGAGCCGGGCAGAGCGTTATCCGCGGAAATTCTCGATTACGGAGCCGACGGAACGCGTATCGTGGAATTTTCCTGCGACGGATCGTTTCATGACCGTCTGGAGGAAAACGGACACATTCCCCTTCCTCCGTATATCGACCGGCAGGACGAGGCGCTGGACCGGGAGATGTATCAGACGGTATACTGCCGGGAAGAGGGATCGGTGGCATCTCCTACGGCGGGCCTGCACTTCACGGAGGATCTTCTGGATAAAATCCGGGAAAAAGGAGTGAAGACGGCTTATGTGACGCTCCACGTAGGCATCGGTACCTTCCGGCCGGTAAAATGCGAGGTGGTGGAGGAACATCAGATGCACTTCGAGGAGTACTCTGTGACGCAGGAAAATGCGGATCTCATAAATGATACGCGGAAAAACGGCGGAAGAATCATTTCTGTGGGAACGACGTCGGCCAGAACGCTGGAAAGCGCAGCGACAGATGACGGAACAGTTCTCGCCGGACACGGCAGTACGGGAATTTTTATCTATCCGGGCTACCGCTTTAAGGCGGTGGATGCTCTGATTACCAATTTTCATCTGCCGAAGTCCACACTGCTTATGCTGGTATCCGCGCTCTACGACAGAGAAAAGATGATCGGGATCTATGAAGAGGCGGTCCGCAGGAAATACCGATTCTTCTCCTACGGGGATGCTATGTTCATCGAATAAAAAACGCACCGGATTGTATGTCTGAAAAGACAATGCGGCAATCCGGTGCATTTTTTATTTTATAATAATTTTGGTTCTATAAAGACATTACCATATTCTTACTCTATCTTCCGGAGCGACATACATGCCGTCTCCTTCAGTGATGCCGTAGACATCGTAGAATTTGTCCGTGCTCTGCAGTACGCGGTCGACGCGCACTCTGGACGGACTGTGGGTATCCAGGTAGGAGGCCATTTCAAGGTATTCTCTCGAGGAGGTGGACATCCAGAGTACGGCGTAGGATTCGAACATTTCTCTGAAATCGAAATCCGGCGTCTCCTCTCCGATCGATACGACGCACTGTATCGCTCCCAGATCGGCGATGTTTTCCGTCAGCGTCAGCGCTCCGTTCACCGTGATCCCGGGTGCGGTCTCCACACCGTCAAAGTAGGTTACGACGTCCTGACAGAGTCTCTGGAAAGTCTGAAGATCTCCTTCGGTCCACCAGTTGGCGGCGTTTCCGTTTTCATCGTACTGGGAACCGCTGGAATCAAAGGCATGGGTGATCTCATGAGCGATGACGAATCCGACGGATCCGAGATTTTCCTCATAGGAGGCGTCAGGATCGTAGACAGGAGCCTGCAGGAACGCGATCGGGAAATTCACCGAATTGAAGCTCGGGGAATAGAAGGCGTTGACCGTCTGCGGGGTGGTGACCCACTGCTCTTTGTCCACCGGCTCTCCCGAAAGTTCCGCCAGTTCTTTCAGGGACGCTTTATTGATCTCGATGATGTTCTGATAATAACTGCCGCCTTCCCCGCCGCTTTTCAGATCGGCGGAATCCAGAGCGGACTCCGTCTGACTGTAATCCGGCGCTCCCACGTGGATGCGCAGGGTATCCAGTTTCCGGAGAGCCTGTTCTTTTGTGGCTTCGCTCATCCAGTCGAGCTCTGCGATTCTCTTCCGGTAAATATCGATCACGTCGTGAATCATCTCCGTCACATCGGAGATAATTTCGTCAGAGCAGTATTTTTCGGCGTAAATCTCACCGACGTAATCCGGCAGGACCTGCGCGATCAGCGTTGCGGCTTCCTCTTCCAGGGAAACGGAGCCTTCCGTTCCCAGAGATTCCTGATTATAGAGAATTTTCGCTTCCCGGAAATCCTCGCTCAGAACGTCGGCGCAGCTTCCGATCAGTGCGATTTTCAGGTAGTTTTTAATCCCGTCGATATTTTCATCGGTGAGCATCCGGGCAACCTGTGTCATTTTGCCCACGTCCTGTACCAGGATTCTGCTGTCGTCCTTCAGTTCCGTCCGGTCGAAGACGGTCTGCAGATCGACGGCGGAGAACAGGCTTTTCAGCTGATCCAGGCTGTATATATTGTATACTTTGGACAGATCGTACTGATCGGCCACGGAAAGGGAGGCGTCGGCGATCTGTTTTTCGAAGTCGAAAAACGCCTGCGCGTCGGCTTCTGCCTTTTCTTTCTCTTCACCGCAGAGCGTCAGCAGTGTGGTGATGTATTTCAGGTAAGCATTTTTCTGTGTCTCCGACTGGCCGCTGTAAATCTCTTTGGCCAGCGAGGCGGAGGCAGGCAGAAAGACGGTCATGTAGGAGCCGCTATCCTGCGGGTCGACGGTAAGACTGAAATTTGCCAGAATAGACAGCGCCGATACCGTTCCCTCCAGCAGGATGACATCGTCCAGTCCGGATACGCTGCGGATGCTGTCGATGGCCTTCAGATCATCTTCAATCGGTGTGATGCCGGCCGCATTGCGGGCGTCCATATCGATGATATTGTCGTACAGGATTTTGATCTTCTCCTGCGCCGAACCGGCAGCCGGGCTGGAGTCTGATGTCTCCCGGATCAGATCAGCCACCTGCTGATTTGCAAGATCCATGATGCCGTAAAGCGAGCCTGCGATGGTGCTGCCCGCCGGGATTTCGAGAGTGTCCAGCGCGTCTCTGTTTACCGTGGAGTAGAAGCTGTCCTGCAGCACAGTGCCGTAGAGGGCGTAGACGCGGCTGATGGCCGTCTCCATCTGTCCGGTGGTTACCGGATCATCCGGCGAAAATCTGCCGTTTCCGGTTCCCGCTATGATCCCGGCGTTCAGAACCGGAGCCAGTTCGGCTTCCGCCCACTGAGGAATATCGGTAAATTCTTCCTTCGGAATGGCCATGCGGAGATTATCTCCCTTCAGCTCCGGAAATCCGCCGAAGGCGCGGCCGAGCATGATCATGGCTTCCGCACGGGTGACCGTTTTATCCTCCTGCAGGTCTCCGTCGCCGTAGCCCCGGATGATGTCGCTTTTCTGAACATCCGGATTGTAGTCGTCCGCTGCGGAAAGCAGCATGGAGACCACTTCGCCCCGGGTGGCATAGTCATTTTCCGCGGCCGAAGCGGCGGGCGGAAGGGCTGTGACGGCGACGAGGGCCGCGAGGATCGGGACGAGGATTTTTTTCATTTTGTCTTTTATCCTGAGTCCTGTCATTTCTGTTTTATCTCTCCTTTCTGATTTCGGGAAATTTTCTGCGATCCGGAAATTTTTCCGGTATTATGCATACACCATACGCAGAGAGCTCTGCGATCCGCAGGTTCCTTTCCGGCGGATGACAGGTGATCGGTAGGTGATCGCAGGCTTACCGCTATTATAATATAGTTTGTACTTCTGCCCAACCGGAATCTGCAGGGATCGCCGTTTCCCGAGGAATTTCCGGAAATATTCCGGAAGAAGGGGGCAGGAGAAGATCTTTTTCCCGTTTTTTCTCTGTGATATACTGAAAAAAGCTGATTTTCAGGCCGGCGGCGTCAGGAGAAGGGCGGTATCAGGCAACAAGATTATGAGGAAACGGAACCGGGAGGATATGCCCGGGTGCAGGAGGAAAACTATGAAGCGGATATTACTGGTGGAGGATGACAGAGAGATCGCGAAAAATCTGACTCTGCTGCTGCAGTCGGAGGATTTTGCCGTCGTCTGCGCTCCGACGCAGAAAAAGGCATTTGAAGTATTGGAAAAAGACAGAGATTTTGATCTGGCTCTCGTGGATATTTCTCTGCCGGACGGAAACGGATTTACGGTCTGCACGGAGATAAAGGATACGAAAAAGATTCCCGTCATTTTTCTGACAGCTTCCGGAGAGGAGGCGAGCGTCGTGGCGGGGCTCAATATGGGAGCGGAGGATTATATCATCAAGCCGTTTCGACCCAGGGAACTGACTGCGAGAATCCGGGCGGCTCTGCGAAAGAGCGGACGGACAGCTTCCGTCTTCGAAAGAGGAGGTCTTGCCGTCGATACGGCCGGCGGCGTTGTGAAAAAGAACGGGCGGGAGATCAGTCTCTCCGCTCTGGAATACCGTCTGCTGCTGATCTTTGTCAATAATCCGAATGGGGTCATCACGCGGGAACGTCTGCTGGACGAGATCTGGGATGCGGCGGGAGAATTTGTCAACGACAATACGCTGACGGTATATATCAAGAGACTGCGGGAAAAAATCGAGGACGATCCCTCCGATCCGGAGCTGATCATTACGGTCCGGGGGATGGGATACCGGCTGGGAGGGAAGAGATAATGCTGAGAAACAGAGAAATACTCCGTTTCGCTCTTCTGTGCCTTCTGGTCACCGCTGTGACGGCGGCGCCGGCGTGCTATCTTTTTGTAGCGGCGGGAATCTGGGTGCTCCTGTCCGACGTCTGTCTGGCAGCGCTGTTCTTCACTTTTACGGCATCGCGCTACCGCCGGATTGCGCGGATTTCGGAACAGATCGACAGAGTGCTGCACGGCGAAGAGCATCTGATCATCGATGCGGCGGAGGAAGGCGAGCTTTCCATTCTGGAGAGTGAGATTTCCAAGATGGTGCTCCGGATCCGGGAACAGAACGAAGCGCTGAAGGGAGAAAAGGAGCATCTGGCCGATTCGCTGGCAGACATCGCCCATCAGCTCCGTACACCGCTGACATCGGCGAATCTGATCCTGACGCTGGCGGAAAAGGAGAACGAAGCTGCGGAGCGGAAAAGGCTGCTGAGAGAAGCGGAGTCCCTGTTTTCCCAGGTGAATCATCTGCTGGATTCTCTGCTGAAGCTGTCGCGTCTGGATGCGGGGATCGTCGATTTCAGGGCGGAAGCGGTCAGCGTGAGGGAGCTGACCGCTTCCGCCCTGCGGCCCCTTCTCATTCCCATGGAACTGCACGGGATATGCCTGGTGACGGAGATTCCGGAGACGGCGGTGATTACCGGAGATGAAGACTGGCTGGCGGAGGCTGTGCAGAATATTCTGAAAAACTGTATTCAGAGCGTGGAAGACGGCGGAACAATCGGGATACGCTGCGAGGATACGCTGCTTTATACTGAAATTACGATATGGGACGACGGACCGGGATTTTCCGGGGAGGAACTGCCCCATCTGTTCGACAGGTTTTACCGCGGCGGAAACGGCGGAGCCGGAAATCAGAAGAGCGCCGGGAATCAGAGGAGCACCGTCGCCGCGGGATACGGGATCGGTCTCGATCTCTGCCGGACGATCATCAAAAGGCAGGGAGGCACGGTGAAGGCGGGAAATCATCCGAAAGGCGGCGCGGTATTCCGGATCCGTTTTCCGAAGTGACAGATCTGTCACCGGAAAGTCACGGGGATGTCAGAGGCACGTTTTATGATATGAGCTGAAGAGAATCATCAAAGACAGGAAGGGAGGCTCATATTCATGATGGAATTTTTGAAAGTCGAAGATCTGTGCAAGGTTTACGGCACGGAAGAAAACAGGGTCGTCGCTTTGGATCACGTTTCGCTCTCCGTGAATAAAGGCGAGTTTGTGGCGATCATAGGATCTTCCGGCTCGGGAAAGTCCACGCTGCTGCACATCATCGCCGGCGTGGATGTACCCACCGGAGGAAAGGTATATCTGGAGGGACAGGATGTCTATGCTCAGAACAGGGAGAAGCTGGCTATCTTCCGGCGGCGTCAGGTAGGTCTGATCTATCAGTTTCACAATCTGATTCCCACGCTGAATGTGGTGGAAAATATCACACTTCCCGTTCTGATGGACCGGCGGAAGGTGAACCAGAAGCGTCTGGAAGAACTGCTGCAGCTGCTGGGACTCTCGGAACGGCGGGATCATCTGCCGAATCAGCTCTCCGGAGGACAGCAGCAGCGCGTGGCCATCGGCAGAGCGCTGATGAACGCGCCGGCGGTAGTTTTGGCGGATGAGCCGACAGGGAGTCTAGACAGCAGAAACAGCCATGAGATCATCCGTCTGCTGAGAGAGAGTCACGAAAAATACCGTCAGACGCTGATCATCGTCACCCATGATGAAAATATCGCGCTGCAGGCTGACCGGATCATCACTATAGCCGACGGGAAAGCGGTGCGCGATGAAAGGCAGGTGGCGCAGCGATGAATATCTTCCGCAAAATTGCGCTGCAGGGACTGAAAAAAAACCGGGCCCGTACGGCGGTGACGATCGTGGGCGTCATCCTGTCAGCGGCGATGATCACATCGGTATTTACCTTTGCCGTATCGCTGCAGGATTATCTGGTGAGAGGAGCGGAGGTAAAATACGGCGGCTGGCATGTGGCTTTTCCGGATGTGGACGGAGAGTTTGTCCGACAGCAGACCGACGATGAGACTGTGGCCTCTGTGGTCCCGGTGGAAAATATAGGATATGCGGAGCTTCCTGCAGGTGAAAATCCGGATAAGCCATATCTCTTTCTCGCAGGTTTTCAGAAGGACACGGCTGATACGCTGCCCGTAGAGCTGATATCCGGAAGGATGCCGGAAAACAGCAGCGAGGTTCTCATACCGCTTCATCTTTCTTCCAACGGCGGAGTAAACCTTTCCACCGGCGATACGCTGACGCTTTCCGTCGGGCAGCGCACCAGCGGGAAAGAGATACTCAGTCAGCATGATCCGTACCGCGGCGGACAGGAGGAAAGCGGAGACGGATCTGAGGCATCAGCAGGCGAAACACTGACTGCGGTACGGGAAAAGACGTATACGGTGGTGGGAATCTGCCAGCGCCCTTCTTTTGAAGAATCTGCAGCGCCGGGTTATACGCTGATTACGATGGCGGATTCCTCTGCGCAGTCAGACAGTCTGACTGCCTATGTGACGCTTGAGGATCCGGGGAAGGTGCGCTCCTGGGCGGAAAGTGCGTCGGCGGAAGGCGGCGGGGATTATTTTCTGAATGACAATGTGCTGCGCTTTCTGGGCCTTTCCGACGACCGGATGTTTAACGCCCTCCTGTATTCGGCGGGCGGTATTCTGACGGCTCTTATCATGCTGGGCTCTGTCTTTCTGATCTATAACTCGTTTGTCATCTCTCTGAACGACCGCATGCGGCAGTTCGGCATACTCATGTCGGTGGGGGCCACGGAGAGACAGCTGCGCGGTTCTGTGCTGTTCGAGGGTCTGTGCATCGGTGCTGTGGGAATTCCCGCAGGAATTCTGGCAGGTCTGCCTGCCATTTCGGCCGTACTCTCTCTGACAAAGGAAAATTTTTCTGATATCCTGTATGAGGATGTTCCGCTCACACTGAAGATCTCCGTGCCCGCTCTTGCCGCAGCAGCAGTCGTGAGCCTGATCACCATACTGATCTCGGCCTGTGTTCCGGCGCAGAAAGCGGCTTCTGTCCCCGTCATGGAGTGCATCCGCCAGACGAACGAGGTGAAAATCGAACCGAAGAAGATGAAAACGTCCAAGATAGCGGAACGCCTGTGGGGTATGGAGGGTTCTCTGGCCCTGAAAAATTTCCGACGGAACAGGCGCCGATATCGCAGCATCGTGTTGTCGCTCACGCTGAGTGTCGTCTTATTCGTGTCGGCGGATACCTTCGGGACATACCTGGGCGAGGCGGCGGACAGTTCAGTGGCGGACAGCGATTACGATATCTGTTTTTATACAGAGGAAATGGGAGAAGCGGAAGTATCGCGTCTTTATGAAGAGCTGAAAACGGCGGACGGTGTGACGGACAGTTCCTTCCAGGCCATGGAGACGGTATTCTGCCGGTTCGACCCGAAGAAACTGTCGGCAGCCGGACAGAAGGAGATCCCGGGAGAAAAGGGCGGTGCGGCACCGGAAACAGAGAAACAGGATTCCGGAATACCGGGTGCAGAAGGGTCAGCGCCGGATGAGGCGGAGCTCATGATGGATCTTCAGTTCATCGAGGACGATATTTACCGGGAATTTGCGGAAAGTCTCGGACTTCCGGCGCAGAGTACAGAGACAGCAGTTGTGGCAAAGACGCGGGATGACCGGGGCGAACTGGCGGATATCTTTTCGGAGCCGTCCTGCGATCTGACTCTGTGCGACGCGTCGGGTCGGCCGTCTGTGACGCTTTCCGCTGTATTTGCGGACACATATCCTGCGGACGTGCTGCCCGTCGATTCTGATGAGGTGAAGCCGTATGTTCTGATGGCGGTCCTTCCTTATTCTGAAAAAACGCAGTTCGACGGGCTGGGAACGACGCAGAAGCTGGGACTGACGTTTGTGACGGACAATTCCGAACGTACTGCAGCACAGATGCGGGAGATGATCGAGTCATCGGGCATCACAGCAGGATATACCTTTTATAATGTCCGCGGGATCTTTGAACAGAACCGGAATATCCTATTTATCGTCAATCTGTTTACGGGCGTTTTTATCGTCATGATCTCGCTGATCGCGGCGGCAAACGTGTTTAATACGATTTCCACCAATATCCGGCTGCGCCGGCGTGAGCTGGCCATGCTGCGCTCTGTGGGAATGTCCGACAGATCCTTTGACCGGATGATGTGCTTCGAGTGCGCACTGTACGGTCTGCGCACGCTTCTGATCGGACTGCCTCTGTCGGCTGTTCTCTCCTGGGTAATCTACAAGGCGCTGCAGGCGGAAATCGATTTTATATTCCCGTGGAAGAGTATGGCTGTCAGCGCACTGGGCGTATTTCTGCTGATTTTTATCACCATGCTGTACGCGGTGCGAAAAATCCGCAGAGAAAATATCATCGATGCGCTGCGTGATGATCTGCTATGATGTCGGGTTCAGGAATGTCTTGAAGGGGGAAAGCGATGATGTTAAACTCGTGGTAAACGGTAGTGTGAAAAACGGCGGCGGATAAAAGGCGCCGGGAAAAGAGGCCGGAGCTTTCCGCCGGAATGACGAATGACAGGAGGATCCGAAATGCAGCTGCAGTTTCCGAAGATGCCGGAACAGATGACAAGATCGGAGTCCCGGATACTGGAATATATCTCAGATAACACGGACGAATTTATCTTCGCTCCGATCAGTGCTGTAAGCAGGAGACTCGGCGTGTCGGTGGCTACCATCTCGCGCTTCGTACGCCACATGGGATGCAGAGATTACAAGGAACTCAGGCGAATCGTCGCGAAGCAGATTCCGCCGGAGAGACCTGCGGATCAGGGAGAGATCTTCTGTGACGGCGGGAAGGAATTTACGGCGAAAAACTGGCTTCGCCGGCAGCAGTTGTGCCTGCAGAAGACGATGGAGGGACTGGATGAGGAAGCTTTCCGACAGGCTGTCTCGGCTCTTCTGTCGGCACGCAGAGTATTCCTGTATGCCAGAGGCACATCGTCTTCGATAGGAAAGTTTCTGATGCTGCATCTGCGCCGTCTGGGGGTAGAGGCACTTCTGATGTCGTCCGGCACAGGGGTGCCGGAGGATCTGGCGCAGATGCGAGAGGATGATCTCGTCATTTTATTCGGGTTTTCCGGCGTTTCTGGGGAGGAAAGGGCGATTCTGGAATACCGGAAGGAAGCGGGATACCGGACGGTTGCGTTATGCAGCCGGATCGCCGTGCCGGAGGACGAACGGGCGGATATTCAGCTGTTCGTCTATCGCGGCGAACCGGG
>CAJFPD010000116.1 GCA_904398315.1 Candidatus Alangreenwoodia gallinarii | reverse complement strand
TCAGGGTGTCGTCAGCATCAACCTTCCTCAGATCGCAATCCTTGCGGCAAAGGATGAGGAAAAATTCTGGAAGCTGCTGGACGAGCGTCTGGATCTCTGCTATGAGGCGCTGATGTGCCGCCATAACGCGCTGAAAGGCGTAAAGTCGGACACGAGTCCCGTTCACTGGCAGTACGGCGCTATCGCCCGCCTCGGAAAAGGCGAGGTGATCGACCGCTATCTGGAGGGTGGATATTCCACCATCTCTCTGGGATATATCGGCATCTACGAGATGACGAAGCTCATGAAGGGCGTCAGCCACACGGATCCCGTCGGCAAGGAATTCGCGTTCCGGGTGATGCGTTACATGAGAGCCAGATGCGACCGCTGGAAAGAGGAGACAGGCCTCGGCTTCGGCCTCTACGGTACGCCGGCGGAATCTCTCTGCTACCGTTTTGCCCGCATCGATCAGGAACGCTTCGGAACGATTCCGAATGTGACAGACAAAGGATACTATACGAATTCCTATCATGTGGATGTCAGAGAAAACATCGACGCCTTTTCCAAATTCAAGTTTGAGAGCGAATTTCAGAAGATTTCCTCCGGCGGCGCCATCTCTTACGTGGAGGTGCCGAATATGAGGAATAATCTCGAAGCCCTCGAGGATGTGGTGCGCTTTATCTACGACAACATTCAGTATGCGGAGTTCAACACCAAGTCGGACTACTGTCAGGAATGCGGCTATGACGGCGAGATTCTCATCAACGACGACAACGAGTGGGAGTGCCCGAACTGCGGAAACAAGGATCAGAGTAAGATGAACGTCACGCGGCGCACCTGCGGCTATCTGGGCGAGAATTTCTGGAACGTGGGAAAGACGAAGGAAATCAAGTCGCGGGTACTCCATCTGTAAGCCTGACGCCTGCGGGTCCGCCGCCTGTGTTGCGCTCTGTGCCGCAGAGACGGACAGAGGTCAGAAAAAGACCGACAGCGGAAGAGGACAGGAGAGAGGAACGATGAATTATGCGAAGATAAAAAAACACGATATCGCCAACGGAACGGGTGTGCGCGTCTCTCTTTATGTCAGCGGGTGCACGCATCACTGCCGGAACTGTTTTAATCCGGAAACCTGGGATTTTTCCTGCGGAGAGCCCTTCACCGAAGCGGTGGAAGAGGAAATACTCGAAGCACTGCAGCCCTCTTATATCAGAGGGCTGACTCTGCTGGGCGGAGAACCTTTTGAACCGCAGAACCGGCCGGCTCTGATCGTACTGGCGGAAAAAGTGAGAAGGAAACTGCCGGAAAAGACGATCTGGTGTTATACCGGTTACGACTATGAGAAAGACCTGCTGGCGGGCCGTGTCGGCGAGGAGGCGTCGGTGCGGGCTCTTCTGGAGCTTTTGGATGTTCTGGTGGACGGAGAATTCGTCGAGGAGCAGAAAGTACTGGATCTGAGATTCAGAGGTTCACGGAATCAGAGGATTATTGATGTAAAAAAATCTCTGACATCCGGGCATACGGTGCTCTGGGAGGATGAAATATAGAGCGGAGAGACGGAATGAAAGACGTTTCTCCGCTCTTTTTCTGTTTTCTGTCCCTTCTCATATCTTTTTGACAGAACCGGAGGAGGCCGCCAAAAGATTGTTTTTTCCAAAGAACAGCATTTCTGCGTGATTTCGTGTATAATAAACAGAATGTACGGGCGGAAAGCCTTTTTCAGTATGAAAGCGCGTCTGCAGCGGCACCTCTGACCGGCGCAGCAGGACGGCGGAAGCCGGCTGCGGGAAGAGGCGGAAACAGGAGGGACAGAGATGGTAAAAAGAATGCCGGTAAAGATCAGAAAGCTTCGCCAGGAAGCTGTTCTTCCGGTTTACAGTTCGGAAGCGGCAGCAGGAGCCGATCTTTACGCCTGTGAAGGCGGAGAGATTTCCGTGGAACCTCACACAACCGTGATGGTACATACGGGACTGGCGGCCGAGATTCCTGAGGGATATGCGGGACTCATCTTCGCCAGAAGCGGAATCGCATCGAAGCGCGGACTCGCGCCGGCAAACAAAGTGGGAGTGATCGATTCGGACTACCGGGGAGAGATCATGGTAGCTCTTCACAATCATTCGGAGGAGACGGCTCTCATCGCCGACGGGGAGCGGATCGCTCAGCTCGTCATTGTGCCGTATCTTCGTGCGGAATTCGAGGAAACAGAGGAACTCGGAGAGACGAAGCGCGGTGAGGGAGGCTTCGGATCCACCGGAAGATGCTGAGACGGGAAAAATTTTCCACGTTTATTTTCCGGATGGCCGGCGGAAGCTTAAGAGTGTTGGTATGACAGAGAAACGACGCCTGCGGGACTCTTTGAGCTTCTTCAGAGCGAAGTCCGCTGAAAGAAAATGTTTAAATTCCATTTGGTAAAATGGAATAAGTATGTTATGATATAGGGCGTCCAGGATATGTTTAATTGTGTCAGCAAGATAACAAAACTATTGCGGAGGATTATTTTTATGAACAAAACAGAACTGATCGCAGCGATGGCTGAGAAGACGGGAAGCACGAAAAAGGATGCGGAAGCGGCTCTCAACGCTATGCTCGCGAGCATAAGCGAAGCCCTTGTGGCGGGAGATAAGGTTCAGCTCATAGGTTTCGGAACGTTTGAAACGAGAGACAGAGCCGAAAGAGAAGGCAGAAATCCGAGAAAGCCTGGCGAAATGATCAAGATCCCTGCATGCAAGGCACCGGCATTTAAAGCAGGTAAAGCTCTGAAGGATGCGGTAAACAAATAGTCTCAGGCTCCTGCAGGAAAAACCGCGGAAATTCCGCACGAAAAGAAACAGCAGCAGACGCACGTCAGGGCGGCGGGCCCGCCTTCATACGTGCTGTGTACGGCAGATACTCCGGAAGAAGAATCTTCCGGAGTATTTTTATATTGACAAAAGAGCCGCATTATGGCATTCTAATAATAGTTAGTTTCAACTAACGATGGAACTGACGGGACAGAGAATACAGGGCGGTCATCCGCCATTTTTTCGGCAGAATAGTTAGTTATAACTAACAAAAGATCCGTATGAGTCACGGCATGAGGAAAGGAGCTGCGCGTGTTTGAAAGATATCTTGTTCAGCATTGTTCTCCCACACTTGCGGCGCTGAAAACAGCGAATATGTTCTGCTTTCCTTTCTCTTCAGAGGAGGACCTGAAAAGACAGCTTCGTATCTGGAATGAACGTCTGGAACGAAAGGGCGTCAGTCTGCTTCTTCTACGCGTGAGAAAGAAAAGCGCCATGATCTATGTTTTCCGCAGGTTTCTCCTTCAGAGAGATCTTTCCGATCCGCAGACGGCATATTTTCTGTCATGCCGTGGCTATCCGGATACCGGAGCGGATGATGCTCTCGGGCATCTGAAGCGCCGGTTGCTGGAAAAAGAGAATTTTCCCCATGAAATCGGTCTCTTTCTGGGGTATCCCCTGAGAGATGTGATCGGTTTTATCAGAAACGAAGGAAAAAACTGTAAGTGTGCCGATTGCTGGAAGGTATACGGCGATGAGCGTGAGGCGAAGAAAATCTTTGAGGCATTCCGGAAGTGCAGAGAGGTCTATCTGCGCCTCTGGAAAGAGGGAAGAAGTGTTTCAAACCTTACGGTAGCGGCCTGACAGAGGCACGATTCACGAGGAGGTTATCATCGGATGAGCAGAATAGCAGTCGTATATTGGAGCGGAACGGGCAATACGGAGGTGATGGCCGAAAAAGTCATCCAGGGGGCCAGAGAATCGGGTGCGGAGGCCGTACTTTATACAGCGTCCCAGTTTGACAGTGAGATGATGGATCAGTATGATGCCATCGCTTTCGGATGCCCCTCCATGGGAGCGGAACAGCTGGAAGAAAGCGAGTTTGAGCCCATGTTTTCACGCTGTGAGCCGAAACTGAAGGGCAGGAGAATCGCTCTTTTCGGCTCCTACGGCTGGGGTGACGGCGAATGGATGAAGATATGGGAGGATACCTGCATCAGTGAAGGCGCACTGCTGGCCTATCACAGCGTGATCTGCAACGAAGCGCCGGACGGCGAGGCAAAGGAACAGTGCGAGGCGATGGGCAGAGCGCTGGCCGGCTGACGGAGGACGGGGAAAAAGGAGGATAGGTATGATACTGGTGGAAGATTAAAAAAGAAAACGGAATAAAACAACACTCTTGTCAAAAACGCGGAAAACCCGCGCCGGAAGTCTCCGGCGCGGGTTTTCCGCGTTATCGTTAAAAGTTAAGAGAAAGTTTTGTGATTGTCAATATCAATGATTTATCATCACCGGCGGAGGGAGACGAAATACTTTCCGCCCACCCGCCGGTTTTCAGCTGTTTCTGTTTTTTTTTCTTCAGACTCTGACGATTATTCTATGGCGATATACTTCTTTTCCGGAATCTGAGCCGGAGCGTCTTTCGGGAAGGTCAGAGTCAGGATACCGTTTTCGTACGAGGCTTTGATATCCTCTTCTTTGACGTTCTGTCCCACATAAAAGCTTCTGCTGCACGATCCTGTATATCTCTCACGGAAAACGTAGCCTTTTTCCTCATCCTTCTGTTCTTCTTCGCCGGTATCTTTGCTGACGGAGATGGTCAGATAACCGTTATTGAGTTCCGCTTTGACATCGGACTTTTCATAGCCCGGCAGATCCATTTCCATGACGTACATGCCGTCTTTTTCCTTGATATCTGTCTTCATCGAAGGCATTGGCATTGTATTCCCGTTACCGAAGAACGGCGAGGAAAACATATCATCGAAAAAGTTATTCAGTCCGAAATGAGTTCTTGGTGTTAATGATAACATGGTAAATACCTCCTTCGCTTGTATTCCGCAGGAGGGCGATGCGGGGAGCGGTCTTTTCCGCCGCGGCCTGTATGGCTCATCCTGTTTGATTTCAATCTTTCTTTTTTATCTTTCCTGTAAGCTCTCTCGCTTACACTTAATAATATGCCCCTGTTTTAGCACTCTAAACATGAGAGTGCTAAAAAATCGAAAATTTTTTCGAAAAACGTTTCGGAGCCCCTTTTCCGGAGAGGACTCAGGCGGTTTCCGCGATTTTCCGATTTCACGGCAGGCGGGAGAAATACAATTTTCTGTTTTAAAAGGATTGACAGAAAAAAGAGAGCACTCTATAATGAACCCAATCAATTTCATACTTCACTACAGTAAACCGTCGATGCGGGGATAACGGCAGGAAGTGCACTTACAGAGAGTCGGGGATGATGAGAGTCCGGCAGAACGCAGCCTGTCAAATGGGCCGCAGAGGGCGCGCCGAACGGCGGGCGGTTTTTCCTTCCGGATTTTGCTTCCGTC
>CAJFPD010000115.1 GCA_904398315.1 Candidatus Alangreenwoodia gallinarii | reverse complement strand
TTCATCAAAACAGGAAGAAGGACAGACACATGGCGGACATATAATTGAAAAATACAATATACCGAATGGGGCTTAGTGGAAAAGTGACGGAATATACTGTAAATTAGAATTAAATGTACGGAAACGATTCGACGGATACTCTATTTATGAAGAACAGGAGCTGAATTATGGAAAGAAACAGTAATCCGACAATGGTGAAAACCCTGTCGAAGTGGAACCTGCTCTCCATCGGGATCGGCGCCGTGATCGGATGGTCATGGGTCATCTACGCCGGTTACTGGAGTGTGACGCCCGGAACACTGGGCGGCATTTTCGCTTTCGTTGTGGCTGCCTTGCTGTGCAGCCTGGTCGGTCTCGTATACGCGGAACTGACTTCTGCCTTTCCGAAGATCGGTGTGGATGTCAGCATCACTTTTCTGGGACTGGGAAAGATACCTGCGCTCATCGTCAGCTGGTGTGTACTTTACCTCTGGATGAGTTTTATTCTCGTGGAAGCCATCATGTTTCCGATCATTCTCGGGAATCTCGGAATCGAGGTGCCGGTATTCGGAGAGATGTTCACCGTCCTGGGCACACCGGTCATGCTGTCCGACGTGATCATCGCCGTTCTTTTCAATACCTTTTTTGCATTCATCAATTACAGAGGCGTAAAAATTTCCGGCTGGGTACAGACGGCAGCCGTAGCGGTTCTGGCCGCGGCAGCCCTGTTTTTCTGCGGTTCGGGCATGGCACTGGGCGAGGCTTCCAACGCGCGCCCTCTGTTTACGGACGCGGCGGGTCTGACGACGATCATGCTCATCGTGCCGGGATTTTTAAGCGGCTTCAATGCGATTCCGCAGGCGGTGGAAGAGACAAACGTGGCACCGAAGACGGTGGGACGTCTGGTCCTGTATACCGTGTGGGGATCGGCGATCTTTTATATCCTCATCATCGCCGGCCTGGCTTTTGCCATGCCGGAATCCGCACGGGCCGGAGACGGGCTGGTCGTCGTGGAGGCGGTGAGCAGTCTGTTCGGAGGATCGAGGCTGGCGTCGGCGTTCATCACTTTCGCCTCTCTGCTGGGAATGCTGACCACCTGGAACGCGGCGTATATCGCCGGCAGCCGTTTTCTGTACGGTATGGCCAGAGCCCGGTTTCTTCCGGAGAAGCTGGCAGTAATCCACCCGAAATACGGAACGCCGAAGAATGCTATCATTCTGATGTTTGTCATCGGTACGCTGGCACCGTTTGCCGGCACGAATTCCACCATATATGTGGGTCTGATGAACATCGCCTCCTTCGGCCTGGTGGTCACCTGGCTCTTCGTATCGGTCACCTTTATCCGTCTGCGGGATACTATGCCGGAAATCCGACGTCCTTATACGGTACCGTTCGGTAAGGTCATCGGATGGATTTCCGTCGTGTTCTGTGCGGCATACCTTTTCCTGTATACTCCGTGGGGACCTTCGGGTCTGCTGCCGATCGAATGGGCAGGAATCGCCGTCATCGCCGTTATCGCGCTGATCGTCTACTTTTCCTATAACATCCGGGGCGGACACATGGAGCATGAGGAGAGAAAAAAACTGCTGATCGGAGAGGAGGAATAATATGGAATTTGTAAAAAAAGAAATCCGCAATCATATCGCGTATATCACAGTCAACCGCCCGCCGGTAAATGCTCTGAATCGTCAGACATATACGGAGCTGACGGAAGCTTTCAATTCCGTCTATGACGATCTGGAGGATGTACGCGTCGTCATCCTCACAGCGGAGGGGAAGCATTTCATTCCGGGTAACGATCTGAACGAATTCAGCGGTTCCAGAAAGTCGGATATGAACGCTCAGTCCGTGTATTTCGCTAACTGTCTGACGAATATCTACAATTGCCCGGTTCCTGTGATCGGAGCCATCAACGGAGCGGCGGTGGGGGCGGGATTCTGTATCGCCGCGGTCTGCGATGTTCTCGTAGCGGCGGAAGGAGCGAAGTTCGGCCTGCCGGAGATGAGAGTGGGCGTGCTGGGAGGGCTGGCATTTCTGCCTCTCATGGTTCCTCAGAAGCTGGGAAAATATATGACTCTTACCGGAAATCCCGTACCGGCGGAAAAGCTGGAAAATTACGGATCGGTACATTCCGTCGTTCCGAGGGAAAAGCTTATGGAAGAGGCGGAAAAAGTGGCGGATGAGATCATGACGAGCCCTCCGCTCTGTCTGCAGGCCTGGAAGAAATCCTATAAATATATCGACCGGCTGGACTTTATCAATATCGAACACATCACGGATCTTTTTATCCTCGACCTTATCGAGACAGAGGACTCTCAGGAAGCGGTCAGAGCCTTTCTGGAAAAGAGAAAGCCGGTGTATAAAGGAAAATAGCAGCGGCGGAACGGGCCGGTACGGGAAGAGAGGCAGGAAAGGGAAAAATATGAAAGATTATCGTCAGGAATACGAGAAAAAGAAAAGAACGATTCCGCAGGTGCTGGGAGAGATTCAGTCCGGCATGAATATCTATGTGGGCGTGGATATGGCAGAGCCTGTGGCGATCCTGAAAGAGCTGCACACGATCGAAGACCGGGTGAGAGATGTGACGGTCTGCAGCGTGCTGGGACCGGAGGATTATCCTCATCTTCAGGATCCCCGGGGGAATATCCGAACGGAGCCTTTCTTTTACGGACCGTTCACCAGAAGAGCTCATGGCAGCGGCAACGTATCGGTGGTGCCGCACAATATCAGCACTCTCTACCGGGACCGGTCCGCCTGGCGCAGTCCGGATATCTTCATCGGAGTGGCGTCTCCCATGGACAGACACGGGTTTCTGAACATGGGACTCTGTATTTCTCACGAACAGGACGCCCTGGAGGATGCGGATATCGTCATTCTTGAGGTAAACCCCAACGTTCCGGTGGTATACGGAGACGCTTCCGTCCATATCAGCGAAGTGGACTTCATCGTGGAGACGGACAGAGAGCTTCCGCTGGATCCTGTCTACGAATCCACAGAAGTGCAGAAGACCATCGGCGGGTATATCGCCGGTCTTGTGGAGGACGGATCCACGATTCAGCTGGGGATCGGAGGTATCCCGGACGCGGCGGCAAAGCAGCTGATAGGAAAAAAGGATCTCGGCGTCCATTCCGAGATGTTTACGCCGAGCATGGTCACACTGTATGAAGCGGGCGTCATCACGGGAGCGCGGAAAAACATCGACAGAAAGCAGATGGTCTGTACGCTGCTGACGGCGAGTCCTGAGGTCTTCGCGTTCGTGGATCACAATCCGGCTGTGAAAATGATGCGCGGCAGCTATGTCAACGATCCGTTTGTAATCATGAAAAACGATAAAATGGTAGCTATCAACGGAGCCATCAACGTGGATCTGACGGGACAGATCTTTTCGGAGACGATAGGAGCCCGTCAGTACAGCGGCACGGGCGGAGCAAACGATTTTGCCACCGGCGCCCACCGTTCCCGGGGCGGGAAGTCGATTATCGCTCTTCCGTCCACCAAAAAGAACGGGACTGTTTCCTCCATCGAACCCTGGATGCAGGGTGGCGGCGTCGTGACAGTGCAGCGCCAGACGGTGGATTATGTCGTCACGGAATACGGAGTGGCGCCTCTCTCAGGACGCAGTGTGAAGGAAAGAGTGGAGAACCTGCTGGCTGTCGCTCATCCCGATTTCCGCCGGGAACTCCGCAAAGAAGCCGAAAGGCTTCAGCTGTGGTGACGGGCCGGACAGTCCGGCTTGAAAATAGCGGAAAAGAGCGAAAGGAAAAAGGGGAGAAAAGAAAGGTGATGTGCAAAAACAAAAACATCGTGGAAAAGCGATTGACAGACAGCAGTGACAGGAGTATTATAACGGTGTTATATAACAACGTTATATCATAGAGGAGAACGGCGGATGCTGTTCTCCTCCGGGAGGAAATACAGATTGAACAGTGAAGGTTCGGGTACGCTGCAGAACATTCTCGACGCCGGAAAAGCGGAATTTCTGGAGAAAGGATTCCGGGCGGCCTCGCTGCGCAGTATTGCACGCGCAGCCGGTGTGACGACGGGAGCGTTTTACGGCTATTTCCGCAACAAAGAAGAGCTTTTCGACGCGCTGGTGAAGGAAGAGGCTGATTATTTCACGGAAGAATTCCGGAAAGTCACCTGTGATTTCCAGGAACTGCCGCCGGAGGGACAGAAGGCAGCGATGGGACAGGTATCGGGAGAGTGGATGCTGGGAATTCTCGACTACATCTATGATCATTTCGATGCGTTCCGTCTGCTGCTTTCCTGTGCCGAAGGTACGAAATACGAACATTTTATTCATCATATCGTGGAGATCGAGGTGGAGAGCACACATGATTTCATCGAAGTGATGAGGCAGCACGGCGAAAAGATCCGACAGGTGGATCCGCAGCTGGAACACATTCTGATCAGCGGGATGTTTTCCGCTTTCTTTGAAATCGTGATTCATTCGATGCCGAAAGAGCAGGCAACGGAGTACGTGAGAGAACTCCACACCTTTCAGGTGGCGGGATGGAAAAAAATTATGGGGCTTTCTTAAGCCTCTGATTTTTGGCCTAAAAGTTAGTAAAAACTAACTAAATTTGACCGGATCTGCTTTCCGATTTCCGGAAAACCGTTGATTCTATTTAATTTTCCATAATAATTTATGGAAAATTTATCTGCGGCGGAAAGAGATCCGATCGGACTACTGAGTACTGTATTTCCGGATTTCCGACGAAGGAGGTAGTTTCATTGAAAAAACAGTCGAATCTCGCAAGACTGATGGATTATGCCGGATCTTTCCGGTATCTGACCTATTCGTCCTGGATCCTGTCCGCTCTGAGCGCCCTGTTCGCTCTCGTGCCGTTCTGGTATATCTGGAAAATCGTCGACGGAGTACTGGAAAGCGTGCCGGATTTCAGCAGAGCGCAGGATCTGACACACAACGGGTGGATGGCTGTCCTGTTCGCTGTCCTGTCCCTTCTCATCTATGTGGCCGGCCTCATGTGTTCTCACATCGCGGCATTTCGGATCGCTTCCAATATCCGCAGCAGTGCCATGCACCACATCGTAACGCTTCCGCTGGGATTTCTGGACGGCTTCGGAAGCGGCAGGATGCGCAAAATTGTCAACGAGTCCAGCGCCGCCACGGAGACATATCTGGCTCATCAGCTGCCGGACCGGGCGGGCGCTGTTGCGACGCCGGCAGGCCTTCTGTTTCTCCTGTTCTTTTTCGACTGGCGTCTGGGAATTCTGAGCCTCATTCCGGTGGTTCTTGCTTTTGCCATCATGTCAGCGATGACAGGACAGAGGATGAAAGAGAAGATGAAAGAGTATCAGAATGCGCTGGAGGATATGTCGAATGAGGCGGTGGAATATGTCCGCGGTATTCCGGTCATCAAAACCTTCGGCCAGACGCTCTTCTCTTTCCGCCGGTTCAGGACGGCCATCGACAATTACAGAACGTGGGTCATCGCCTATACGAAGGAGCTGCGCCTGCCCATGATGTTTTATACGACGGCGATCAACAGCGTCTTCGCCTTTCTGATCGCAGCAGGTCTCTTTTTTACGAGGAACGGCGTTACGGCGGACTTTCTGACAGATCTCATCTTCTATATTATTATCACGCCGGTCATTTCCGTCACTCTCACGAAAATCATGTATCAGAGCGAAAATGCCATGATCGTCGACGACGCACTCAAAAGAATCGACAGCGTCATGGAGCTTACTCCTCTGCCGGAAGCGGAAGAGCGAGCGGATATCCGGGACGCGTCAGTGGAAGTCCGGAATGTGAGCTTCCGGTATCATGAGGGAACGCAGGCTCTCGATTCCGTGTCGCTGAAAATCCGCTCCGGAGAGACGGTGGCATTTGTCGGACCGTCCGGCAGCGGAAAGACGACGATGGCAAATCTGATCTCCCGGTTTTTCGACGTGCAGCAGGGGCAGATTCTCATCGGAGACGTCGACGTGAGACAGATCCCGAAGGAGCAACTGATGGACACCGTATCCTTTGTCTTTCAGGACAGCCGTCTTCTGAAGACCACGGTTCTGGAAAACGTCAGGATGGCGAAGCCGGACGCCGACCGGGAGGAAGTGATGGAGGCGCTGAGAAAAGCTCAGTGCATGGACATCGTGGAAAAGCTTCCGGAAGGCATCGACACGGTGATCGGAACCGGGGGAGTCTATCTGTCCGGCGGCGAGCAGCAGAGGCTTTCCATCGCCCGCGTGATGCTGAAGGATGCGCCGGTCATCATTCTGGACGAGGCTACGGCTTACGCCGACGCAGACAACGAGATCCGGGTGCAGGAGGCGTTCAGCCGCCTCGCGGAAGGCAGAACGGTCATCATGATCGCACACCGGCTGTCCACCGTCGTCGGAGCTGACCGCATCTTTGTTCTTCAGGACGGCAAAATCGCACAGAGCGGCAGTCACCGGGAACTGCTGGCGGCCGGAGGCCTTTACCGCGATATGTGGGAGGATTATCAGACTTCCGTCAGGTGGAAGGTGGGAAAAGAGAATAGCGGGCCGTCTGCCGGGGAAAAAGCCGGGCAGAAAAACGGCCGGGTTCCCGCGGGACGAGGAAACGAAAAAACGGGAAAGGAGCAGGAAAAATGATGAAGAAAATACAGAGAAAATTTGCGCTGTCCGAGCAGGGAGCGAGAGATCTCGTCAAAGCCTGCGCCGCCTGCATTCTTTCCAATATCGTGCTGATCATGCCGGTGGGACTTCTGTTTTTCCTGGTCAGCGGTCTGATCGGAGGAGAAGGCGTCAATATTGCTCTTTACGCGGCGGGCTGTGCGGCCTGCCTCGTCCTCATCTTTCTCACCACGTATATTCAGTATAACGCCACATATCTGGCCACCTATGTGGAGAGCGGCGTCAGGCGCATCACGCTGGCGGAAAAGCTGAGGAAAATTCCGCTGTCTTTTTTCGGGAAAAAGGATCTGGCCGACCTGACCAGCACGATTATGGCAGACTGCACCACGCTGGAGACGGCCTTTTCCCATTTTATTCCGGAGCTGATCGGTTCGATCCTTTCCACGACACTGGTGGCTGCGGGGATGTTCGTCTTCGACTGGCGCATGGCTCTGGCGGCTTTGTGGGTCATCCCGGTATCCTTCCTGATCGTCGCTCTGTCCTTCCGCGCTCAGGATTATCTGGGCAGCAAACAGATGGCGGCGAAGATCGCGTGCGCCGACGGCATTCAGGAGTGCCTGGAGACGGTACGGGATCTGAAATCGAACAATGCGGAGGAAGAATATCTGAAGGGACTGGACGAAAAGATCAGAGCCGTGGAAAAACGATCTGTCATCACAGAATTCGGAACGGCGGCCTTTGTGGTGTCCGCCCAGCTGATCCTGAAGCTGGGAATCGCCACCGTGGCGCTGACGGGAACGGCGCTTCTGGCAGGCGGATCCCTGGATCTCATCACCTTCTTTCTGTTTCTGCTGGTGGCTGCCCGGCTTTACGATCCTCTGCAGTCCGCGCTGCAGAATCTGGCCGCCATCATCGCCAGCCGCACGAATGTGGCCCGCATGAATGAAATTCTGGATCATCCGGTTCAGGGCGGTGAAGCAGAGCTGCACAATAAAGGCTGCGATATCGTCTTCGATCACGTGGGATTTTCCTACGACGGCGGAGAGACGGTTCTGCGCGACATATCCTTTACGGCGAAACAGGGAGAAGTAACCGCGCTGGTCGGGCCGTCCGGCGGCGGCAAGACGACGATCTCACGGCTGGCCGCGCGGCTGTGGGATGCGAAGAAGGGAAAAATCACCGTAGGCGGCCAGGATATCTCCGGAGTGGATCCGGAGACACTGCTGTCGCTTTATTCCATCGTCTTTCAGGATGTGACGCTTTTCAACAACACGATCATGGAAAATATCAGGATCGGCAGGAAGGATGCCACCGATGAGGAAGTAATCGCCGCCGCAGAAATGGCAAACTGCGCGGAATTTGCAGAGAAGCTGCCGGACGGATACCGGAGTATGATCGGCGAGAACGGCAGCGAGCTTTCCGGCGGCGAGCGTCAGCGCATATCCATCGCCCGGGCCTTTCTGAAAAATGCGCCGATCATTCTGCTGGATGAGGCTACGGCATCTTTGGACGTGGAAAACGAGACGACGATCCAGACGGCTCTGTCGCGTCTCATCCGCGACAAGACGGTACTCGTCATCGCGCACCGCATGCGCACCGTAGCCGGCGCCGATAAAATCGTCGTCCTGGCGGACGGCACGGTGGCGGAGCAGGGAACGCCGCAGGAGCTGATGGAGAGAAACGGCATTTTCCGCCATATGGCAGATATGCAGATGAAATCGGCCGGATGGAGCCTGAAAGGGGAAGGGAAAAACGGAACTGTTCCGCATGACAGGTAGCGGAAAATGAAAGACAAAAGACGGCGGGAGACGCAGAAGAACACACATTCTGACGATACTTCCCGCCGTTTTTCTGTAGTGCGCCCGGCCGCGCAAGAGGAGCATTATTGAAAGAGAACGGAAAAAGTGCTATGATTTTAGACAAAATCCGCCGCGGCAGCGACTGCCGGATGAAGGAGAAAAACGGCAGATTCCGGAAGCGGACAGAAAGAAGGCACAGAAATGAAGGAAAAGACGGAGGAATCTCCGGAAGAGATCCGAGGAAAGTCGGAAAATGCAGAAAAAGACAGAGAACGAATGCGCAGTCTCGACGAAAAATTCAGCGAGATGACGCAGACGCCGGTCAGACCTCTGATCTGCCGGCTGGCGGTTCCCACGATTATCAGCAATTTGATCACTACATTTTATAATATGGCGGATGCGTTTTTTATCGGAAAGATCAGTACGAGCGCCTCCGGCGCGGTGGGTATCGCTTTTTCCGTCATGGCGGTGATTCAGGCCATCGGATTCTTTTTCGGACAGGGATCGGGAAATAACATTTCCAGGATGCTCGGCCAGCACAGGGAAAAGGAATCGGAAAGGCTGGCGGCCACAGGCTTTTTTTCCGCGCTGATCGCAGGAGCTCTGTTCGGAGCGGGCGGACTTCTCCTGCTCGAACCGCTGTGCAGACTGCTGGGCTCCACGGATACGATTCTGCCCTATGCCATGGACTATATCCGTCTGATTCTGATCGGCGCACCGTATATGGCGGCGTCTCTGGTGCTCAACTGCCAGCTGCGCTTCGAGGGGAGCGCGCTGTACGGTATGATAGGACTGACAGCGGGCGGGGTTCTGAATCTGATTCTGGATCCGGTCTTCATTTTCGTCTGTGATATGGGAATCTCCGGTGCGGCGCTGGCGACGATTCTGAGCCAGCTGGTCAGCTTCTGCCTCCTCTTTTGGGAGCTGGAGCGCAGAGGGACAGTGCCGGTCCGTCCGCGGAATTTTACGCCGTCCGGGAAATATTACCGCATCATCTTTAACGGCGGCCTGCCTTCGTTATGCCGCCAGTCGGTTTCCGGCGTGGCGACGGCCTGCATGAATGTGGCGGCCGGTTCTTTCGGAGATGCGGCGGTGGCCGCCATGGCGATCGTGACGAAAATCGCAAATTTTACCAATGCCGTTTTGCTGGGTTTCGGCCAGGGATTTCAGCCGGTATGCGGGTATAACTACGGAGCCGGACGGTATGACCGCGTCAGGGAAGGCTTCTGGTTCTGCGTAAAGACCGGGACGCTGATTCTCGCCGTCTTCGCCGTCGCCGAATGGATTGCGGCGCCGTTTCTGATCGAGCTGTTCCGCAAAGGCGATCCGCAGGTGCTCGCTATCGGCACGACGGCACTGCGCTTTCAGTGTCTGACGCTGTGCCTGAACGGCTGGCTGATGATCAGCAACATGATGATGCAGACCACCGGTAAGGTGGTGAGCGCTTCTTTTCTCGGCATGGCGCGGCAGGGAATCTTTCTCATTCCCATCGTATTTGCGCTGTCACGTCTCTTCGGCATCACCGGCGTTCAGGCGGCTCAGCCGGCAGCAGATCTGATATCTTTTCTATGCTGCTGTATCCTCCAAACGCGTCTGCTGCGTGAGATGGACAGAGAAGAGAGCAGGAGGAGACAGTGAAGCGAAAAAACAGAGGCACGGTCAGCATTCTGAAGACGGATGGAATCAGTATCACCGTGGTGAGAAAAGCGGTAAAAAATATGTATCTGAGAGTTCTTCCGCCTGACGGCCGTGTGCAGATTACGGCTCCAAAATATACGGATGAGGAAAGGATTCTCCGATTTGTTTCGGCAAAGCGGGACTGGATATGGAAGCATCAGAGGCTGATCGCCGAAAGACCGCAGCGGCCGGAGCGTCGCTATGTAACCGGAGAAAAGCTGGCGCTGTGGGGAACGGAATATCTTCTGGAGGTCCGGGAGGCGAAGCGAAGTGACTGCGTGCTTCAGGACAGAAAGGTGGTTTTGTATGTTAAACCGGATGCATCGGAGGAAAAACGCCGGGAACTGGTGGAACGCTGGTATCGCCGGCTGTTGTCAGAAAGGATAGAAGCGATCCTTCCGTCCTGTGAGAAGCGCGTCGGAGTCCGCGTCCGCGAGTGGAGGATCCGGCGCATGAAGACGCGGTGGGGAACGTGCAATCCTTCCGCGTCGCGGATATGGCTGAATCTCTCGCTGGCGGAAAAGCCGGAGGAATGTCTGGTCTATGTTCTCGTACATGAGCTCGCGCATCTTCTGGAGCCGTCTCATAATAAACGGTTTTACGCTCTGATGGACCGGTTTTATCCGGGCTGGAAGGAGGTAAGAAAGCGGCTGAACAGCTGATCCGGCTGACCGGAGAGATACGGCAATAGAGAAAGGAGAAATCCTGTGGGTGAACACAGAAAAAAAGCGATAGAATCAGAGACAGCATATGACCGGCGGGAAAAAGGAGATGAATCATCGCGCCGCTTTCTGAAGATCGGAGGGATTTACCGGCATTTTAAGGGAAATCTGTATCAGATCATCGCCATCGCCCGTCATTCGGAGACGGAGGAAAAGATGGTGGTATATCAGGCGCTGTACGGAACGTTTCCCGTCTATGTCAGACCGTATAATATGTTTATCAGTGAGGTTGACCGGGAAAAATATCCGGATGCCGGACAGAGATACCGGTTTGAGGAATACGATCCCGTATGATGCGGCGGAACGCCTCCCGGAGATCCGCCTGGCGATCAATTCTGCATAATACGGCGAGATGATCCGGAGATCTGTCGGCGGACGGAGAAAAAATGACGGAGGAACAAGAGAATGAGAGAATATCATGTGAGATCCGGAAGATGGAAAGCGGGACTTGTCCGCAGAAGCAGCAGAAAGCGCTTCGCGGCGGAAGAGCGTACGAAAAGAAAATGCGAGGTAACGGCTGCCGGTTCCGCCAAAGACAGCGGCAGAAAAATATCCGATACCGCGATTTGTGAATTTGAGCGATATCTGCATCGGGAAGGAAAAAAGAAATCCACGGTGGACAAATATCTTCGGGATGTGAGATCTTTTCAAATGTGGCTGCGGCAGTCAACGGAAGAGCGAGGCACTGTGGAGCGGGAGACAGCCGGACAGTGGCGTGATTTTCTGTGCGGAAGCGGTTATGCGCCGGTGACGGTGAATGCTATGCTGACATCGCTCAATCTTTTTTTCCGGTTTTCGGGCTGGGAGGAATGCAGAGCAAAGACGCTGCGGATTCAGCGCCGTTTTTTCCGGAGTTCGGAAAAGGAGCTTTTCCGCAGGGAATATGAACGACTGGTCAAAGCGGCAAAAGCGCAGGGAAAAGAACGCCTGGCGCTGCTGCTGGAGACGATATGCGCCACCGGAATCCGGGTCAGCGAGGTAAAGAATGTTACACTGGAGGCGATCTGTGAAGGCAGAGTGGAAATCTCCCTGAAGGGTAAGATACGTACGATTCTGATGCCGGAGAAGCTCTGCAGAAAGCTGATCCGGTATGCCGGGCAGAAAAAAATCGTCTCCGGAGAGATTTTTATCACCCGAAGCGGAAAGAGCCTCTCGAGGCAGCAGATCTGGGCGGAGATGAAGAAACTGTGCCCTGCGGCGGGGATTCTGAAAACGAAAGTCTTTCCTCATAATCTCAGGCATCTTTTCGCCCGCGCCTTTTACCAGATGTGCGGAGATATCGTGAAACTGGCGGATGTTCTGGGGCATTCCAACCTTGCGACGACGCGGATTTACCTGACTTCTACCGGTGCGGAACACGCCAGGCATCTGGAACGGCTGAATCTCGTCAGCGGCTTCTGAGGAATGCGGAAGCGGATATGCAGAAGTATCGGAAAGCGGGATGACAGAATCGGAAAAGCGGAGAATAACCGAACCTTGAATATTGACAAAATAAACATTTCGTGATTGAATTCTGCATCATCACATTTATAAACTGAAAATATAGAAACAGTTTAACACAAATCATATTATTCATCAAGATAGTTAACTGGTTTTGGGCATGAGAAAGCGGCCGGAAAAAGATGAGTTTTTTCCCGACCTTTTTTCTGATGCTTTTTTATTTTTCCCGGGAAAAATCTTTTTCCGTAATCCTCCCTGAAGTACATATATGCGCGAACGACATGCGGATTTCCCTTTCTTCTTACTGACAAATTGTTTATTTCGTAAATATCCGGGTCTTTTATTCTTCAGTCAAAAAAACGGAAGACAGCAGACAGCGTGTCGGGCGTATATCTGCGGACAATCGATCCGGTATCAGACGGGAAGGACTGTATGTTGTATGCAAAAAAATCAGGAACAGTATTTTGAAATCGATCTTATGAGGCTGCTGGCCGCGCTCTGGCACAGAGCGTGGAT
>CAJFPD010000114.1 GCA_904398315.1 Candidatus Alangreenwoodia gallinarii | reverse complement strand
CGGAACCGGAACCGGAAAAAAATGAAAAAACCGCGGAAAAAACAGAACATCAGAACACAGAGACTCAGGAATCGTGACGAAACGAAACCTGAGTCTCTGTTGTTTATATTAAAACGTTTATGGGAAAGCCCCGTGAATTCACGAAAGACTCTTATGAGACGGAGACGATTACCTACGCCGCGTCGATCAGGTTCCGCAGCAGCTTCACATCCGCTCCGGAAATTCCGTTTCCGCCGCCTGTTACGTTAAACTGCTTTGAATTGGAATAGGCCTGATATCCGCAGGATATACTCTCACCTTCTGCATCCGCTACAGCACTGTTGACGTCGATCTTACTTCCGTCAGCGCTGACATAAAGAGAAGTCGTATACTCTGCCCCGCCGGCTCCGTAGAAGAAAAAATCCAGAATATATCCGTCTGTCCGTTTCTGAGGAGAGATTCCCGTATAATACCCTGACAGAGATGAGAGATTATCCGACAGGCTGCTGATCGTATTTCTATCGGAAGTTTCAGCATATTTTCCCGTCCCGATATCGGTAACCTTTATACGTGTGCACTCTGATGCGGAGACCGTTTCCAGACTGTCCTTTTCCCGATAAGCGAGAAGCTCTTCTCCCATGCCGTCGCTCTGCGCCATACGCCAGACAGTAATGATGGCCTGTTCCCTGCTGATGAGTTCCCGCGGAGCGAAGAGATCCTCACTCACGCCGTTCATACAGCCGATAAGAACCATGCGGCCGACAGATACGGCTGCCCATTCCCCGATCGAGCTGAAGTCACGGAAACGGCCCGGCAGAAACTCTTTACAGATAAAACTTGTTCCGTAGCTCAGCTGAGCCCAATATTCTATAAAAAGATCCTCTGCGCCGTAAAGAATCACAGCGGCCTCCTGCCTGCTGACCGGCTCATCGCCGCGATACGTTCCGTCCTCATAGCCCGAAATCAGACCCAGTTCATACAGTCTGTTGAGCGTCTCATCATTTGTATCGGAAAAAACATTTTCTCTGTATTCCGGAGCTCTGCTTCCGTAATAACGTGGAAGAGCACCACCGTTTTCGAAGGCCTCGCAGTAATCCTCAAATGTGGTGCCTTCCGCAAAATGCCATATGATATACATCGGAATCAACTCTGCGATCTCCGCCCGGGTAATCGGCTTCCGGTAATCGCACTGCAGCGCATCCGGCACGAGTCCTTCCCTGATTGCCGCCGCGACTTCCGCTTCCGCCCAGACAGAAGGCTCATCCTCATAATCCGGCGAATTTTGCAGGCCGGCGCCTGTATCGTCCTCAGCGTAGACAAAATATCCCGCCGTGCCGCCCCCACCGTCGCTATTCTGCCCGTACCGCGGCACAGACAGTATTGCAGCCGCAACAACAAAAACAAGCAGTACCGACAGAATTTTCGGCAGAGCTGAAATCCCCACAGATTTCCTCATCATCCCGTACCTCCTTCAGAACTTTCGCAGAATAAATCTCGCGTAATATGCACTCAACCCGCACTCAATTCAATCACTTCAAATGATTTTCATTTATAATATATCATCATATATTGTATTTGTCAATGATTTTCCAGTAAATAAGTCGGCATTAATAAATCTCAAAAACGGGAAGCGCGGCTGCGCATCTTCTGTCTCAGATGCACAACCGCGCCCGTTGTTGCGGATGGTATTATTCGTTTCAATATTTTCTTATCCTGTGCCTGCCAGTACAGATATTCTTTCCATGCGCGATCCTCCCACAGCAGCCGCATCAGTCCGCCTCGATCAGATCATGCTCTGCAAAATGAGCTTTTCCGTTTCTGATATCTTTCACCACTTTTTCCAAATGACGAATATTACTTTCCGAATAGAACGGATCTACCGATACCTCAAACGGGATACGTTTTTCTCTGCTCACTTTCTTTGCAAAAATAGTAAAAGCTGCACTCATGGAAAGACCGAGATCAGAGCAGACCTGCTCCATGTTTTTTTTCACATCTTCATCCAATTTGAAATTCACATTTACTGTCTGTGCCATATTTCCTCACCTCTTATTCTCTTTATTCTTTATTATAAACTAAAATAAAGAATAAATGAAGAGTAAATAAAGAATTTTTCTTTATATTTTCTTTATGGTATATCATAGCAGCAGTACAGACAGCAATGCAGAAAAACAAGTTCCTCGGATTTCAGCCGCGCCTTTAAGCGTCAATTCCCAGAATCTCGCACATATTGTAAATCATCTGGGCCGCTTCCGCTCTCGTCACCCAGTTATGCCCCATGTCTCCCATCACGAGCATTCCGGTCGGATAGCCTTTCAGAATTCCGGCTCTTACGCATCTTTCCAGCGCCTCATCGCTTCCATCCCATATCAGGCGATCCCTGAACCGATCATAATCAGCAAAATCCTCCAGTCTCAGATTTACTGTCTCCGGCATCGTAATATTCAGCTCATCGGCAAAAGCGGACATCATATATGCCGTCTGTTCCCTGAAAATCCATTCGTCCGGCTGCCAGTAATAAAATTCCTCCTGCTGCTGTGTATCCTTATCCACGCTCCACCCCTTCTGTGTGACCGGCGGCGTGATACCGACAGCATCAGCCCAGTAGACATAGTCTCTGCTGTAATCACTCTGCCTGATATCCTGCAGGTGGACGAGCGGATTGATCTCTTCCCGGATCGCCGCGCCCTCTTTCTCTGCCAGTCTGCCCAGCATGGTGACAAACATCTCTTTTGTGATAAACGTATCCGGCGAAAATTCATCCGGTGACGTTCCGTTCATCAGCCCTTTTTCATACATGAAAGACGCCGCATCATAACACCAGTCGCCTTCCTTCACATCCCGGAACGGCATCGTTTCCGATGACGCCCACGCCGGTGCCGCGGCTGTCACCAGGATGGCCGCCGCTAAAATGACGGACGCGATTTTTCTTCCGGCTTTTTTTGCTCTGATCATAGTAACCCTCCTTCCGGAAATTCTTCTGCAAATACGCTCTGCTCTTCTTCTGTTTTGATCAAAGAGCATCACTGCCTTTTCACATTTTTCTTACTTATGTAATATACTTATATATTACATAAGTAAGAAAATATTGTCAACTCCCGGAACAGAAAAAACTGGCTGATTGTATAATGAAGTTGAACCCAATAATGGACTGATCCGAAGATTTCTGCCGAAAGGCCGTCGGATCGAAGAGTGCAGCACAAAGGACATTGACTGGATCGGAGACCGGATGAACGGACTGCCACGCAAAGGATATGGATATCATACACCGGAAGAACTGTTTGGGGAGCATCTGGATATTATTTACAGTTCTCCGGCGTAAAAAAATTAGTTCAACTTGCTATTGCAATTTGCGAAATATAAATCAGATCAGATCCTTAACTGTAATAAAAGCTTTGTGAGCTTTCTGATAGGAACTGCAGCGCATTCCATATCTCACACCACTTGTAGTTCCAATAGTTAATTCATCGTCCTCATCCATATTTGCCTTCCAGCCTACTTCAATTCCTGTATCAAGATTCCTCATTCCAAGATTTACTTTGCAATCAACGTCTGTTGTATCTACCAATGACTGTACTTTAGCTCCGGATCCATTGAAAGCATAAAATACAGGCGCCTGAGATGTGCTGCTGTATTTCGGTACACTGACATTACCTTCAAAATTTGCTCCGCCGTATGCGGATACAGAATTTACAGATGCAATCTGAGTCCCTGTCGTTTCCACCGTCATTTCATTATATTTTGCAGAGATAGCAGCCAGATCCCAGTCCTCCGGGAATACATCAGAGAATTCCGGAAGTGCTGTGACAGTGCCATCTTCTTCTACAACTGATAATGCTCCGTCTACCGTCCAGGATACATTTGGACCGAAAACGATAGCGCATCTCGCCTCCAGAATATCATCTTTTCTACAATGTGGATCTTCGCAGATCTTCCGGAATAAATTAATTTTTCTGTAAGCTACGATCAAATGCTTACACCCATAATATACCTCTTCAGATTATCTTTGTCAATATATATTATGTTTTTAATAGCATTTAATTTTAAAATCACAGCGAATATAATATATTTTGTAGGTAGAAGTTTCCATAAAAAACAGGATCTATGTTTTGTTTTTCCGGATCTTTGCGGAGATGAAGATATGGAAAGGAAACATTTATTTTTCGCGCGATGAAAATTTTGGAGGAAAAAATGAGCAAAGATCATACCAGAGAAAAAGAACTGAAAAAATATCTTCAGCAAATCAGAATACTGATCCCGATCCGCAGTCCGGGTGTGAAAAAATTTCTCCGCGACTTCAGAAGCAGTCTGGAGGAATACACAGAGGAACATCCCGACTGGACGATGGAAGATATCACACAGCGATTCGGCTCTCCCGTCGATATCGTCCACGATTATATTTCCGCCATCGATCCGGAAGACATACGCAGACGCCTTGTAAAGTTCCGCATCATCCGGAATGCCATCATCATTATCGTCATCGCCGCTCTGGCCGGCATTTCCATCGCGACGGGATACCGGCTCTGGAT
>CAJFPD010000113.1 GCA_904398315.1 Candidatus Alangreenwoodia gallinarii | reverse complement strand
TCGTCGATGACGGCGGCGTAGGCGCTGCCGACAGGCAGAAGAAGTGCGATGATGGTGATAAGGATCAGGATTCGGCTGAGGTTTCTTTTTTTCATTTTCTCATTCCTTTCTGTAAAAGTTGCTGTGACTTACTTATATAATTAAGATGAAAAAAACACAGAAGTGTTTCAGACTTTTTTGTATTTTTTTAAAAATTTTTTCCGGCGGATTGCAGTTTTGTGAGAAAGGGAATTTTTCCGCCGGAGGGCATCCGTCTGAATGACCGGATGGGACGGGATCAGCGGAAAAAAGAAAACTGTGATGCAGCCTGTGCCGGAAACTGCATCACAATTATGTTACAGTTGTATTATAGCTATATTTCAGATATGCAGAGAATTCTGCACCGTGGGTCGTTTTGGATTTACGCAGTTTCCTGCTGAGGATTTTTCTTTTTCACTCTGTCCGGCAGGAGTCCTTTCAGGACGCGGACACATCCTTCGATACCCAGGGCCGAGGAATCCAGAACCACATCATAATTCGTGAGATCCGTCCAGCGGCGCGACGTGTTGGCGTAATAGTAGTTCGCTCTTTTTTTGTCGTAGCGCTTTCTCACGGCGTCCACTTCCGATTCCGGAATATCATAATCTGTCATGATGCGCTTTTTCTTTTCCGCTTCATCGGTGCAGCGGATGAAGACTCTGGCTACACCTTTGCTCGGATCCAGTGCTTCGGAAGCGCAGTGACCGAGGAAGACAGCCGGGCCGTTTGCCGCCAGGTCGCAGATAACCGTCTGCTCCGCCACGAAAATGTAATCCTCTTTCGTCAGCATGCTCGGATCCGCCGAATGAACCTGACCCAGCGTGAAAAAAGAGCGGCGCACGCTGTTTGTCACGGTTTCCTCGTAATTCTGTATCCGCTCGATGGAAACGTCGTATTTCTGGGATACCTCCTCCAAGATCTCCTTGCCGTAAAAAGGCAGGCCGCATTCTTCGGCCAGCAGGCGGGCGATTTTCGTTCCGCCGCTTCCGTATTCCCGTTCGATCGCAATATAGTTGAATTTCATAGGTTATTCCCTCCATTAATATAATACCATAATAACTGCCGGCTGAGACAGAAAAAACGCAAAAGATTCCGGAAGCGCTGCGCGGGATTCCGGAGCGCCCCGTAAAATTCCGGGGCGCTCCGGCGCAACATTCTGAAATGTATTTATGCGGACTCCTGATCAAACTGGCTGTTATAGAGATCGGCATAAAAGCCTTTCTGAGAAGGGCACCGGGCTGGGGCTGTCCATTGCGAAAAAATCGTCGAGCTTCACGGAGGGGGATCTTTGTCGAAAGCGGCGGCAGCTTTACGGAATTTACCGTGGAGCTGCCGGCAGTCTAACGATCCGCATCCCGGCTTTCCCATACGGTTCTGGTGACCGGCAGATCCTCACGGTCCGGTTTTGGCGGCCAGGCGGCACTGTTTTCCGGGGGCTGCAGATCCTCTTCATCCGTCTTCTCCGGGATTGTTTCCTCTGCCTCTGTTTCTGCCTCGTCTTTTTTCGGTTCCGGAGGCCGGTATCCGGTGATGCGGTTGAAAAAGACCGCTGTGGCAAACAGAGGCCTGGAGGCGACGGCCGACAGTGTGATGACGATCGCTGCGACAGAGAAGATACGGATATAAAAGACCAGGTAAACCAGATAAGCATACTGATCGAAAAGCGTCTCCATGGAGGAAACCCGGCTGTACCCGGCCAGGGCAAAAATTAAAACGGCGAATAGTGCTACGGCGAAGGCGACGAGATACCAGCCGATATAGGAGAAAATCAGCAGGAAATATCGGATACAGTTTCCCCGCATGGTATGAAATCCGGCTGCGATGGAGGAAATCGTTCTGCGTTCTCCGTTATCCGCCATGAACCAGAAGGTCAGCGAAAAGCGGAGAAGGAAGAAAAAAGCGCAGACTGCACCGGCCAGAAGGAGCAAAATGGCCAGAGCAAGGATTCCATAAGAGGAAATGACGCGGTTTTCGTTGTAAATATACAGCGCCGTTCCTGGAAGAAGCAGCAGACAGAGAACCATGGCGGAAATCAGCGCAGTGAGAAGAAATGCGCCGAAAGCCCGCGGAAAATGTCTGTCCTTCAGGCCGTAAAACAGCGATGATGTCCGGATTTTGTTTTCTCCGCGCGACAGGCTCAGAAAGCTTCCGGACAGGCCCAGAGCGAAAGGTCCTCCGAGAATGATGGGAAGCAGGGTGGCAGCAATCTGGAAAAAAATATACGAAATAGAATCAGATGGAAAATTTAGCACGGATATAGAGTAGAGGATCAGAGAAGGAAAGATCAGCAGCGCGTTGAGAAGCAGGATATTCGGAAAGAGTCCTCTGCGCCTCTTCGACAGCTCGCGTGCTTCTCTGCGCAGCTCTGACACGGAAAGAGGAGGAAGACGGTATGCGTCTTCCTCATTCCTTTTCCGCTCATATTCCCTCTGTGTGTACTCTTCTGTCTGCGTATATCCCGTATATCCCTCTGCCTGCGGCCGTTCCCGGGCCGTACGGTTGTCTTGTGTCATATTGTTACCTCATTTTAAGTTGTTTGACGGTGCTTTGTATTCTGTGTAATATATCCGGTGCTTTCCGTATGGAAATCGGATGGCTCCGCTGCAATCGGACAGCTGCTCTGTCTCACTCTTTGTTTATATCTTTTCCGTCTTCGCCGCCGGACAAAGTTCCGGAGTTCTGAGATACAGAGCGGAAATTGCCGGT
>CAJFPD010000112.1 GCA_904398315.1 Candidatus Alangreenwoodia gallinarii | reverse complement strand
CCCCTTCACTGCCGTACTGCGAATCGCATTTTCAGGATTATATCCATCGACAATGAGAACTTCATACATCGTATTTTCCAATCCTCTTTTTGAAATACCAAGTCCGCTTGTCGTATTTCCCTGAGGATCGATATCGAGAACCAAGACCTTCTTTCCTTTGATCGCAAGGCAGGCTGCCAGATTGATATTAGTTGTCGTCTTACCGACGCCGCCTTTCTGATTGAAAATCGCTATTGACTTACCCAATATTGTGCTCCTTTATTTTATTTATTTTTTCAAAATTCCCCCGAGAAATCAGATTTTGCTGTGATGATAATGATGATTATCGTAATATTATATCACGCTCTCAGGTATTCATCTATTTTATTTTACAAAATTATACAGTTATAACCGCTGTTTTTTTCAAAAATCAGACGATTATTATCATTATATTCCCTGATTTCATCAAAAACAAGAAGATAGAAAAGATAAACTATAAAAGAGCATATTTTTGATCTGCTCTTAACAAAAAAACATTTTTGCGCGGAAGTATAATCGATGGGAAGCAGAATACAGGTGTGGAAGGGATAGCAAAAAACCGGAAGCAGCTCAAAAATGCATCAAAAACAGAGTCTCTGTTTTTGCCTGAAACGATTTTTGATATACTTCAGGTCCTGCAGCTGCAAAAAATCGATTACAGAAGATTTTTGGCTGTATTTCTTTTTTTGAGGACAAAAATTCGGATTGCCTGCCGGATTTTTCACAAAAAATCGCATCGAAATTCATACTTAAGACAAAAATCGATGCGATTTATTCATTGATTAATTTTCAGTTATACGCAGGAATATCGTAAATATTCCGGATATATAATTTGCAGAGTGATTTTTATATTTATAATATTACACTAATAAATCTTATATTTTTTATAATAATATTTTTATTATGAATATTTATTATACTTTATAAATATATTATAAATTTTATATTTTCCATATATTTAAGCTGCACGTACTTCACTCAGTACGGTATTCAGATCGGACAGTTTCGGACTCAGTTCCGCAATCCGCTCACTGATGCTCTGGATATCTTCCTGGCTCTGATCTGCATCCTCCATCTCCATCAGCTGAACAGACAGATCCAGAACTTCCACTGAAGCGTCACAGCCATCTTTGATCTTACTCTGCTGCTCTTCAAATTCGGCCGGTGCTTTTAATTCTCCGAGATCTACATACAGCGGCCGGATTTCACCGACCATGGATTTCGTCGCTTCAAGCGCCTGCGCGACATCGCCGCTGTTCATATCATCTTCATATTTTGAAGAAACAGTAAGGATCTCATCGCATATGCTGTTTACTTCCGCAACGTATTCCTCTTTCGTCATCGGCGCATCCGCACTGCTCTCATCCTGGCTACTGCCGCTTCCCGCACTGTTATTCCCGCAGGCTGACAGTACAGATGCAAAGAGCAGAATCATCACCAGACAGCTCCAGATCTTTTTCCGGTTTCGTTTCATAAATTTTTCTCCTCCGAAAAATCACTCGCACATATTTGCTAATATTGTATCACAGTCTGCCGCTCCCTGTGAACTACCTGCTTACCGCCGTTTTTCATCATTCTCCGTTACCTTCACGCCGGTACCTCACCTTTCCCGTTTTTCTTCGGTATAATGATCTTCACTTCGACACTGTCACCCATATCTTCCATAAAATACTGAGCATCCTTTTCCGCTTCCTGAATCGTCATGAAGGCCTTTTTTATCGTATTGACGTACAGTTTATAATTGATAAAACGGATCCTCTCGCCGGTCATCTGCTGTTTTTCTTCCTTCTCCAGAAGATCGCTGATGAGCTTTTCGCTCTGAGTCACGTTCAGATTATACTTTACGATTTTTTCCACCACCTGACGGCGAAGCTCGTCATCCTCGATCCGAAGCAACGCTCTCGCATGGCGCTCTGAAAGTCTGTTTTCCGCCAGCATCTGCTGAATATCTTCCGGAAGGGAAAGGATACGCAGCTTATTGGAAATCGTAGACTGCCGTTTTCCCACTTTTTTCGCGATCTCCGTCTGCGTCAGACCGTGTTCTGAAATCAGTCTCCGGTAAGCCTGCGCTTCCTCGATATAGGAGAGATTTTCTCTCTGAACATTTTCGATGAGAGCGATCAGAGCCGACTCTTTCACCGTCGCTTCCCTTATGAGAACGGGAACTTTTTCCATTCCCAGACTTACTGCCGCCCGCAGACGACGTTCTCCGGCGATCAGTATATAACCGTCCCCTTCTTTTTTGACGATCAGCGGCTGAATGATGCCGAATTCCCGGATGGATTCCCGGAGTTCGTCCAGCTCATCCTGTTCAAATTGTTTTCTCGGCTGATCCGGATTTGGACGTATGGATTCGGTGGGAATTTCCACCGGTTCCCCTTTCTTTGTCATCCACTTCATAATCTCTGAAATACCTCCTCTGTCGCATGTGCTGAAAAATATCCAACATTACTACCTTACTATATAACGCTTTTTCTTCGATACTCATAAAAAAGCATCGACATTTCGCGACAGAAGATATCAGCCGCCACCGGAACATGTTTTCACAGAGACGGACGGAAAATCACAGCGGATTTCTTTCCGGGGTTCCCGCCTTTCTCGGATAAGAGGCAGGTGTCTTTTTCACCTTTTTCACGTAGACTATCCGGTGATTTACACCATATTTTTCCATACATGTAGCGGAGACTTCCTCCACGGATCCGCCGAGCACAGACAGTGCGGACGCTGCTTCACTGACCTCACCGTCCGCATCAGGACCTTTATATGCGATCAGCCTTCCTCCCTCCCGGATGAAAGGCAGGCAGTATTCCGCCAGAACGGAAAGGCGTGAGACAGCTCTGGAAACGCAGATATCGAATTTCTCTCTGTATTTTTTCTGACGTGCCAGCTCCTCCGCTCGTCCGTGGAGGGCTGACACATTTTTCATTCCGAGCTCTTCAAGGATGCCGTTCAGAATACGTATTCTCTTATTCAGAGAATCGACCAGGAGAAATTTTTTCTCCGGAGAAACGATAGCCAGCGGCAGCCCGGGAAATCCCGCACCGGTGCCCACATCTATGACGTTTACCGCCTCTTTCCACCGGGAATCGGAGATACAGCAGACAGAATCGATAAAATGCTTTTCGATAAATGCGTCCCGATCCCGGATTGCCGTGAGATTGACCTGTTCATTCCATTCTAAAACGCGCTCCATATAAAGCTCAAATCGCTCCATCATCTCCCGGGAAGGCTCAACTCCCAGAGATTTCAGAGCTTCACTCATTTTTTCCATCCCGTCTTCCATATCTCTCACCCTTCCTGTCCGTTCCGCTCAGACTTCTTATGGTCCCGCGCCGGTTTATCATCCCGTTCTCTATCTGCACCTCTTTCCGCTTCCCGCTCTTTTGCCTGCTCGCGCCTTCTCTTTTCCAGATGAATCAGAAGCACATTGATATCCGCCGGAGACACGCCGGAAATACGCGAAGCCTGTCCTACGGAATCCGGCCGGAAATCATTCAGCTTCTGACGCGCCTCGAGTCGTATTCCGTCCATATGAGCATAATCGATATCCTCCGGAAGGAGCTGAGACTCCAGCTTTCTGAATTTTTCGATCTGAGCCAGCTGCTTCGAGATATATCCTTCGTATTTTATATTGACGTATGCCTGCAGCATGCTGTGATAAGAGAGAGACGGCCTGTCAGGATCCACCGCCCTCATATTTTCATAGGTCACCTGGGGACGTTTCAGGAGTTCGGCCAGCGAAATTCTGTTCTGAAGCGGTGAACTGCCCACAGACAGAAGAAAATCATCGGCTTCGGAAGGCGTCACATAGGTGCTGCGCAGCCGTTCCATTTCCTTTTCTGTCTCTTCCTTCAGGCTGAGATAGCGGCGATAACGCTCCTCGCTCACCAGACCGATCCGGTAACCCTTTTCCGTCAGACGCTCCGCGGCGTTGTCCTGACGCAGAAGCAGCCGGTATTCCACCCGGGAAGTCATGATGCGGTAAGGCTCCTGCGTTCCCTTCGTCACGAGATCATCGATGAGAACACCGATATACGCCTCCGAACGATCCAGAATGAACGGATCTTTTCCCTGTACTTTCAGGGCCGCATTAATTCCTGCCATCAGACCCTGCGCAGCCGCTTCTTCATAGCCTGAGCTGCCGTTTGTCTGACCTGCAAAATAGAGATTTCCTATCACTCTGCTCTCCAGAGTCGTCTTCAGATCCAGAGAATCGATGCAGTCGTATTCTATCGCATATGCCGGCCGCACGATTTTACAGTGCCTAAGTCCGGGAATCGTATGATAAAACGCCTCCTGCACATCCTCAGGAAGGCTGGATGACATGCCCTGGATATACATTTCGTCGGTTCCCAGTCCCTCCGGTTCCACGAAAAGCTGATGTCTCTTCTTGTCGGCGAAACGGTCGATCTTCGTCTCGATAGAAGGACAGTAACGCGGACCGACTCCCTCGATCTCACCGGTAAAGAGAGCGGAACGGTGAAAGTTATTCCGGATGATCTCATGTGTCTCTTCATTCGTATAGGAAAGCCAGCAGTCCGCTCTGTTTTCATCCAGAAGCTCATTCATGAAGGAAAACGGCACAATCCGGTCATCACCGTGCTGCACCGTCATTTCGTCGTAATCCAGCGTCTTTCCGTCAACTCTGGCAGGAGTACCTGTCTTGAAACGGCGCAGAAAGATACCGTATTTCTTCAGGCTGTCGGAAAGCTCCATGGAAGGAGCCATCCCGTTCGGACCGGAGTCGTAAGAGGATTCACCGATAAAGATCTTTCCTCTTAGAAAAGTTCCTGTCGCAAGTATCACAGCTTCCGCGCGGTAGATGCCTCCTGTCCTCGTCACGACGCCGCGTACTTTTCCGTCTTCAACGATGAGATCCACGACTTCCGCCTGCTTCATATCCAGATTTTCCTGCCGCTCGATCGTCTTTTTCATCTCTTCGTGATAACGCTGCTTGTCCGCCTGGGCACGCAGAGAATGAACCGCCGGCCCCTTCGCCGTATTGAGCATCCTGCTCTGGATAAAGGCCTTGTCCGTGTTGACACCCATCTCCCCTCCGAGAGCATCGATTTCACGTACCAGATGCCCCTTACCCGTTCCGCCGACAGAAGGATTGCAGGGCATCATCGCGATCGCCTCCAGCGTGATGGAGAGCATAAGCGTTTTCACTCCCATACGCGCAGGGGCCAGAGCCGCTTCACATCCGGCGTGGCCTGCACCCACCACGATCACGTCGTAAACTCCCATTTCGTAACGCTGCATCAGAAACAACCTCCTCTCTGCCGCATTTTCTTACTTTCCGAGACAGAATCTCGAAAATACCTCGGTTAAAATATCCTGATTGACCGTTTCGCCGATGATCTCACCCAGAAGATTCCAGGCGCTGCGGATATCCGTCTCGGCAAAATCGAGAGCCTCCCCGTTCTTCAGCATCGTTTCCGCATCGGAAAGAAGATGAAGGGACCGATCTATAAGATCCGCATGGCGCGCATTGGTGATCATGAGCTCATTCTCCGCCGCGGCTCCTCCACGGAAGACGATATTGCGGATCTCTTCCGCTATTTTTTCCACTCCTTCACCGGTCAGAGCCGAGATTTCCAGAAAAGTACAGTTTGCCTGTATTCCTTTTTTTTCCATTATTTTTTCGATTTCCCGGTGACCGATCCGGATGCCCAGATCAGATTTATTAAAAACAAAAATCACGCTTTTCGATGCCAGCTGTGATATGATCGCTTCATCCTCCGCCGAAATTGTGTCGGAACCGTCTGCCACAAAGATGACGATATCCGCCGAACGGATGGAATCTCTGCTTCTTTGAATTCCGATCTTTTCTATCGTATCCTCTGTCTCTCGGATGCCGGCCGTATCGGTAAGACGGACAGGAATCCCGGCGACGGAAGCGAATTCTTCTATGGTATCACGCGTCGTCCCGGGAATATCCGTTACAATGGCTCTGTCTGTCTTCAGCAGGGCATTCATCAGTGAGGACTTTCCCACGTTAGGCCGGCCTGCGATACAGAGCTTCAGCCCGTCTCTCACAATCCTGCCCGTATCCGCGGAATCTGCCAGTTTTCTGATACGTTTTTCTGTTTCCCCAAGTCTCTCCAGAATTTCAGCGTAAGTCAGCTCTTCCAGATCTTCCTCCGGATATTCGATATGAGCGATGATATCCGAAAGAAGATCCGCCATCTGAGTGCGGATCGATCCGATTACAGATGACAGACTGCCTCCCAGCTGGGATACGGCAGATCTGCTTCCGGCATCCGATACAGCCCGTATCACATCGTTTACGGCTTCCGCCTGTGCGAGATCTATCTTTCCGTTCAGGAAAGCTCTTTTTGTAAATTCTCCGCGTCCTGCCAGGCCCGCACCGCAGGAAAGGACAAGAGAAAGAATCTTTCTCAGAGAAACGATGCTTCCATGACACTGTATCTCTGCCACATCCTCTCCGGTATACGTACGCGGTGCCTTCATGTATACCACCATAGCCTCGTCGATTACCTCTCCGGATTCGTCGGTGATATTGCCGTAGATCATGCGCCGCTCTTCAAATCTTTCCGCTTTTTTTCCCGATTTATATGCGAAAACTTTCTTTAAGATTTCCAGAGCCTCCGGACCGCTGATGCGTACAATTCCAATTCCTCCTTCTCCCGGTGCCGTAGCCACCGCGGCGACAGTCTGTTCCATATGATCCACCTCTTTCCGGTTCTGCCGCCTTTTTTCCTGCGGGCGGCAGCCTGTATATCCCGCAGCAGCGGCACATCGCGATACACCGCTGCCTCATAATAAATAAAGGTTCAGAATGCACAAAGGCATTCTGAACCTGTTCCGATCAAAAATCCGGCTGAATGATACCATCAGCGGATCATATTTCCGCAGACGGCCCGGCAGACCGCCGAAGTTTTCCGATCTCCCGCAACGATCAAAACCGCCGGAAACGGTATCCGGACGCAGCTGCCGGAAACTTACCGCTTCAGCTCGATTACGACTCTGCGGTTCGGCTCGACGCCTTCGCTTCTCGTCGTCACCTTCGGATTTGACTGAAGAGCGGAATGAATAACCTTTCTCTCATACGGATTCATAGGCTCCAGTCTCACGCTTCTGCCCGACTTTATGCACTTATCCGCCAGCCGTTTTGCCAGCAGCTGAAGGGTTTTTTCCCTTTTTTCTCTGTATTTTTCCGCATTGATGATAACCCGGACATGGGACTCACAGTTCCTGTTCTGAACGATGCTGGCCAGATACTGGATGGCATCGAGCGTCTGACCTCTTTTTCCGATCATCGATCCCACATCTTTTCCCTCGAGACTCACATAGAGAGTATCATCTTTGAGATAGCCTTTCACTTCGATATTGAGATCCATATTTCCCGCAATCTCACGAATAAAGTTTACTCCCGGGGCATCATCTGCAGGTACAGCGTCCGTATCCTCAGCTGTGATCGTAAATTTCGTATGCATCTGAGAAGATCTGTGTCTCTTTTTTCCGCCTTCTCTGCTTTCGCGTGCATTTTCCGCACCGGAAACGACCGTTTTTTCCGTCTGTTCCGATGTATGCTCTGCAGCGGAGGAAAACTCAGAAACGGATTCTCCTTTCGGAGAACTCTCCTTTTTCGCTCTGCCGCTGCTTTTTTTCGCACCTCTGTCGCGAATCTCAATTCCGCCTTCCGCTTCAGCCGCCGACATCTTTTCCGGAACTGATCTTTCCGGAGACATTCTTTCCGCAGACGCTGATGTCTGTCCGCCATCTTTCACCGATGCCTCACGGATGCCGCTCTTCTTCTCCTCTTCCGCCTTTTTTTCCACCCTGACTTTCGCCAGCTTTCTTCCGAACAGACCGAGAAAACCGCTGGAAGGCTGTTCGAGAACGGTGACTACCGCTTCATCTCTCGTAATCTTCAGATCTCTGAGAGCCAGCTCCACCGCTGAGTCGATGCTGTCACCCCATTTTTCTACATATTCCGCCATATATTTACAAAAATCCTCCGTTATCAGATCTGAACGGCTGTTTCTGTGCCGCATCAGACTCCATCGAAAGGACTGCAGGTCTCCGACCTGCCGCCTTCTCTTTTTCCCATAAAACAAAACGCCGGGATCAACAAAAGCCCGCTGTTTATTTCTTCTTCTTTTTTCCGCCTTTTTTTCCTCCGGCTGATGATTTTCTGCCGCGGACAATCTGCGTTATCTTTGTCTGCGCGATCTGGAAAACGTAACTGGTCAGCCAGTACAGGCAGAGACCTGCCGGAAGCGTCCGCCCCATCCATACGATCATGATCGGCATGAAATACTGCATCACTTTCATGGAACCGTTTGCCGCAGCATTGCCTGAGGAAGACTGGGTAAGCTTCATGGATATGAAGGTTGCCACGCCTGCCAGAATAGGAAACAGCCAGAGATCCGGCTGACTCAGATCGTGAACCCACAGAAAGGATTCATGAGCTGCCAGAACCATATCGGAATTGTTTATGTATTCCGTCGGATTCCGGAGCAGACCGAAGAGACCCCAGATGATAGGCAGCTGTATCAGGAGCGGAAGACATCCCATGGCAGGATTGATCTTTTCTTCCTTATACAGCTCCTGCAGCTTGATATTCATCATCTGAGAATCATTGGCGTATTTTGTCTGAATTTCCTTAATTTTCGGCTGCATCGCCTGCATCTGAGACATGCTTCTCAGCTGTGCCGCATATAAAGGCAGAATGATAAGCCGGATAATTACGGTGAACACGACGATCGTAATCCCGTAATTATCGATAAAACTGTAAAGTGCATCTAATATATAGCCCAGTGGAACAGCTATAATCCTCGTCATTGAAATCCTCCGTCATTAAGGTTTCCCGTATTCTCATCTCTACTCCGGGTGACCGAAAACATGTCCTCCGCGCATCCGACATCCGTCATCCGTGCACCCATATCATTTCAGCGGATCATAACCGCCCTCGTGAAAGGGATGACACTTCAGAATTCTCCTGATTCCGAGCAGCGTTCCCTTAAATGGACCGTATTTTTCAACCGCCTGAATAAAATACGTAGAGCAGGTAGGATAAAACCTGCATTTTCCCGGCATGATCGGTGAAATAAAAATCTGATAACCGCGCACCAGAAGAATAAGGATCCTTTTCAGGATTTCCCTGCCGGCCTCTGCTGCCTTTCTCAATCTTTCACCTTCTTTTTTTCGGTTACTTTCAATCGTCTTAAAGCGGCTTCAATAGATTTTTTCACATCCGCGCATTTCTTTCCGTTTATGGTATTTCTTGCAATAATGATGAAATCATAGCCTTCACGGACTTTTACATCTGTCGTTCTCATACTCTCCCGCATGAGACGCCTGGCTCTGTTTCTTCTTACGCTGTTTCCCACCTTTTTGCTGGCCAGAAATGTGATCCTGTTATAGCCGAGGCGGTTTTCCAGGCAGAATACCACCACATACCTGTCTCCCACCGATCTGCCCTTCCTGTAAATCCTGTCAAAATCTTCTTTTCTTCTGAGGACATCGGGTCTTAACATTTTAAATCACCATTCCCTGATATAAAACTGATGCTTTCTGATGTCTTGCGCTTTTCCGCCTGCGAGGACGACCGGTCCGAATTTCCGTTTTTCACAGAATCCGCGGTTCCGTTCTCATACGGACTCACGGATCCGACCTTTCTTTTCCTAAAAAATAAGACCACTTTGCGCGGCCTTATCGTTTTCCCATACGGTGAGAGATCTATGCGGTGAGAGATTTTCTTCCTCTCGCTCTTCTTCTCTTAAGAACGTTTCTGCCGTTCTTCGTCGACATTCTCTTTCTGAAACCGTGTTCCTTTTTTCTCTGTCTCTTTTTTGGCTGATAAGTCTGCTTCACGATTAACACCTCCCGTCATTTTATCCGTAAAACGTGTAAATAAATTACCGTCGTCCCGTTCCTTTTTTACTCCTGCGCAAAAGACTGTGAAAAATCAGCGCATAATTGCCTATAAATTATACATATAACAATGTTTCCTGTCAACTTAAAAAGTCGGGAAAATGCCGGTATTTCGGTGAAATCCCGCGATTCAGTTCTTTCGGAAACCTGTGGAAATCTGATCTGTGGATAAAAAGAGCTTTGTGGATAATCTGAGACGAAATCGCCGAAATATTAGAAAAAATTGATTACAGAGGCTTTTTTCTGCTATAATCATTGTGGATAAGTTAGGGATAAGTAAATAAATGCTGTTAGGGAACAAATTTTCGGACCTGCACGACGTAACATTTACAGATCATGACGGATCGGATTCTCATAAATTTTGCGTGTTTGTACACAGATTTTCAAACAGAACAGATGGATAACATAAGGGATTTTTAAATGGAAAATATTATAAAAATCTGGAAAGAAATATTAAAAGAAGTCGAACCTGAAATGATGCCGGCCGGTTTCAACACGTGGATCAAGCCTCTGGTCCCGAAATCGATCGACCTCGATTCCGGTGTCATCACGCTCGTCACCTATAACGACATGACAAAATCGATTCTTCAGAACCGATACGTTCCGATACTGGAAAGCTCGATCCAAAAAATCTTCGGAACGCCGATGAAACTCGAGTTTGTGCTGTCCGATCAGGAAAACAGAACTCCCGACAAACCGGAAAATGACAAGGAAAAACTGTACTACGAAAAAATCATAAATAATCCCGGAAACGATGAGCTGAACCTCAATCCGAGATATAACTTCAGCACCTTCGTCGTGGGAGCCAACAATGAGCTTGCCTACGCGGCGGCTCTGGCGGTGGCAAAAAATCCGGCAACAACATACAATCCCCTCTTTCTCTACGGAAAATCGGGGCTCGGCAAGACTCACCTGATGCACGCCATCGGGCACTACGTTCTCCAGAACAGTCCCGACAAACGCGTGCTCTACGTTTCTTCTGAAATGTTTACCAATGAGCTGGTCAACGCCATTCAGAACAAGAAAAACGAAGAATTCAGGAACAAATACCGCAGCATCGACGTGCTTATGATCGACGATATCCAGTTCATCGAGAAAAAAGACAGAACACAGGAGGAGCTGTTTCATACCTTTGAAACACTGTACGGAAACAACAAGCAGATCGTATTCTGCAGCGACCGTCCTCCGAAGGAAATCGAAACGATCGATGCCAGACTGAAATCGAGATTTGAATGGGGACTGCCTGTGGATATTCAGTCGCCGGACTTTGAAACCCGCGTGGCCATACTGAAAAACAAAGCGGAAATGGAAGATATCCAGGTAAACGAAGACCTCCTCGAAATCTTCTATCTGATTGCGGACAAGATCACGTCAAATATCCGTGAGCTCGAAGGAGCGCTGAACCGGGTCATCGCCCACGCCAACCTGATGAACAAGCCTCTGACCAAGGAGACGGCAAAGGAGGTGCTTTCCGGCGTATTCGACACATCCAGCCGCACCATAGACGCACCGCTGATCAAAAATATCGTCTGCAGCCATTTCAATATCAACGTATCCGATATGGAATCGTCAAAACGCACAAAAAATCTGGCTCATCCGCGGCAGATCGCCATGTATCTGTGCCGTGAACTGACCGATCTGTCCCTGCCGAAAATCGGGGAAAACTTCGGAAACAGAGACCATACGACGGTCATGCACGCCTGCGATAAGATATCCAACGAGATGCTGAAAGACGAGGCTCTCAGAAGTACGATCTCAGAGCTGAAAAGCAAAATTCTGGACGAATAACTCCGGATTTTCATAAAAGACTCAGAAAGAGGCGGAAAAACGCTTCAGAAAATGCTTTTTTTCACGGATAGTTATCAACACAGTATAAACAGGCCGTGTGAAAAATTCCGCAGATTATCCACAGAGATTTCCGCGGAATGATTGTTGAAATTCTATTATCCACAGAAGTTATCAACATATCCACAGGCCTTATTACTATTGCTACTAGAATATATAATATAAACAAGAAAACGGACCTCACACCGGCGAAAAGTAACTTGGAGGAGAAAAATGAAGTTCAAAACGTCTCAGCAGGAATTAAACAGAGCGCTGACTTTCGTCTCCAGAGCTGTCACGGCCAGGAGCACCATGCCGATACTGAAAGGAATTCTCCTCGCCGCGGACGAAAGCGGAACGCTTACAATGACAGCTTCAGACATGGATCTCAGCATAGAGAAAAAAATCGGCGTAACCGTATCGGAGCCCGGATCTATCGTCCTGCCGGCGAAGCTTTTTACAGATATTATAAGAAAACTTCCGTCTGAAGACGTGGAGATCACTCTCGGAGAGCACAACAGCGTCTCGATCCGGACTTCACTGAGCGAATTCCGGATCGTGGGCATGCCGGCCGACGAATTTCCGGACATCGGAACGGTATCGGAAAACAGAAAGATCACAGTAGACAGGAGCGTATTCCGGGAAATGATCCGCGAAACTTCTTTTGCGGCCAGCGCCGATGAATCAAAAGGCGTCATCGTCGGTGTCCTTATCGAGATGCGGGACGGTTTTATCACCATGGCCGCTCTCGACGGTTTCCGCATGGCGGTGGCATCCGAAAAGACGGAAAATGATCAGAGCACCGATATCATCATCTCCGCAAGAATTCTGAACGAGATCAATAAAATTCTCTCAGAAGGCGGAGAAAGTGAAGAAGACAAAAAGGTAGAACTCATCCTGGATGAAAAAAAAGCTGTCATCTTTACGGAAGACAGCCGGATTATTCTCAGAATGATCGAGGGAAAATTTCTGAAGTACAGAGATCTGATCCCTTCGGAATTCAGGACTACTGTCCATGCGGACAAAAATCTTCTCATCGACAGTATCGAAAGAGCTTCTCTCCTTGCAAAAGAAGGAAGAAACAACCTGATCCGGCTGTCCTTCGCGGGGGATCGTCTTCATATTACTTCAAAATCCGAAGCGGGAAATGTGGATGAGAAAATTCCGATCCGCATGGAAGGAGACGATCTGGAGATCGGATTCAATTCGAAATATCTGCTGGACGGTCTCAAGGCGATCCGGGAAGATGATATCGTAATATATCTGAATACCAACGTTTCCCCGTGCGTCATCCGGCCGCTGCAGGAAGAAAACTACACGTATCTCATACTTCCTGTGCGGATTCTGTCCTGACGCGGCCGGAGATACAGATACGCATAAGATATACTGACAGGCCGGCGGTATTATGTATTTTAAAGAACTCGAACTCGTAAATTTCAGAAATTATGAAAACCTGAAGATCGGTTTTCATGAGAAAGTAAACATCTTTCTCGGTGAAAACGCTCAGGGGAAGACGAATCTTCTCGAAGCTCTCTATATCATGTCGCTCGGAAAATCGTTCCGGACGCCGCGGGATAACGATATGATTCGTTTCGGCACGGATTTTGCACGGATCAGAACGGTATCGGAAAAGGGCGGTGAGGATCTGAGTGTCGAAATCGGACTGATTCGCAACAGAAAAAGCCTGAAGATCGACGGGGTGAAAAAGAAAAAGATATCCGATCTTTTAGAACATATCTATATCGTGATTTTTTCCCCCGATGATCTCCGCATCGTCAAGGATGAACCGGAAAAAAGACGCAGATTCATCGACAGGGAACTGTGTCAGCTGAGTCCCGTCTATTATGACGATCTCCTGCGCTACCGGAAAGCCCTGAATCAGAGAAATTTTCTTCTGAGAGAGGAGAGGCCGGCGGAATCTCTTCTGGAAATCTGGGATGAGGAAATCGCTTCCTACGGCTCCAGAATCATAATGCGCAGAGGAGCCTTTGCGGAAAGACTGAAAACGATCAGCCGAAGAATCCACAAAGAACTGACAGAGGGGAGAGAAGAGCTCGACCTTTTCTATGAGCCTGACATTCCCTTCGCAGGAGATACTGCGGGGCAGAAGAGAGAGTTTCTGCGGATTCTGGAGGAAAACAGGCAGAGAGATCTGGCCCGCCGGACGACACTCCGGGGTCCTCACAGAGATGATCTCGGGATGAAGATCGGCGGGATCGATGTGAGAAAGTACGGATCACAGGGACAGCAGCGTACATCGGCTCTCTCTCTGAAGCTGGCGGAACTGACTCTGATCGAGGAGGAGACGGGAGAAAAACCCGTCCTTCTGCTGGATGATGTACTCTCAGAGCTTGACCGCACGCGGCAGAGGCAGCTGATCACATCTTTCGGAGGCGTGCAGATTTTTATCACCGCTACGGAACTTGACCGGGGAATCGTATCCCGGCTAAAGGATTATGCTGTCTTCTGTGTGAAACAGGGAAAAGTGAAAAAACAGGACTGTACGGGGTGCGGCGATGTGGCGGATCATGAAAAAAACGGGCGGGTTCAGGCGTGATGATGCCGCGAAAAAGCAGAGATATGCTCCGGCAGACGCAGTGAGAGCTTTCAGGGCTCACCGTTTACTGTTCATATAGATTCAGAAAATTATAGAATGGCAGAGGCGGCTTTCCGGCGGATTTTTCACGCCCGCAGAGCGCGGAATGAAGCCGGACGGACGAGAAGTGTCTGCCATAAAGAAAGTGAAGGGGTGAATCAATGCCGAATACAGAGGTGAAACAGGAATATAACGCCGAACAGATTCAGGTGCTGGAAGGACTTGAACCTGTCAGAAAGAGACCGGGAATGTATATCGGTTCGACAGGTGAGACCGGGCTTCACCATCTCGTCTATGAGATCGTGGACAACAGCATCGATGAGGCTCTGGCCGGATACTGCACACAGATCGATGTCGTCATCACGGCGGAAAACGGTATCCGTGTAAGCGATAACGGCAGAGGAATGCCGGTGGATACTCATCCGAAGCTCGGTATCCCGGCGGTTGAAGTCATTCATACCGTTCTTCACGCCGGGGGAAAATTCGGAGGCGGAGGATACAAAGTATCCGGCGGCCTTCACGGCGTAGGTGCATCGGTAGTCAACGCTCTTTCCGAAGCAATGGAGGTGGAGGTACGGCGCAACGGAAAAATATATAAACAGCGCTATGAGAGAGGAAAGACCATGTATCCTCTGAAGGTCGTCGGGGAAAGCGAGACGACAGGAACCACCACATGGTTTCAGCCGGATCCGGAAATCTTCGACACGCTTGTGTTCAGTTTTTCCACACTGGAGCACAGACTGCGGGAGATGGCTTTCCTGAACAAAGGTATCAGGATTACGCTGACGGATGAACGGGGAGAGGAACCGAAGACTCTGAAGTTTCACTACGAAGGAGGTCTGAAGGAATTCGTCTCTTATCTGAACAGAAACAAGGAACCGATACAGAAGGATATCATCTATTTTGAGGTCAGCCGGGAGAATTTCGAGTGCGAAGTGGCTGTGCAGTATACGAACAGCTACAGCGAGATGATATTGTCCTACGCGAATAATATCAATACGACGGAAGGCGGAACGCATCTGGTGGGATTTAAGACCGCGCTGACCAGAGCGTATAACGACTATGCCCGGAGAAACAAATTTCTGAAGGAAAATGAAGACGCGCTTACGGGAGAGGATGTGCGTGAAGGGATCACGGCCATTATCTCCGTCAAGCTGACGGAGCCTCAGTTTGAGGGACAGACGAAGACAAAGCTGGGAAACAGTGAGATCAGAGGATTTGTGGACAATGCCACAAATGAAAACATCACAGCCTTTTTCGATGAAAACCCTCAGCAGGCGCGTGCCATCATCGAAAAGGGACTCCGCGCCGCTCACGCCAGAGAAGCGGCGAGGAAAGCCAGAGATCTGACGAGGAGAAAGAGCGTTCTGGACGGGATGACTCTTCCGGGCAAACTGGCGGACTGCAGCGAAAAAGATCCTGCTCTGTCGGAAATCTTTCTGGTAGAGGGAGATTCTGCAGGCGGCTCCGCGAAGTCCGGACGGGACAGGACGAGACAGGCGATCCTGCCTCTGCGGGGAAAAATCCTCAATGTGGAAAAAGCGCGTCTCGATAAAATTCTGAATTCCGATGAGATAAAAAATATGATCACCGCTTTCGGCTGCGGGATCGGAAATGAATTTAACGAAGAGAAGCTGCGTTATCATAAAATCGTGATCATGACAGATGCGGACGTGGACGGCGCCCATATCTGTACGCTCATGCTGACTTTCTTCTACCGGTATATGAGACCTCTGATCGAAAAGGGCTATGTCTATATCGCTCAGCCTCCTCTCTACAAGGTCGAAAAGGGAAAAGAAAAATATTACACTTATTCCGAAGAGGAACAGAAATCTCTTCTGAAACAGCTGGGCAATTCTCAGAAGCTCAGTATCCAGCGCTACAAAGGTCTCGGCGAGATGGATGCTCAGCAGCTGTGGGAGACGACGATGGATTACAACACACGTACTCTGATCCAGGTGACGATCGAGGACTTTGCGGAAGCGGACGATACGTTTTCCATGCTGATGGGGGAAAAGGTGCCTCCGAGAAGGAAATTTATCGAGGAAAATGCCAAATACGTTCAGAATCTCGATATCTGATCCCGGTTTGCTCATTTTCTGAATTTCCGCATTTTTGCGCCGCGCCGCGGCCCGCTTCGCGGGCCGTATCAGACGAACAGCGGAAAGATTTCATCTGTATTCATAAGGAGAAATAAATGGAAAATCTGGTTGAAGATACTAAAATTCTTCATAAAGACATAAACAACGTCATGCGGAAATCCTATATCGACTATGCGATGAGCGTCATCGTGGCACGCGCGCTGCCGGACGTCCGGGACGGGCTGAAGCCCGTTCACAGGAGAATTCTGTATGACATGATGGAGCTGGGCGTAACGCCGGACAAACCTCACAGAAAATCGGCGCGTATCGTCGGTGATGTTTTAGGTAAATACCATCCTCACGGAGACAGTTCCGTATATGACGCGATGGTGAGACTCGCCCAGGAATGGAATATCCGTTATCCTCTCGTGGACGGACACGGAAATTTCGGTTCTGTAGACGGAGACGGCGCCGCCGCCATGCGTTATACGGAAGCGCGCATGACACCTTTTGCTCTTCAGATGCTGAGAGATCTGAACAAGGATACCGTGGATTTTCAGCCGAATTTTGACGGAGATGAAAAAGAACCCGTCGTACTTCCTTCGAGATATCCGAATCTCTTAGTCATCGGCTCAAATGGTATCGCCGTGGGTATGGCTACATCCATACCGCCTCATAATCTCGGCGATGTCATCGACGCTGCAGTGCGCATGATCGATGACAGAGACTGCGATATCGAAGATCTGATCGATATCATCAAAGCGCCGGATTTTCCGACAGGAGCGCAGATTCTGGGCAAAAATGCTGTCAGAGAAGCGTACCGGACGGGACAGGGAAAGATCACTGTGAGGTCTAAATATGAATTCGAAGAGACCTCAAAGGGAAAAATGCAGATCGTGTTTACAGAGATCCCTTATCAGGTCAATAAAGCGAGAGTTATCGAAAAGATCGCAGAGCTGGTCAAGGAAAAAAAGATCGAGCATATTTCCGATGTCCGCGATGAATCGGACAGAAACGGCATGCGCATCGTAGTGGAGCTGAAGCGCGATGCGAATCCGCAGATCACGCTTAACAGGCTGTTTAAGCATACACAGCTTCAGGATACGTTCAGCATTATCATGATCGCTCTCGTGGACGGACAGCCGAAGCTCCTGAATCTGTATGATATTCTCGATAATTATATCATTTTCCAGGAAGAAGTCGTCACGAGGAGGACGAAATACGATCTGCGGAAAGCGGAGGAGCGGGCTCATATCCTCGAAGGTTATCTCATCGCTCTGGATAATATCGACGAAGTGATCCGCGTCATCCGTTCCAGCTATAACGATGCGAAACAGAAACTGATGGAGAAATTCTCTCTCTCAGATGTACAGGCTCAGGCGATTCTCGACATGAGACTGGCCCGTCTGCAGGGACTGGAAAGAGAAAAGATCGAGACGGAATACGACGAGCTGATGAAAAGGATCAGCTGGTATAAGGAAATTCTGGGCGATGAAAAGGTTCTCATGGGCGTCATAAAGGACGAGCTGCTGGAGATCAGAGAGAAATTCAGCGACGATAGAAGGACGGAAATCGTAGCGGATGCCGGAGAGATCGACGAATCCGATCTCATACCGGAACAGCAGGTAGCAATAACGCTGACTCATCTCGGATATATCAAGAGAGTGGCAATGGATACCTATAAGACGCAGAAGCGGGGCGGAAAAGGTATCACAGGTATCACCACGCGGGAAAACGATTTTGTGAAGAACATGATTATCACTTCGACTCACGATTATCTCCTGTTCTTTACCAACACGGGAAAAGCGCACCGGATGAAAGCCTATGAGATTCCGGAAGCACAGCGTACCGCAAGGGGAACGCCTGCTGTGAATTTCCTGAATCTGATGCAGCACGAGAGAATCACAGCTGTCATTCCGATCAGCGAATTCAGTCCCGACAAATACCTCATCGCTGTCACGAAAAAAGGAACGATCAAAAAGACCGATCTGGCTCAGTTCGACACCAATCGAAAATCAGGTCTCATCGCCATCAATCTGAAGGACGGAGATGAGATGATCGGCATCAAGCAGACTTCCGGAACGAGCAATGTCATCATCGTGACAAAGCACGGCAAGAGCATCCGCTTCAGCGAAGAGGATGTGCGGCCGATGGGAAGAATCGCCGCCGGCGTGAGAGCGATTCAGCTGGAAGACGACGATGAGGTTGTGGCGATGGAGCTGGCGGAAGACGATGAGGAACTTCTCGTGGTAACACAGGCCGGTTACGGAAAGCGCACGCCGGTGAAAGAATATAAGGTTCAGGCCCGGGGCGGAAAGGGACTTCTCACTTATGACAAGGCGAAGTTCAAAAAGACGGGTGAACTCATCGGCGCCATGACGGTGACGGAAAACGACGAGGTCATGCTGATCAATTCCGACGGAATTATCATCCGGATCAAGGCGGGAGATGTTTCCAGGCTCGGAAGAGCGACGCAGGGCGTCAGAATCATGAAAGTTGCCGAAGATGCGAATATCATCGCGATGGCAAAAGTGGTGAATGAGGATCATCACGGCGGGGATGATCAGCATCAGAATTCTGCCGGGGAACAGACCTCTATGGACGTTTGATTTCAGGCGGGCAGGGTATATGAAAAGTGATCTATCCCCTGCCCGATAAACGGCAAAGCCTGCGCCCGTTTTTTGTACGCCGTCTGTCCGCACAGCGGCAGACGGCGGCAGCGGGCGGTTTTGGCATGGACGCGGTTTTTCCATGCCTTGTTAAAACCTGAAAAAGGCGAAGTTTTTCAAATATAAAGGAGTGACCCGAAATGGCAGATTTATTAAGATTTACAGTGCCGGGTAAACCGGAATATGTAGGAGTCGTGAGACTTGCAGTATCTTCTGCCGCCAATACCGCAGGCTTTGATATCGAAGATATAGAAGACATCAAAGTTGCGGTTTCCGAAGTCTGTACCAACGTCTTCTGCAGCTGCAAAAATACGGTGATGTATCAGATCGTATGTGAACTCGGAGAGGACGGAATCGTCATTTCCATCGACGATGGGAATATCTACGGCCAGAGCGGAAGAATGCTTCAGAAGTGCAGTGAACTTCCGGAAGCGTATGTATCGGACCGGGATGTGACGGAACCGGCCACCGGTCTGCTGATGCTGAGAGCACTTATGGATGAGGTGGATATTTTTTCTGCCGCTCAGGACAGAAATATGCTGATCAGGATGATCAAACATTACAGCAGAACCTGACCGGCGGCAGGCGGCAGCGAGAGGATAGATTATGAGCAGTTCTGCTGAAAACAACAGAGATCTCTTCGATGCCTACAAGAAAAGCGGAAGCATCGAGGACAGAAACAGAATAGTTGAGAAATATCTGTATATTGTGGATATTCTTGTAAAAAAATATCTGAACAGAGGTGTGGATTATGACGATCTGTACCAGGTAGGGTCTATGGCTCTGATTCTGGCAGCAGACCGTTATGATCCTGACAGAGGAGTCGATTTTCCGGCTTTTGCCACGCCTACGATCCTGGGAGAAATCAAGAGATATTTCCGGGATAAGGGATGGGCGATTAAAGTGCCGAGAAAGATGAAGGATCTGTCGGTGAAATTGCCGGCCGTAAAACAGGAACTGGAGACGAAACTTCAGCGGACGCCGAAAATTTCTGAAATGGCCGAACAGCTGGGCGTATCGGAGGAAGATGTGCTTCAGGCCATGGAGTCCGGACGCGCTTACAGCGCCTATTCCCTGCAGCAGTCCATGGATGATGAGGAATCGGACAACGGAGAATCGTTTCTCGAACGTTATACCGGTACGGAGGATTCCGGTTTTCAGACGCTGGAAGATGCGGATTTCATCGAAAGGACAATGCAGAATTTCACTCCGGAGGAAAAGAATTTCTGCAATATGAGATTCGTCGAAGGCATGACACAACAACAGATCGCTGAGAAACTGGGCGTTTCTCAGATGACTGTTTCAAGGATAGAAAAGAGAATCAAACAGAAATTCAAGGAGGAATATCAGCGATGAAAAGAGTATTTTCCGGAATTCAGCCGACGGGAAACATACATATAGGCAATTATCTGGGGGCTCTCAAACAGTTTGTGGAGCTTCAGGATGAGGACGAATGTGTCTACTGTATCGTAGATCTCCACGCCATCACGGTTCCGAAGGATCCGAAAGAGCTCAGGGAAAATATCCGCAGCGTGGCGGCTCTGTATCTGGCAGTGGGTATCGATCCTGAGAAATCCATCGTCTTTGTCCAGTCAGACGTTTCGGGACATGCCGAGCTTTCCTGGATTCTCACCTGCAGCTCCTATACCGGAGAGCTGTCCAGAATGACACAGTTCAAACAGAAGAGCAGAGAAAAGGAATCGGCTCCTACAGGTCTTTTCATGTATCCTGTACTGATGGCTTCCGACATCCTTCTGTATGATACGAATATCGTTCCGGTGGGAGACGATCAGAAGCAGCATATCGAGCTGACGAGAGATCTGGCCGTGCGCATCAACGGAAAATACGGCGAGGGAACGCTTGTGGTGCCGGAAGGCAAGTACATGAAGAGTGGTGCCAGGATCATGGCACTTGATGATCCGACCAGCAAGATGAGCAAGAGCGCCGAGAATGAATACAGCAGAATTTCGCTGATGGATACTCCGAACAAGATAAAAAAGGCTATCATGAGAGCGACGACAGATTCCGACGGAGAAATCCGTTACGATGTGGAAAACAAACCGGGTGTCAGCAACCTGCTGTCGATCTACAGTGCATTTTCCGGAATTCCTGTGGAAAAACTTGAGGAGACATACCGCGGGAGCGGATACGGTGATTTCAAAAAGGATCTCGTGGAAGTCGTGATGGAGGCTGTAACGCCGATTCAGCAGAAATACCGGGATGTCATGGAATCAGGAGAGCTGGACACCATTCTGAAGGAAGGGGCGGAAAAGGCAGATGCTATTGCGGAAAAGACGCTCAGAAGAGTGAAAGAAAGATTCGGGCTCGGGAGATAAATCCGGGTATTCCGTATCGTATCTGCGCTGTATCTGCGGTGTTTGTGAAGCCGCGAGTATCTGAGCTGTGGAAATCTTCCGGTTTTATCCACTTTATCCACAGAAAATGTGGATAAAATTGTGGATAAGTGTGGATAACTCTGTGTAAAATATGCATAAGTCGTGTGGAAAAGTCAGAATTTTTCTGTGGATAAGTGGATAAATTCTGTGGAAAGGCGGGCGAAATGGCAAAGCTGATAAAAAAGATCAGAGATGCGAATTATGAACAGGAAGTCATACTTTCCGTAAAACCGTATATTATCCTCCTTTCCGCGCCATTCTGTGATCCCGGCGGCCGCCTCGAGGGAATTCTCGGGGAAATCGCAGCTGAATACGAGGATATTGTCAACGTCGGGACGCTGGATATTCTGCGGGAAAAAGAGCTGACCGAGATGTTTGAGATAAGTTCCGCTCCGACACTTGTCATGATGACAGGCGGAGTTGTGGATATCCGGATGTCCGGCATTATTTCCAAAGAAGATATTATAGACGTGATGGAACTGGATAAGATCCGTGAATACCGGCAGAAAGGTTTCAATTATCACCCTCCGCGCAATTTCATACCCGGTGCGGAATCGGAAGAAGACAGCGATGAACAGGAATAAGAGGACACGGCATGAGCGATGACGGAGATAAGAGAAGCCTGAACCGGGATGAGGCAAAAGCGGTTGTGGATAACATGATAAAAGAAAATCCGCAGAAGATTGTTATCAGCAACAGACGGTTCAGGGAATCAGCGGACGGATTGCGGACAGGAACGGAGGAAGGTCAGCAGACAGGATCGCGGGCGGATCACGTTTCTGTGCCGCAGGCGGATGATATCTGCGGAAAAATCGTAATTTCTCCGAAGCTGATCGGCGGGGTGCTGAAATATCAGGCGGAAAAGTTCACAGAGACGCAGGTATTTCACGATAACATGGAAAAGAAGGCGGTAGCGGAATATATCGTCTCTTTTCTGGAAAGAGGATTCCGCCAGGTCAACGCTTTTACGGCGGAGACTGAGTTCAGCATGAGAATTTCCAAAAAAGGAAAAATACTTACGGGAAAAAATTCCCGCAGCGTCAGCCGGAAAAAGGCGGTTCAGGAGATCCGCAGAAAAATTCCGGATATCGGCCCCGAATACCGGAAGGCAACGGGACAGGACAGCGATACTGGCGGCAGAAAAAATACAGAAAATTACGGAATTCAATATAATGTGACAGCGTGCGGGTACGGACAGGCGACAGACGGCTCTGAAAAAACGGCAGATGGTATCCCGCAGCACAACCGGAAGAAGAAAAGGCTCATAGAGGAAGGAACCGCAGTGGCTCCTCTGACCGATATGGGCATTTTTACTGAAGAGGGAAAAATCGTAAAGAGCATGGGCGATAAATTCCGCCAGATCAACCGTTTCCTGGAAATCGTGGACGATGCGGTGGATGCCTGCGGCTTTGAAGAAATTCACATCGTGGATTTCGGATGCGGCAAGGCTTATCTGACGTTTATCCTGTATTATTATCTGACCTTTGTGAAAAAGATCAGGGCGTATATGACAGGCCTGGATCTGAAAGCCGATGTCATCGGAAAATGCAGAAAAGCGGCGGAGAAATACGGCTATGAGAATCTCAGATTTGAGGTAGGAGATATCGGCGTTTACGAGAGTGACGAACCGGTGGATATGGTTATCACTCTGCATGCCTGTGATACGGCTACGGATTATGCCCTGATGCACGCGATGGAGTGGAACAGCCGGGTGATTCTCTCCGTTCCCTGCTGCCAGCACGAAATGAACGGCCAGATCGAAGGAGGAAATCTCTCACTGCTGACAAAATACGGTCTGCTGAAAGAGCGGTTTTCCGCTCTTGCCACCGATGCGGTCCGCGCGTCTCTTCTGGAATACATGGGATATAAGACGCAGGTGCTGGAATTTGTGGATTTTTCTCATACGCCGAAGAATGTTATGATACGGGCGGTAAAGACACACATCCCGAAAGCGAAGAGAGAAAAATCACTGCAGGAGGTGGAAGAGCTGATGAGAGAGTTTCATGTGAAACCGGCGCTCTACAGACTGCTGGCTGAAAAAGAGGTGATATCATGACAGATGTTTTTATCATAGGCAAGGGGCCTGCCGGTATATCGGCTGCTCTGTATACCGCAAGAGCGGGACTTTCCACTGTGGTCACAGGCATGTCTTCCGGTTCTCTGGGCAAGGCGGAAAAAATAGAAAATTATTACGGATTTGCCGAACCGGTGAGCGGACAGGAGCTCTTTGAAAGCGGTATCCGCGGAGCTGAGAGGCTGGGAGTAACCGTTCTCGATGAGGAAGTGTTCAGCGTGTCATGGGACGGAAATTTTCAGATCGTCACAGACCGGGGACAGCATGAAGCGGAAGCTCTCATCATCGCAGCAGGTTCCGTGCGGAAGGCACCTGATATCCCCGGACTGAAGAAGTTTGAAGGAGCAGGAGTAAGTTACTGTGCGGTATGCGATGCATTTTTCCACAGAGGAAATGACGTAGTCGTAATCGGCAACGGAGCTTATGCGGTAAGTGAAGCAGAACATCTCGCCGGAGTGGTAAAATCTGTAACGATTCTCACCAACGGCAGAGAGATGGAGGCGGAGGTTCCTTCAAATATCGCGGTCAAAAAGGAGAAAATTGCGGAATTGTGGGGAGATCAGCTGGTTTCGGAAGTTCGTTTTGAAGACGGAACAGCCATGTCTGTTTCCGGAGTCTTCGTGGCGGAGGGAACGGCCGGCAGCACGGATCTGGGCAGAAAGCTGGGCGCTGTGGACGCCGATGGAAAGTGGATAATCGCAGAGGACGGATCGACGCCTGTTTCCGGTCTTTTTGCGGCAGGAGACTGTACAGGAGGACTGCTTCAGGTTTCGAAGGCTGTCAGTGACGGTGCGGAAGCAGGTACAGCCGCTATCCGCTATCTGCGTCAGAAGAAAAGAGCAGAGCGGGAATAATTTTGTCTATTTCACGCAATTCCACTATGAAAAAGAAATGCGATCATGTATAATTAGCTGAATAAGTTGAAGTGTGGCGCTGACGGACACGGATGAGTTTCATATGCTTTTTTCGCGTATGGCGGCAGAGCTGTTTTTCAGAAGTCGTCTTTTCCGGTGTTTTGCGCGGAATGACAGAAGAACAGGAGTGTTGGCGGAGGCATGAATAATATACTTCTTGCTGCAGGGTCTGAGAAGACTCTGGATTTGCTGCGGAAAATGCTCGGCGAAGTTCTTGGGGAAGCAAATATCGTCTCTGTTTCCGGAGGAAGCGATGCCAGGCTGAGCCTGAAGGAGAATGATATCGATCTGGTCATCATAAACACACCCATGAAAGACGAACAGGGAATTGAATTTGCCGTATATACGGCGGAGTCCGAGAGAAATCCTGTCATACTCATCACAAATCCGGAATCTTATTCCCGCGTAGGAAAAAAACTGGAAGAACACGGTGTGATCGCTATGAAAAGACCCGTGGAAAGAAAGATTTTTTCCTGTGCGCTGCGCGATGCCATCGTCTTCGGCCGGGTATTCGACAGACTGAAAAAAGAGAACCTGGAGCTGAAGGAAAGCATCGAAGAAACGAAGCTGGTGAACCGGGCAAAGGGAATGCTCATGTCTCATCTGAACATGACGGAATCCCAGGCGCACAGATACATCGAAAAACAGGCCATGGATCTGAGAGTGTCGAAAAAGAATGTGTCACAGAGTATTCTCAGGACATATTACAATAAATAAAACAGAAACGGCTGCCGCTGTTTTCGGTCCGGCCGGCCGTTTTTTGTAAAAATAATTGAAAAATATAACGGAGGGAGAAATGGATAAGGCAAGATATCTGCTGCTTGAAAACGGCGCTGTTTTTAAGGGCAAGGCATTCGGCGCCGAAGGAGATGTCACCGGAGAAGTGGTATTTACGACGGCCATGACAGGTTATTTGGAGACGCTTACGGATCCGAGTTATTACGGACAGATCGTCGTTCAGACGTTTCCGCTGATCGGCAATTACGGTGTCATTCCGCAGGATTTTGAGAGCAGAAAATCCTTCGTTAAAGGGTATATCGTCAGAGAGTGGTGTCAGGAGCCTTCCAATTTCAGAAATCAGGGGGATCTTGACACTTTTTTGCGGGAGCAGAATATTCCGGGAATATACGGGATCGATACGAGAGCTCTCACGAAAATCGTGCGGGAGAACGGCGTGATGAATGCGCTGATTCTCTCGGAGCTTCCCGAGGAAAAATCGGCCAGTATCTGGGATATAAAGCAGTACACTATCACAGAGGCGGTGGCCAACACGTCCTGCGATGAAAAAGAGGAACACCTTCACACAGATGAGACAGCAGATCCGCTGAAGGTTGTGCTCATGGATCTGGGTGCGAAGAGAAATATCTGCCGCGAACTGCAGAAAAGAGGCTGCGATGTCACCGTCGTCCCGTACAGCACCACGGCGGAGGAGATCGAGGCGATGAAGCCGGACGGCATCATGCTCTCAAACGGTCCGGGAGATCCGGCGGAAAACGTAAATGTGATCCGCGAAATAAGAAAGCTGATGGACAGCGGAATTCCGATGTTCGGAATCTGCCTCGGTCATCAGCTTACAGCTCTGGCTGCCGGCGGCCGGACCGAAAAGATGAAATACGGACACCGGGGAGCAAATCAGCCGGCCAAGAGACTGTCAGACAACAGAGTTTTCATCACCAGTCAGAATCACGGCTACTGCGTCGTCAGCGAAAGTCTGCCGGATTTTGCCGAAGTGAGTTTTGTAAATGCAAACGACAATACATGTGAGGGCGTAAGATACAGAGGAATTCCCGTTTTCACCGTTCAGTTTCATCCGGAAGCGTCCGCCGGTCCGCTGGATTCCGGGTTCCTGTTCGATGATTTTATAGCACTGATGAAGGAGGTCGGAGTAAATGCCGTTAAATAGCAAGCTCAAAAAAGTAATGGTCATCGGTTCCGGTCCGATCGTAATCGGCCAGGCCGCTGAATTCGACTATGCAGGAACACAGGCATGCCGTGCCCTGAAAGAGGAGGGCCTGGAGGTCGTACTCGTAAACTCCAATCCGGCTACCATCATGACGGACAAGCATATGGCCGACAGCATTTACATCGAGCCGCTCTGTCTGGAAACGGTGAAGAGAATCATCGCTAAGGAAAAGCCGGACGGCCTGCTCTCCACACTGGGCGGCCAGACAGGTCTGACGCTTTCCATGCAGCTGGCGAAAGAGGGATTTCTCGAAGAGCAGGGAGTCATGCTTCTGGGAGCAAATCCCGAGACCATCGACCGGGCGGAAGACCGCCAGATGTTCAAGGATACCATGGAGTCCATCGGGCAGCCTGTTATCCCTTCCAAGGTGGTAAATGATATCGAGTCTGCGGTGGAATTTGCAGAGGAGATCGGCTATCCTGTGATTATCCGCCCTGCCTTCACTCTGGGCGGAAGCGGCGGCGGTATCGTCAACGATGAGGCTGAGCTGAGAGAAATTACAGAACACGGCCTGCGTCTCTCTCCGATCACACAGGTTCTGGTGGAAAAGTGCATCGCCGGATGGAAAGAGATCGAATTTGAAGTCATGAGGGACAGCAGCGGAAATGTTATCACGGTATGCTCCATGGAAAATTTCGATCCTGTCGGCGTACACACGGGAGACAGTATCGTCATCGCTCCTGCAGTCACTCTTTCGGATAAGGAATATCAGATGCTTAGAAAAGCGTCTCTCGACATCATATCGGAACTGAAGGTGGAGGGCGGATGTAACTGTCAGTTTGCGCTCCATCCGGAGAGCTTCGAGTATGCCGTCATCGAAGTGAATCCGAGAGTATCGCGTTCATCGGCTCTCGCTTCTAAGGCTACAGGATATCCGATCGCAAAGGTGGCGGCGAAAATCGCCATCGGCTTTACGCTGGATGAGATAAAAAATGCGGTTACAGGCAATACGTATGCCTGCTTCGAACCGGCACTGGATTATGTGGTCGTCAAGTTCCCTAAATGGCCATTCGATAAATTCGTCTACGCGAAGCGGACGCTGGGCACACAGATGAAGGCCACAGGTGAAGTCATGGCTATCGGCCAGTCTTTTGAGGAAGCTCTGATGAAAGCGGTGCGCGGCGCTGAAATCTCCCACGATACTCTGGATGAAGAGGCTCTGTCGGAGCTTTCCGATGAGAGGATAGCTGAGAAACTCTGGGAATGTGACGATGAAAGACTTTTCGTCATCTACCAGGCTCTGAAGAGAGGAATTGCAGATGTGGACCGTATTCACGAGATTACAAAGATCGATGAATGGTTCCTGTACAAAATATGCAATATCATCGCCATGGAAAAGCGTCTGCAGAACGAGGAGCTGACGGACGAGCTCTACCTTGCGGCGAAGAAGATGTCTTTCCTCGATAAAGTTATCGAGAAGCTCTCAGGACAGAAAATACGGGAAAGAAGATATGCGGCCTACAAGATGGTCGATACCTGCGCGGCGGAGTTTGCAGCTGAAACGCCGTACTTTTATTCTACGTATGACGAAGAAAACGAGGCTGCCCATTTTATCGAAGAGGAGCGCAGGGATAAGAATGACAGGGGAACGGTCATCGTCTTCGGTTCCGGTCCGATCCGCATCGGTCAGGGTATCGAATTCGATTATTCCTCGGTGCAGTGCGTCTGGTCGCTGAAGAAAGCCGGATATGAGGTGGTTATCGTCAACAATAATCCGGAGACAGTATCCACCGACTTCGATACGGCTGACAGACTGTACTTTGAGCCGCTGACAAATGAAGATGTGATGAATATCATCCATACGGAGCAGCCGGATGCTGTCGTGGTTGCCTTCGGAGGACAGACGGCCATCAAACTGACAAAACATCTGAACGAACAGGGGGTCCGTATCCTCGGAACTCCGCCGGACAGTATCGATATGGCGGAGGACAGAGAGCGTTTCGATGAACTGCTGGAAGATCTGAAGATAAAGCGCGCTGCCGGTGTAACCGTCATGACGACAGAAGAGGCACTGGATGCGGCAAATACCATCGGCTATCCCGTTCTCATGCGCCCGTCCTACGTTCTGGGCGGACAGAACATGATCATCGCCTTCGATGATAACGATATTAGAGAGTATATGGAGATCATCCTGCGTCAGGAGATCGAAAATCCGATCCTCATCGACAAATATCTGATGGGAATCGAGCTGGAAATCGATGCGATCTGTGACGGAGAGGAAATTCTGATTCCGGGTATCATGGAACATATCGAAAGGACCGGAATCCATTCCGGCGACTCCATCGCCGTATATCCGGCATGGAATATCAACGACGATATCATCGAAAAGATCATCGATCAGTCGAAGCGTCTGGCTCTCTCCATGAATACGCTGGGACTCGTAAACATACAGTATCTGATCTACGAAAATGATCTGTATGTCATCGAGGTCAATCCGAGGTCCTCGAGAACAGTGCCGTATATCAGCAAGGTAACCGGTGTTCCTATGGTGGATCTGGCCACGAGAGCTATGCTCGGCGAAAAGCTCTCGGACATGGGATACGGCACGGGACTCTACAGAAAATCTCCGTACTATGCGGTAAAAGTCCCGGTATTCTCCTTTGAAAAACTCATCAATGTGGACACGCATCTGGGACCGGAGATGAAATCCACAGGTGAGGTGCTGGGGATCGCGGCATCGCTGGAAGAAGCGCTTTACAAAGGTCTCGTGGCGGCGGGCTATGAGATGAAAAAGAACGGAGGTGTCCTCATCACTGTCCGCGACAGGGATAAGCCGGAGGTCGTGGATATCGCCAAAGGATTTTCCGATCTCGGATTTGAGATCTACGCCACGAAAGGAACGGCTGATGTCATCGAGGGCGAAGGAATCTGGGTGCATCATGTGGATAAGATCCATGAGTCGGACAACAACTGTATGACGATCATGGAGAGCGGAAAGGTGGATTATGTCATCTCCACCTCCTCGCGGGGAAGAATTCCGACAAAGGACTCCGTCAAGATCCGCCGCAAGGCTGTGGAGAGAGCGATTCCGTGCCTCACCTCTATGGATACGGCCTCCGCTCTGATCAGAAGCCTGCGTTCGAAATTTACGAAAGAGTGTACCGAGCTTGTAAATATCAATGAGATGAGAGAAGAGAGACAGGTACTCCGTTTCGTAAAGCTCAGCGGTACTCAGAACGACTATATCTATTTCAACTGCTTTGAGCAGAAACCGGATAATCCGGAGGGTCTGGCAGTGACGCTGTCCGACCGTCATCTGGGAATCGGCGGCGACGGTATCGTTCTCATCTATCCGTCCGACAAGGCGGATGCCAGGATGGAGATCATCAATCAGGACGGAACTTACGGCGGCGTTTCCGGCAATGCGCTCCGCTGCGTGGCGAAATATCTCCACGATGAAGGAATAGCTCCTGACGCTTCCACGGTGACGGTGGAGACAGAGGCAGGTGTAAGGACCGTAAAACTGATCAAGCAGTACGGAGAAGTGACGGCGGCGACGGCTGATATGGGAGAAGTAAAGCTGGAACCGGCAGCCATCCCTGTGAATATCGCCGCTGACAAAGTGGTAAACGAGCCGGTGACCGTAGGAGGAAAAGATTACAATATCACCTGCGTAAACATCGGCAATCCGCACTGCGTCATCTTCGTCAATAATGTGGATGCCGTGGATATTCACGATATCGGGCCGAAATTCGAACACAGCGATCTGTTCCCGGAGAGGACAAATACGGAATTTGTAAAGGTGATCAGCCCGAAAAAGCTGAAGATGCGCGTATGGGAGCGTGGAAACGGTGAGACGCGCGCTTGCGGAACGGGAGCGTGCGCGGCTGTGGTGGCCGCTGTGGAAAACGGCTACTGTGAAAAAGACGCGGAGATCACAGTAAAAGTCATCGGTGGGGAGCTGAAGGTACAGTACACCGGCTCTACAGTGACGATGACAGGAGATGCGGCAAAGATCTTTGAAGGAACGATAGAGGTTTAAGACCGGAGGGCGAAAATGAAAAACGTGAAATACATCTTTGTGACAGGCGGTGTCGTATCAGGTCTCGGAAAGGGCATTACGGCAGCTTCTCTCGGCCGTCTGCTCAAGGCGAAAGGCTACAAGGTCACCTCCCAGAAGCTCGATCCGTACATCAATGTCGATCCGGGAACCATGAGTCCGTACCAGCACGGCGAAGTATTTGTGACGGAAGACGGCGCGGAGACTGACCTGGATCTGGGACATTATGAGAGGTTTATCGATGAAAATCTGAACAAATACTCCAACCTCACCACGGGTAAGGTCTACTGGAATGTCCTGAACAAGGAGCGCCGCGGCGATTATCTGGGCGAGACGATCCAGGTGATTCCCCATATCACCAATGAGATTAAAAATTTCATCCACTCTGTCGGAAAAAAGGCGGAGGCTGATATCGTCATCACCGAAATCGGCGGCACGACGGGAGATATCGAGAGCCAGCCGTTTATCGAGGCTATCCGCCAGCTCTCTCTGGAGGTGGGCCGTGAAAACTGTCTCTTTATCCACGTAACATTCATTCCGTATATCGTGGGATCCGGAGAGTACAAGTCAAAGCCGACTCAGCATTCCGTAAAGGAGCTGCTGTCCATGGGTGTGGCGCCGAATATCATCGTCGCCAGATGCGATCAGCCGATTCCGGACAGCATCCGCCAGAAGATTTCCATGTTCTGCAACGTCAGAGAGGACTGCGTCATCAATAATACGACGGTTCCCGTACTCTACGAGGCTCCTCAGATGCTGGAGGAGAGCAATTTCTCGGAGATTGTCTGCCGGGAGCTCGGCCTGGAGAATGTAGAAGGCGATATGAGCGAGTGGGAGGCGATGACGGAACGGATAAGAAACAGCGATAAAAAGGTCACCATCGCCCTCGTGGGGAAATATGTCCAGCTTCACGATGCCTACCTCTCCGTGGCAGAGGCTCTCCGCCACGGCGGCTGGGAAAACGGAGCAAATGTCGATATCGAGTGGATCGATTCCGAGGGAGTCAATCAGGATACCGTCGGAAAACTGCTGGAAAAGTGCGACGGTCTTCTGGTGCCCGGCGGATTCGGCGACCGGGGAATCGAGGGAAAGATCACAGCGATACGCTACGCCAGAGAACACGATATGCCGTTTCTGGGCATCTGCCTCGGCATGCAGATGGCAGTGGTGGAATTCGCCAGAAACGTGCTGGGTCTGAAGAATGCCAATTCCAGCGAGTTTGCTCCGGAAGGAGAGTCTCCTGTCATCCACTGGATGCCGGATCAGCGCGGTGACATCCAGATGGGCGGTACGATGCGTCTGGGCGCCTATCCGTGCGTGATCACACCGGGAACAAAGCTGGAGGAGGCGTATCATCAGCAGGAGGTGGCAGAGCGTCACCGTCACAGATATGAATTCAACAATTCCTACCGCGATAAATTCCTGGCCGGCGGCATGGTATTTTCCGGACTTTCACCGGACGGCAGGCTGGTGGAAGCTGTGGAACTTCCTGATAAAAAGTTTTTTGTCGGCGTACAGTACCATCCGGAATTCAAGAGCCGTCCGAATCACGCTCATCCTCTGTTCCGCGATCTTATCCGTGCGGCGCTGGATGAAAAATAAATGAAATCATAACGGTTACAGACCGTCGCTTCGGTAAAAACTCAGGCTTACGGGGCGTCCGGGCCCGCAGGCGCACTCTGCGGGCCCGGACGCTTTTTTAGCTTCTTATTATGAGGTAAAAAATGGAAATTAATACAGAAACGAAAATCATGGCAGTTATCGGAGATCCTATCGACCATTCTCTGTCTCCGTTTATGCACAATCATATCATCGCGGAAAACGGATATAACGCGGTATATTTTCCTTTTCGCGTGCAGACCGAGGAAGGTCTGAAGAGATTTCTGAGATCCGCGGAAATTCTGAACTTCGCCGGTTTCAATATCACGATGCCTCACAAGCAGAATATCATTCCGCTTCTTGACGGTATCGACAGCGAAGCAGAGGCTTACGGAGCTGTAAATACGGTGAAAATACGGGATGGAAAGGCTTATGGATACAATACGGATGTCAGAGGGCTGTTTTGGGCTTTAAAGGAAAACGGCGCGAAGCTTTCCGGCAGCCGTGTTATGGTGATCGGAGCAGGGGGAGTGGCCGCATCGCTGATACGGGGAGCATCAGCGGCGGGGATCCGTTCCATTACAGTCCTGAACCGTACTCTGAAGAAAGCGGAACAGCTCTGCGAAGGTCTGAATTATGCGCAGGCCATGGCGCAGACACCGGAGAACATGAGAAGTACAGCTGCTTCTTCTGATCTTATCATCAACTGTACTTCTCTGGGGATGTCGGGAACGGAGCACGATTTCAGCGATCTGTCCTTTCTCGATGAAACGGACGCATTTCTGTGTGATCTTATATACAATCCCTGGGAGACGAATTTTCTGAGATACGGAAGAGAGCGGGGACTTACGACGATAAACGGCATGAGCATGCTCATCTGCCAGGGACTGATCTCTTTTGAGATTTTTACAGATGAGAAACTGGATATGCGCAGAGAATATGACAGACTTCTTCCGCTCTGTGAGGCAAGGCTGAAGAAAAAATAAAAATATACATGGAGCAGAGTCTGTTGACTTTAACTGACCTCTTTTTTTTGATAAAATATAATATAAAAAAACATATCAATCAAGGGAGGAATATCGGATATGATTACATATGATCTCAGTCTTCACGGAAATCTTCCCAAATATGAATATCTTTACCGATGCATCCGCGGGGATATCCGCGGCGGAACGCTGAAAGAAAATGAACGCCTTCCTTCCAAGCGGGCCCTGGCAAATCATCTGGTAGTCAGCGTTTCCACGGTGGAGAGCGCCTATTCTCTCCTGGTCAGCGAGGGTTATATCTACCCGAAGCGGGGATGCGGATACTTCGTCAGCCCGGGAAAATCATCGGATTTTCACATTCCGCCGTATGAAGAGGCGGACGGAGGGGAAAAGAAATACCGGATTGATTTTAAGGCGAATAAATGCAGTCTGAGTCTCTTTCCGATGAATACCTGGACCAGGCTGATGCGCCAGGTACTGTCAGGGCAGGATGCGGTTCTTCTGGAAACGGTTCCTTTCAACGGTCTGTATGTCCTGCGCAGGGCTATCTGCGAGTATCTTTACGAATACAGGGGAATGAGAGTATCTCCGGATCAGATCATAATCGGAGCCGGCACGGAGTATCTTTACGGAAAACTGCTGCAGCTGTTCGGCACACAGTGCGTTATCGCCATAGAAGAACCGGGGTACAAGAAATTTTCGGATATCTCCGGCAGTTTCGGAACTCTGTGGGATTATATACCGATGGATGAGTCGGGAATACGCACGGATATTCTGGCGGAGAGCCGGGCCAGTGTCGTCCATATATCCCCGGCAAATCATTTTCCGACGGGAATCGTCATGCCCATGAAGCGCCGCAGAGAGCTGATAGAATGGGCTCAGGCGTCGCCATCGCGTTATCTGATCGAAGACGATTATGACAGTGAACTGCGCTTCTCCGGTCAGGCGCTGCCTACCGTCTATTCTCTGGATGAAAACGACAGAGTGATCTATATGAATACTTTTTCCAAAAGTCTCGTTCCTTCACTGAGAATATCCTACATGGTACTGCCGAAACAGCTGATGGATCTGTACAAAAAGAGACTGAGTTTTTATTCCTGTTCTGTATCCAGTTTTGAGCAGTATACGCTGGCGAAGTTCATATCGGAAGGTTATTTTGAACGTCATATCGGAAGACTGAAGCGCCATTACAGAAACAGAAAAGAGCAGATCGTCCGTGAGATACAGAATTCTCCGCTGATGTTCGTCTGCGAGATCCAGGACTGCCGTGTGGGAACTCATCTGATCCTGGTCATCAATACGCGGCTCAGCGAGGAGGAAATTCATAATTCTGCAGAATCGAAGGGAATCTATCTGGCTCTGATGTCGGATTACTGCCGCAGTCCTTCCATGGCGTATTCCCATCAGGTCATCCTCAATTTTGCCAGCATCGATCCGGAAAAAATACCGCTGGCAGTGGAGCTTCTGGTAGAGATTTTCCGCGAGGATATCAGAAGCTGCGGAGGTTTTCAGAAAACGGTGACGTCTGCAGACTGACCTGAAAAAGAATTCGTGAATTGACGCTGTGCTTTTCCCTTTCTCTGTGGTAAAGTGGCCTCATCGAAAAATGAAAAAAGACATCTGTACGACAGATATACAAGGAGGTTTCACTATGAAGGGTTTTGCAATGCTGGGAATCGGAAAGACGGGATGGATCGAAAAGGAAAGACCGGAATGCGGTCCTCTGGATGCCATCGTACGTCCCATCGCTGTATCTCCGTGCACATCTGATGTGCATACCGTATGGGAAGGAGCTATCGGTGAAAGAACCGATATGATTCTGGGACATGAAGCGGTAGGCGTTGTAGAGGAAGTGGGATCTCTCGTAAAAGATTTCAAGGTCGGTGACCGTGTCATCGTTTCCGCGATTACGCCGGACTGGTCCTCCCTCGAGGCGCAGGCGGGCTATGCGATGCATTCCGGCGGAATGCTGGCAGGCTGGAAGTTCTCAAACTTCAAAGACGGCGTTTTCGGTGAATATTTCCACGTAAACGACGCTGACGGAAATCTGGCTCTGCTGCCGGAAGGTATGAGTCTCGAAGCGGCTACGATGGTCTGTGACATGATGCCGACAGGATTTCACGGTGCAGAACTGGCAGATATACAGTACGGAGATGATGTATGCGTCATCGGAATCGGACCGGTAGGTCTGATGGCGGTAGCGGCTTCTGCTCTGAAAGGCGCTGCGAAGCTGATGGCTGTAGGTTCGCGCGCAAACTGTGCCGCCCTGGCTCAGGAGTATGGAGCGACCGATATCATCAACTACAAAAAAGGTGACATCGTGGAGCAGGTAATGGATCTGACCCACGGAAAGGGTGTGGATCGCATCGTCATCGCCGGCGGCAATGTGGATACGATGGATCAGGCTATCCGCATGCTCAAACCGGGCGGAACTATCGGCAATGTAAACTATCTGGGCAGCGGAGATTACGTGCGCATCCCTAGAGAAGAATGGGGCTGCGGAATGAGCCATAAAAAGATTCACTGCGGTCTCATGCCGGGCGGACGTCTGCGTTCGGAAAAACTGGCTGCCATGATCACGGCGGGCCGTGTGGATCCCGGAAAACTGATCACGCACAAATTCAACGGATTTGAAAATATGGAGGAATCTCTCCTGCTGATGAAAGATAAGCCTGCAGATCTGATTAAACCGCTGGTAATTCTGTAAAAAAATACAAATTACAGAGAAACGAAAAAATTTCAGAAAAAAATGTATGCAATCTTCTTGACATCGGTGAAAGATGGTTGTATACTCGTCGCATAGAAAACAGCAAAGGCGCTGTGGACAATGACTGTCCGCAGCGTCTTTTTTGCTTTTCAGGGCTGTAAGAAAAGACAGTTATGAGGAAAATAGGAAAAGGAGATCAGCATTATGGAAAAAGTAAATAACATTTTCGGAAGTATGGTCTTTAACGACGCGGTCATGAGAGAACGTCTTCCGAAGGCTACATATAAAGCACTCAAAGATTCCATCGAGACAGGCGCGGATCTGACGACAGATGTGGCGAATGTCATCGCGGCAGAGATGAAAAACTGGGCTCTTGAAAAAGGCGCTACTCACTTCGCTCACTGGTTTCAGCCGCTGACGGGAACGACGGCGGAAAAACATGATGCATTCATCAGTCCGAACGGAGACGGAACGGTCATCATGGATTTCTCAGGCAAAGAACTCATCAAGGGTGAACCGGACGGCTCCAGTTTCCCTTCCGGCGGCATCCGCGCCACCTTTGAGGCAAGAGGATACACGAACTGGGATCCGACATCCTATGCGTTTATAAAAGAAAAGACACTCTGCATTCCGACGGCCTTCTGTTCTTACAACGGCGAGGCGCTGGATGAGAAGACACCTCTGCTCCGCTCCATGGATACGATCAACAAGCAGGCTCTCAGAGTGCTGAAGCTGTTCGGCATGGATGACGTGAAGAAGGTCATCACGTCCGTAGGACCGGAACAGGAATATTTCCTGATCGACAAAGAGGTATATGAACGCAGACCGGATCTGGTATACTGCGGCAGGACGCTTTTCGGTTCCAAACCGCCGAAGCGTCAGGAACTCAATGATCATTATTTCGGTGCGATCAAACCGAGAGTCAAGGAATTCATGGAAGATCTGAACCGTGAGCTCTGGAAAGTGGGAATTCTTTCCAAGACAGAGCATAACGAAGTGGCACCTGCACAGCACGAGATGGCTCCGATCTACACCGAGACAAATGTAGCTCTGGATCACAACCAGCTCACTATGGAAATTCTCAAGAAAGTAGCGGAAAAGCATGGCATGACCTGTCTTCTGCACGAGAAACCTTTCGCGGGTGTAAACGGATCCGGAAAACACACCAACTGGTCTATCTCCACAGATACCGGCATCAATTTCCTGACTCCCGGAAAAGAACCGGAAAACAACAAGCTCTTCCTGCTGATGCTGGCGGCAATCGTCCAGGCGGTGGATGACTATCAGGATCTTCTCAGAGTATCGGTGGCCAGCGCGGGCAACGATCATCGTCTCGGCGGGCATGAAGCTCCTCCGGCGATCATTTCCATGTTTATCGGTGAAGAACTGGAAAACGTGGTGGAATCCATCGTTTCGGGAACAAAGCTGAAGAAGCACAGCTCTCCGACGATTCAGTCCAATGCTGCCGTTCTCCCGTCATTCCAGAGAGATAATACGGACAGAAACAGAACATCACCGTTCGCTTTTTCTGAGAATAAATTCGAGTTCCGTATGACCGGTTCTGAGATGTCTATCGGAGACGTATGTTTCGTACTCAATACCATCGTAGCGGAATCTCTGGAACAGTATGCGGATGAGCTGGAAAAAGCCGATGATTTTGATACGGCTCTGGATGCTCTCATCAAGAGAGTCTTCACACAGCATCAGAGAATCATATTCAACGGCGATAACTATACAGACGAATGGGTTACGGAGGCGGAGAGAAGAGGACTTCTCAATCTTTCCAGCACAGTTGAGGCTGCCCAGTATCTAGCTGCGAGAAAGAATCTGGATCTCTTTGAGCATCACGGCATCTTTACCGAGGTGGAATCGCTGGCGAGATACAGAATTAAACTGGATGAATATTCCAAGATTATAAATATCGAAGCTCTTACGATGATCGACATGGCAAGAAGGAGCATCGCACCTGCGGTCAGCGCTTACTGTAATGATCTGGCGGATGCGGCTCTGTCGAAAAAAGAGCTCGGCATCAGCGTAAAGGCGGAAACAGATGTTCTCTCAAAGATTTCCGATCTGGCAGGTGTCCTGAATGATAAAATCGAAGCTTTGGAGAGCGCCGTTCTGAAAGCGGATGAATTTACGAATTCGGAGCAGGCAAATTATTTCCATGATTCGGTCATTCCTGCTATGAATGAGTTACGTCTGGTGGCTGATGAACTGGAGACCATGACGGCAGAAGAATACTGGCCGTTCCCATCCTACGGGGAAATGCTCTTCAGCGTGAAGTAAAATTGTTTTTTCCTATATCATAATTTGTCTCAATACAAGAAGAAAGAGGCACATGGCGGGAGTTCTCCTGTCATGTGCCTCTTTCTGTATACGTGAGACCGGGTCGTTTACCATCGTCTTTACTGAACACGGCTCACGGGATTTGCAAAAACGCGGTGAACCTCTAAGCTCCTGCATCGCCTGTTCTTACAGGCTCACAGATCGCTAAGAGGTCATCGCGTACGGGAAACCAACCGCTCGCCTGCATCCTTCGGATTTGTCTCACGGGGTAAAAACGCGGTGAACCTCTAAGCTCCTGCAT
>CAJFPD010000111.1 GCA_904398315.1 Candidatus Alangreenwoodia gallinarii | reverse complement strand
TATAATTTATATTTATGAATCAGTTACCCGAAGCCTTTTTCCGGCTTTGCCGGCCCGGCAGGAGCTGTTTCAGACTTCAGAATATAAGATCCGGTACAGACCGATTGACGTACCGGCTGCCAAGGAGGTACTTTCATTGATAAATCCGAATCTCAGAAACGTCGCCATCATCGCACACGTCGATCACGGCAAGACGACACTCGTGGATGAAATGCTCAAGCAGAGCGGCGTCTACCGCGAAAACCAGACGGTAGTGGAGAGAGTCATGGATTCCAACGATCTCGAAAGAGAGCGGGGTATTACGATTCTTGCGAAAAATACCGCTGTAACATATAATAATGTAAAGATCAATATCGTCGACACGCCGGGACACGCGGATTTCGGCGGCGAAGTCGAACGCATTCTCAAGATGGTCAACGGTGTCATACTGCTCGTGGATGCCGCGGAAGGACCGATGCCTCAGACGAGGTTCGTTCTCTCCAAAGCGCTGGAGCTGGGTCATAAAGTCATCATCGTCATCAACAAAATCGATCGTCCCGACCGCAGAATCGACGAAGTCATCGATGAAATACTGGAACTTCTCATCGACCTCAACGCCACCGATGAACAGCTGGAATCTCCGATTCTCTTCTGTTCGGCTCGCCGGGGCATCGCTTCCCTCGATCAGAATACGGAAGGCACAGATCTCCGTCCTCTCTTCGAGACGATCCTCAGCCATATTCCGGCTCCGCAGGCCGACTGTGATCAGCCGTTTCAGATGCTCGTATCCTCGCTGGACTACAACGAATTTGTCGGCAGAATCGCCATCGGCAGAATCGAGCGCGGCACGCTCCGCCAGAATCAGGATGTGGTCGTCTGCAACTATCACGATCAGCATACGGGTAAGAAAATCCGGGTTTCGAACATCTACGAATTCGACGGCCTCGCAAAGAAAGCCGTCACCGAGGCTGACGCCGGCAATATCATCGCCATCTCCGGTATCGGTGATATCACCATAGGCGATACGATCTGCGATCCCGAAACACCGGAGCCTCTTCCTTTCGTCCGTATCTCCGCTCCGACCATGGAGATGACCTTCGTCGTCAACGATTCTCCGTTTGCCGGCAGAGACGGCAAATATGTGACATCCCGTAATCTGCGGGACCGGCTGATCCGTGAAACGCTGAAGGACGTCTCTCTGAGAGTCACCGAAACGGATTCCACCGATGCGTTCAACGTGGCCGGCCGCGGCGAAATGCATCTGTCGATTCTCATGGAAAACATGAGACGCGAAGGATATGAATTTGCCGTATCCCCTCCCCGCGTCCTGACAAAAACCATCGACGGCGTCCTCTGCGAACCTGTCGAGAGACTTGTGGCCGACGTTCCGGAAAATGCGGTGGGAGCTGTCATCGAAAAGCTGGGATCCCGGAAAGGGGAGATGGTACAGATGGCACCGGTGGGCAGCCGCATGAAGCTGGAATTTCTCGTACCTTCCAGAGGACTCTTCGGCTACCGCAACGAGTTTCTCACCGATACCCGCGGAGAGGGCATCATGGCCTCCGTCTTCGACAGCTACGCTCCTTTCAAAGGAGAAGTTGCCAGAAGATCCACCGGCAGTCTGGTGGCATTTGAGACAGGCGAAACAAATGCATACGGCCTCTTCAATGCGCAGGATCGCGGCACTCTCTTCGTAGAGGCCGGCGTTCCCGTATACGAGGGAATGATCGTGGGCGTAGCTCCGAAAGCCGGAGATATCAATGTCAATGTGTGCAAAAAGAAAAATCTTACGAATATGAGAGCCGCAGGAAGTGAGGAAGCCCTCCGGCTCATACCAGCAAAAAAGATGAGTCTCGAGCAGTGTCTCGAATTTCTCGCCGACGACGAGCTTCTCGAAGTGACGCCGAAACATCTCCGGCTCAGAAAATCGATCCTCAATAATCAGGACAGAGCGAAGAGCCGCGCTTCCAAGGCGAGATTTGAACATTCCCAGTCCTGAGCACCGTCTCGCGGAGACACATCGGAAACAAGACGGAGGTATTTTTTATGAAAATACAGGAATCGGCCGAAAATTATCTGGAAACCATACTGATCCTGAAACAGCGTCTCGGTCAGGTGCGCTCCATCGACATCGTCAACGAGCTCAATTTCTCCAAACCGAGCATCAGCGTCGCCATGAAGAAACTCAGGGAAAACGGTCTGATCGAAATGGATTCCACCGGCCTGATCACACTGCTGCCGGAGGGAGAACGCATCGCCCGCACGATTTATGAGAGGCACGTTCTTCTGAGCGAATACCTCATCAATATCGGTGTCGATCCGAAGACAGCCACGGAGGACGCATGCCGCATCGAACACGTCATCAGTGAGGAGAGCTTTGACAGAATCAAGCATCACGCCGCCGAGATGCAGAAAAAGATCGGCAGTCTTGAAAAAAACGCGGAACAACAAAACGGCGGCCGCGCAGAGAACGAAAATGACAGCGCCGAAGAAACGAAATAGCGGCGCCAAAGAAAGGCCGGAGGAATTGTCCTCCGGCCTTTTTTCGCGTCTTTTCCGGTGTACAGGATCAGACGCTGTCTCTTATCCGTTTGCCGCTTTTCTCTTTGCCGCTTTTCTCTTCCGGCCGCCGTCGCCTCCGTCAGCCTTTCCTCGGAAAGCGATGGCGAAACCGTTTTTCATATTCTTCGATGAGCTCATCCTGAAACCGCGGATCGGCGATGCGGATCAGTTCCTTCGCCCGATCCTCCAGAGACTTCCCCTTCAGTCTGGCGATGCCGAACTCCGTCACCACATAGCACACGTCCTCCCGCGTCATGCTGACTTCCGCGCCGTGAGCGATAAACGGCGTGATCTTCGACACCAGTTTTCCGGAAAAGTCGGGAACGCTGGCCGTCATGGCGATGATGCCCTTGCCCTTCCGGTCGCGGGACATCGTGGCTCCCCGGATCAGGCTCGGCTGACCGCCCACTCCGCTGAACTGATACTCTCCGATACTGGCCGATACGATCTGACCCATCAGATCCACGCCGACGCTGGAATTAACGATACACATCTGGGACTGCTGGGCGATCATGTACGGATGATTGACATATTCCGCCGTGCGGAACGACACTGCCGGATTGCGGTCCACGAAATCGTACAGTTTCTTCGTGCCCATGACGAAGGACACCGCCATCACGCCGGGATCCGTCGTGCAGTATTTATTGGTAATGACGCCCTCTTCATACAGCTGGACGACGCCGTCGGAAAACATATCGGAAAAGACGCCCAGATCCTTCTTGTTGCCCAGAAATCTGCATACCGCATCCGGGATGGAGCCGATTCCCAGAGAGATCGTTGCTCCGTCAGGAATGAGAGATGCGCAGTATTCGCCGATAGCCATCTCCGCATCGCCGATCCGCGGAGGCGGCAGCTCGTACAGATCCTGATCCGCTTCTACAAAACGGTCGATTCTGCTCACATGGATCAGCGTATCTCCGAAGGTAAACGGCAGATTCCGGTTCACCTGGGCGATGAGAATCTTCGCGTTATCCACCGCCGGTCTCGTGTAATCCACCGATACGCCGATGGATACATATCCTTTCTCATTGGGCGGTGAGACCATGACGAGCATGACATCGTCCCGGAATGTTCCGTCCTCGAAAAACTGTGTCGCCTGGTAGTAATGATTTACCGTCACATCTCCGTAACCGTCACTGACACATTTTCTGGTGGACGGGCTCAGAAACCATCCGTCAAAGTGAAAATTATCCTTATACTGCGGCTGTGCATACTTTCCGGGCCCCAGAGTCTGCATATGATGAATATGTACATTACGGTAGGCATCCGCGTTGGCGACCATCGCGTCGATCAGCACCGCAGGCTCGGCCGCGCAGTGGCCGAAGACGACGTGATCTCCGGATTTGATCAGGCTGACGGCTTCCTCCGCTGTGCAGAGCCGTTCTTGGTATATCTTTTTCCAGTCTTCCATTTCTGGCATCCTCCGTTCCTCAGAGCCGCTTTCCGCGGCTGAACCCATATCCGATCCTATATCTGATCGAGTGCCTGGCTGATATCCGCGATGATATCATCCACATATTCCAGCCCCACCGACAGCCGCACGAGATCCGGCGATACGCCGGCTTCCTCCAGCTGAACATCGCTGAGCTGCCGGTGTGTCGTGCTCGCGGGATGCAGGACGCAGGTTCTCGCATCCGCCACGTGAGTGACGATAGCTGCCATCTTCAGGCTGTCCATGAAGACAGTTGCCGCTTCTCTTCCGCCCTTCACGCCGAAGGAAATGACACCGCAGGTACCGTTCGGCATATATTTCTGCGCCAGAGCATAATTTTTACTGCTCTTCAGTCCGGGATACTCCACCCAGGCCACTTTTTCATGCTTTTCGAGATATTCCGCCACAGCCTGTGCATTTTCGCAATGGCGCTTCATCCGCAGAAACAGCGTCTCCAGGCCGATATTCAGCAGAAAGGCGTTGTGAGGCGACGGAATCGAGCCCAGATCTCTCATGACCTGCGCGGTAGCCTTCGTGATAAACGCCTTTTCTCCGAAAGCCTCGGAATATACGAGTCCGTGATAGGATTCATCCGGCTCCGTCATGCCCGGAAATTTGTCGCGGTGAGCCATCCAGTCGAATTTTCCGGATTCGACGATGGCTCCGCCCACGCTGGTGGCGTGTCCGTCCATATATTTCGTAGTGCTGTGCGTCACGATATCCGCACCCCACTCGAAGGGACGGCAGTTTACCGGCGTCGGGAACGTGTTATCCACGATGAACGGTACCCCGTGACGGTGTGCCGCAGCCGCAAATTTATCGAAATCCAGCACTACCATGGACGGATTGGAGATGCTCTCTGCGAAGACGCATTTCGTATTTTCCTGAAAGGCATTCTCCAGTTCCTCCTCTGTGCAGTCCGGCTCCACGAAGGTGACTTCGATTCCCATCTTCCGCATGGTCACATTCAGAAGATTGAACGTCCCGCCGTAAATCGCCGAGGAACTCACCACATGCTCCCCTGCGCTGCAGATATTGAAGATGGCAAAGAAGTTGGCCGCCTGCCCGGATGAAGTGAGCATCGCCGCCGTGCCGCCCTCGAGAGCTGCGATCTTCGCCGCCACCGCATCGTTTGTCGGGTTCTGCAGTCTCGTGTAAAAATAACCTTCCGCCTCCAGATCGAACAGCTTAGCCATTTCCTCGCTGGTATCATATTTATAAGTCGTCGACTGGTAGATCGGAAGAACGCGGGGTTCTCCGTTTTTCGGGGTATACCCCGCCTGTATGCAGTTTGTATTGATATGTTTTTTTTCCATTGATTCCTCCCCGTTGCCGGATGATTACCACAAAAAGATTTATTTCCGAATATTGTATTACCGCACAGCGGCTTTGTCTATCTTTCTTCTCTGCATTCTTACGCACACGCTTCTGCCGCGGATATCCATCTGCCGCAGATCACGCTTTCTCTGAGGATATGCTCCAAACGCATACTACGCTTCCGCCACAAACAGTTCCAGTGCCGTCTCCGGATCGGCAGTACCTGTCTTGATCTTTCTCTCCGCCTCATAGGCTTTCATCAGCGTCCGCCGGAGCTTTCCGGCATCGCATCTGGAAGCCGGACCCAGCGCCTTCCTGATGCGGAATTCGTGAATACCGAGAACAGACTTCATCTGCGTCAGACTGAGTCCGTCACCGCGCATTTCGCTGACCGCCAGAATCGTCTCATACTGAGAACAGATCAGACCCAGCAGCTTGAAGACATTTTCCCCGTATTCCAGAAGCGAGCGGAGCATGCGCAGCGCCTCTCCTCTGTTTCCCGATGTGAGGGCATCGCTGAAGGCGAAAACATCCCGGGCGATATTGCCCGCCACCGCGTTTTCAATGTCCTCCGCCGTAATCCTGCTTTCGCTGAGAGCCGTCACCTTAGCCGCGTCGTTGACCAGATTGTCCAGCGTATAATCCGAATCGCGGTCATAATAACCGGAAAGATCGATAAACAGACCCGTCAGATCCGGATCAAATGTCTTCCCGGCAGCCCGGAACCGCTTCGACAGAAAGGAGCGGAGCAGAGGAGCCGGAAGCCTGTCAAAATCGTAGGTGCTTCCGTATTTTGCAGCTGCCTTGTACAGCTTTTTTCTCTTATCCGGCGCATCGCAGAGCAGGAGAAGAAGAGCGTGAGGCGGAAATTCCTTCAGATATTCCGCGATCCGCTCCCCCCGGCCCTCCGATTCGTCGAAATCCTCTACCAGAATGACCTTCCGCTCCGAAAGCATCGGCATCGTCTCACAGGCACCGATGATCTCCTCTGCATCCGCCGCTGTACCGTCGATGCGTACAAAGTCGAAAAATTCGGACGCCGGCTGCACGAATGTCTCCTTCACTCTTCCGCAGGCCCAGCGTATCAGATACTTTTCCCTGCCGTAAAACAGCAGAATATTTTTCAGGCTTCCCTCTGCCAGTTCCGACTGTATCCGCTTATAGCTGTGAGGTTCCTGTTTTTTCGATTTTGAATAATATCCTGTCATCTCCGCATCATACCGCTAATACTGCACCTTGAAACGCCGCTCATATTCTCTGATGAGTTCCGGACGGAAATCCGGATGAGCGATTTCAATGAGAGCCCGTGCCCGCTCCTTCAGCGTCTTTCCCCGGACATTGGCGATTCCGTACTCCGTCACGAAATATTCGGCATCCTGCCGGGGAACGGTTACCGATGATCCTTCCGTGATGAAAGGCTTAATTCTGGAAGTCCGGACACCGTTCTTTTCGTGGACAGATGTCATAGCGATGATCGCCTTTCCTTTTCTGTCCACCGATATGGCCGCACCCCGTATGAAATCCAGCTGCCCGCCCGAACCGCTGATATTGCGCAGCCCCGAAGAGCCGGAAACCACCTGCCCCATCAGATCCACCTCGATGCAGGTGTTGATGGATACCAGCTTCGAACATTTGCCGATGGTGAAAGGCCCGTTGACATAGGCCGCCCGCCGCAGCGTCAGCGCACGGTTATTGTCGGCAAAATCGTACAGCTCCTGCGTGCCCATGAGAAAGACAGCAACCATCGTCCGTTTCTCCCTCGATTTTTCCAGATTGGTGATAGCACCGGATTTGTACAGATCCATAATACCGTCAGAAATCAGCTCCGAATGAACGCCGAGATTCTTCTTTCCCTTCAGCGCTTCACAGACAGCGTCCGGAATCGATCCGATCCCGATCTGAATCGTACTGCCGTCCTCCACCAGCGTCGCACAGTTTTCACCGATTTTCCTCTCCACATCGGTGATCTTCGTGCGCGGAAAAACGGGAAGCGGATCATCATATTCTACAATTCTGTCCGCCTCGCTGACATGAATGACCGTATCCAGGCTGAAATTTCTCGGCATATTTCTGTTGACCTGCAGGATTACCCGATCCGCCGTCTCGATGCCCTCCCGGATGAAATCCGCCATGAGACCGCAGCTGCAGTATCCGTGTTCATCCGGCGGCGAAGCCTGAAACATGAAGACGTCCACCGGTATATCCCCGTCCTTCAGCAGATGGCCGATTTCGTAGTAATAACACGGATAGACAGACGCCCGCCCCTCGTTTACGGCTTTTCTTGTGGAAGAAGATACGAACAGCGTTTCAAAGATAAAATTATCCCTGTATTTCTCATCGGTATATTCTTCTCCGCCCGAACTCAGGCCGTGCATGATGCGTACACCGCGGAAGGAGGGCGCGTTTCGCACCAGCGCCCGGATCAGTTCCTCCGGCCGTGCCGCCACACCTCCCACGAGAACGCGTTCTCCGTCACGGATCAGGCCTACCGCTTCGTCAGCTGTGCAGAGCTTCTCCCTGTACATAGTCTTCCAGTCGTTCATTATGAAAAACCCCCGTCCATATGGTATGTGAAATCTGATATTCTGTTTGTTTATTATATCACAAACTATTCTCCGTCAACATACAAAGATACTTCGTCTGCCAAGTAATTATTGTATTTTCTTTCAGTGTCATCTTTTTCGGAAAGTCAGAACGTCAGAATTTTTTCCGAACCGGAAGAAAATTGCCCCCTGCAGATCGTTTCGGAACACCTCGGCGCCCGAATTTCGCAGTCTGTCGATCGCCTCTTTTGCAGGATGTCCGTAATAATTTCTGCCCACCTGTATGACGGCCGCTTTCGGGGAGACGGCGGATAAAAATTCTTCACAGGACGAATACCGGCTGCCGTGATGCGCCACTTTCAGAATATCGGAACGGATGGTAAGTTTCTGAGCGGACTCTCCTTCCGTGCCATACCGCTCCGCCAGCTCCTTCTCATAAGAAGCGTCGATATCCCCGGTGAAAAGGACACTTCCTCCCCGGTATTCCGCCCGGACGATCAGACAGAGTTCATTCTCATCCTCACTGTCCTGCAGCAGTCTTTCATATGCTTCCGCAGAAGCGCGGTCCGGCTTCAGTACAGTGAGCCTCACGCCGCCGATATCCAGTATATCGCCGGCCGCGGCAAAAATGATATCTTCCCGAGGGATTCCGAATTCTCCGGAAATCTCCTCCGCACGCGATTCATATGCGGCGGACAGCAGCATTTTTTTCACCCCGACACCTTCCGTCATCGTCCGCAGTCCTCCGCAGTGATCCTGATGAAGATGACTTATGACGGCCAGATCGATATCCGCCACGCCGTTTGACAAAAAATACGGAATCAGCGTATTTTTTCCCACATCGTAAGTATCACTGCCTCCGCTGTCAAACATCAGATCGATATTTCCGTCCGCCTTCAGGTGGGCGCAGTCTCCCTGACCCACGTCCACGAAAATCAGATCCGCCCTCGCCATATCCCACTGCAGAAAGGTTCCTGCCGCCAGACAGACCAGCGCACCGGCTGCCAGAACGGCTGCTGCCTTTTTTACCGATTTTTTCACAAGAGCTCTTCCCGCCTCGCTGCAGAGAAAAAACAGAGCGAAGTAATAGAGGAAAAAGACGGCGTCCGGCGGCGATGCCATATAACGGTACGACAGCGGAGTACCGGCCAGCACGCTGTTCAGCTCTGTCAGAGCGGAAAGCAGCATTTCCTCCATGCGGCACACAAACACCAGCAGTCCTTCCGCCAGACTTCCGATCCCCGGCGGCAGGCCCGTTCCTCCCGTCACGACAGTCAGCGGAACCAGAGCTGCACCCGCCGGCACGATCAGATCCGACAGTGCGATGGCAGGAATATTGAGAAAAAATGCCCCTATGGAAATATAGTGAAAATGATATAAGCTGAGGGGCAGCATTCCCAGCTGCATCAGGACAGTTCCCTGAATCTGGCCCCGTACACTGTTTTTCAGCCATTCTCTCTGCTCCAAAGATACAAGCCTTCTGTTTCCGGCTCTTCCGCTGTCCTTCTTTCCTTCCCCGGATACTTGTCCGTCTTTTTTCCGTTCTTCCTCAGGAATCTCGCTGTTCCGGTATCCGCCTCCTTTCGGAATGACGATGCTGAGCGTCAGAACAGCCAGAAATGACAGTTGAAATCCTGCGGAAAACAGCATCCACGGCCGGTACAACAGCATACAGAAAGCGCAGGCGGAAATGCTCGAAAGGAAATCATATCTCCGGAAGGTTATCTTCGCTGCGATATGAATCAGAATCATGATCACCGCTCTCACGACGGACGGTGAAAATCCGCACATGGCCGTATACATGATGAGAATAGCGGCTATGGGCAGATTGCCCGCAAGACCTTTCGGCCTGCGGAACAGGATATTCAGAATCCCGTATATCAGCGAGATATGCATTCCCGAGACGGCCAGAAGATGTGCGATTCCGTTTTTCTGAAAATCCTCATATTCTGCTTCATCCAGATCGTTTTTGTCTCCGAACATAATCCCCGTCAGCAGAGCCGCAGCCTCGCCGCTCATACAGCGCTCCGTCTCCGACAGATATACGGATTTCAGATATGCCAGACGTTCCAGCACATAAAAGATCCCCGACGGTCTTTCCAGCCTCCGCAGGTCATCCGTCTGCGCGTACATCGTCATGTGAATTCCTCTGGTCCGAAGATACCGCGCATAATCGAAAGTTCCGGGATTTCCCGCCTCCGAGGGACTGTATACGACGCCTCTCACCGTCACGCTCCATCCGGTCAGACTGCTGATCCCGCTGATCTCCTCCACGCCGCCCTCCACCGTCACCTGCAGTTTCTCACTTCTGCCGCGTCGTTCTCCGGTTTCCTCCTGTTCCCGGAACGACCCGGCTTCCGCAGTCTCTCCGGCCGTCCCATCCCCTGTATTTTCTCCGGCCATTCCGTTTCCCGCAGGAACAGCATCCACGACGAGAACCGCCCGGTCCTCCCCGTCCGGCGCAGCGGAAAGGACGCGGCCGCTCACTGTGACATTCTCTCCCTCCAGTCCGGAAAAGACGGAGACATACCTGTCCGCCCATTCGTACCTCAGTCCTCCGGCCAGAAAACACAGCGCAAACAGAATAACGGCAAGACGCCGCCCTTTCACGGCGGCCGCCGAACGAAGAACGGACGATGCGTGATCCTCCTCATCGCCTGTGCTGTTTTTCATTCTCCTC
>CAJFPD010000110.1 GCA_904398315.1 Candidatus Alangreenwoodia gallinarii | reverse complement strand
TCGGGTTTCCGAACGTCCTTTTTCTGTTGTGAAATGTACAGGAACTGCGAGTGTGGAGTTATTTTTTCGCATGATACTCTTCCCGTTACGCTCGGATTGTCAAAGGACGGAAATCTGGGTATAATAGACGTTAAAGGCCTGCGGCAAGCGGCGTATTTCGCGGCGGCCTGTTTTTTAGTCCGCGGATACTGCAGGCAGAGGAGAGAGAAAGGTAGTTACGGAATGCGAAAAAATGAGACGGTTCAGAAGGGAACCGGCAGAAAATTCCTGAGAGATTTTATGAAAAGATACGGAATACTCGCTCTGATTGCGGCGGCTCTCGTTCCGGTAAAATACGTCTGTTTCTATCTGTTTATGGACGTATCGAACAATCTGGGCTGGGTATGTCTGTTCAGCTGTCTGTTTGTATTTTTTATCTTCTGCATTTTTAAAAATAAGGTAATTCCCACAGTACTGTATGTGCTGATCACGCTGCTGATGTTTTCAGATGTTCTGTATCACGGTTATTACAATTCTTATCTGACGATAAAAATTCTCAATTCCGCGAAGATGATCGGAAATATAACCACATCGATTCAGGAACTGATCAAACCGCAGTACTTTATTTTATTCGCCGATCTCGCGATGATCATCATAGCGCTGGCAGTCGCGCACAGGCGCAGAAAGAAGGATCCGGAGCGGGCAGAAGCAAAGACGGAATACGAGAGGCAGAAGGCGGACAGGAAGCATGACGGTTCCAAGACGCTGAAAGTCTTTGCATCCTGCTTTCTTGTCCTGTTTCTGATTCTCAATCCGCTGGGATCCGATTTTGTGGCCTCCGTATCCGCTCAGGAGCTGGGGGCCTATCATATGAGAGATGTTCTTGGAGTGGCGGATGTGGACGACAGTGAGCAGTCATATTATATTTCCACAGGAACATATGAGCAGTCTCTGGACGGAGATCTGTTCGGGGCAGCGGAAGGGCGGAATCTGATCGTCATTCAGCTGGAGGCTTTTCAGAATTTTGCTATCAATCTGGAATATAACGGTCAGGAGCTGACGCCGTTTCTGAACAGCCTGATCAATGACGGGGAGACGGTGTACTTCGATCACTATTATTATCAGGTGGGCAGCGGAAATACTTCAGATGCTGAGTTCGCTACAAATAATTCCATTCTCGGAACGCTGGACAGTTATACCTATACGCTGTATACGCAGAACTATTTCCGGGGACTGCCTGTGATTCTGAAAGATCTGGGGTATGAGACCGCGGCTATGCACGCTTATGAGAAGACCTTCTGGAACAGAGAGAATATGTATCCGTCGCTGGGATTTGATCATTTTTTCAACAGCGACTACTATGAGAAGGATGAGGATTATACGGGATGGAGTGTCGTTTCCGTCAATGATAAAAGTTTTTACAGTCAGTCCATTGAAGCGATGAAGACACTTTCTCAGCCGTTTTATTCGTTCATGATCACACTCTCCGGCCATCATCCTTTTCAGCAGAGCGAAGAAAACTGCCATATCGATCTGCGTCCCTCTGAGGAGGGAACGATCGTCGGAGATTATCTCAATACGGTGCGCTATGTGGATGAGGCGCTGGAGCAGTTTTTTGACGAGCTGAAAGCGGCGGGACTCTATGAGAACAGTATTATCTGTCTGTACGGAGATCATTACGGGCTTTCCTGCACGGATCCGGATATCCGCGAGGCGATGAGCGATATACTGGGAGAAGACTACGGCTATCAGCAGCACTTCAATATTCCGCTGATAATCAATATCCCGGGCAGCGGAGTCAATGAGACGATCAGTACGGCAGGCGGCCAGCTGGATTTCATGCCTACCGTGGCATATCTTCTTGGAATACCGACGCTGGATACGATCTACCTGGGACAGAATCTGTTTACCGCCGACAGCGGATTTGTGGCGATAGAGCAGTTTCTGAATTCCGGCTCTTTCATCAGTGATGATATCCTTTTCAGCTATTCCAATGACGGAGTATACAGTCACAGCCAGGCCTGGGAGATCGACAGCGGAAGGCAGGCGGATGTATCGGATCATGAAGAAGAGGTTCTCCGATCGAAGGAATATGCCAGCCTGTCAGAGTTTTATCTGCAGTACGATGTGCTGGACAAGGCTCTCAATAAAGGGATGACGGTAGAGCAGATCCTTTCCGGAATGGAGAGCAGCGGAAAACCTCTTCGCATCTTCATGCCGCTGTCATCTCTTTCGGAATCAGCGGGCAGAGACGCGGAAGAAGCAGTAAGCCGGGCGTATGACAGGGGATATCGCTATCTCGAAGTGAACGTGGCGTCGGATTCATCTTATGATGCTGTCATCGCATCCGGAGCATCGGATGAGAACGGTACGCAGTACAGCAGGAGAAATCTCATGAGTCTCAGCCAGGTCTGTGAATGGATGAAAGAACATGAAGATGCGGTTCTGATTCTGAATGGCGTTGAGGCACCTGTCGGGGAGAATGGTATTGCGCCGGACGGGGACGTGAAGGAGACGTCTTCTGCGCTTATTTCTCTGACGGAAGAGGAAGGCGATATGCCGGACAGCACATCAGCACTGTATCTCGAAGTGACGGACGGCATATCAGCGCTTTATCTCGAGCTGCATGAAATGATGCGGCAGGAGGATATTTCCACGGAAAGATGTATCTGGGCGGCTTCTGATATGGAACATTATGAAACGGCGGCGAGGATCGGCTATGAAAATATTATCATCGAGCCGGATATGAGCGCATATGAGACTTATCAGTGGAATAATTTCTTCATCTCTTATCGTCCCTGGGCAATCTTTCTGCCGGAAGATATCTCTTCGGAAGATCTGGAGAAAATAGAAGTGGCGTCCAGCGAGATATATCTCGTTCAGAACGGAGAGTATGACAGCTCGCATGAGAAACGTATGGAAGAGACCGGGGCCTACGGGGAAGTTACCTTTGACCGGGAGCCGGTCGGACAGACGCAGGACGAGATCTCGGAAATTTTAGCCGAACGGGAAGCGTCGGAAGTTACCTGGATGAGCACCATATGGGAACAATTTCTCAGGATACTTCATCATATCAGCAACGGAAGCCGTCCGCCTGCGGGTATGGCAGCTGTTACGGCAGGTTCCGCTCTGATCGCGGTCCTCGTTCTGTTCGGAAGAAAAGGGAGGAGATTTTGCCGGCGCAGAAAGGACAGAAAGCGTACAGCACAGCCGGAAGATTGAAACAGCTGACGGACCGGGGAGAAAATAGCAGGAGAAAAATGAAAATATATGCGATTTCAGATTTACACCTTTCCTTTTCCAGCAATAAACCGATGGATGTATTTGGAAAAGAATGGAAAAATCACGATGCCAGAATCCGCGAAAACTGGCTGCAGTGCGTATCTGTAAATGATATCGTCGTTATTCCCGGAGATATTTCCTGGGGACTGAGAAAAGATTCGACAGAGGAAGATTTCCGATGGATCCACGATCTGCCGGGGACGAAAGTTCTGTTTAAGGGAAATCACGATTTCTGGTGGACTACCTCTAAAAAACTGAATGCATTGTATGATGACATGTTTTTCATACAGAATACCTATTATGCAGCAGGTGATATCGCCATCTGCGGAACGCGGGGATGGGATATTCCGGAATCCTGTGCGGAGTGGAGTGCGCATGATGAAAAGATCTATCAGAGAGAACTGGGAAGACTGAGATTGTCTCTGGAATCGGCGAAGCGGGACGGCAGAAAACGGATCATTGCAGCAGTGCATTATCCGCCTGTCGAGCGGCGGCATCGAAGGACAGGTTTCACGGAGATACTGGAGGAATTCGGTGTGGAAAAAGTGATTTTCGGACATCTGCACGGGCAGACAGCACATCGCAATGCTTTTACGGGAATCAGCAGAGGTATCGAATATCGGCTGGTGTCGTGCGATTATCTGCACTTCCGGCCTGTATGCATTGCAGAAACGGAGACAACAGGAGAAACAGAGCATGAATGAACAGAACAGGGTAATACTGATCGTCATGGACAGCGTCGGAGCGGGAGCTCTTCCGGATGCCGGGCGTTATGGAGATGAGGGGGCGGATACTCTCGGCCATATCTATTCCCGGTATCCCGGTCTGTCGCTGCCGAATCTGTCGGCGCTGGGTCTTTCTTCCATTGAAGGCGTATCGATTGCTCCGTACCACGGCACAGTGCGCGGATCCTATGCGAGAATGGCGGAACTGTCGGAAGGCAAAGATACGATCACAGGTCACTGGGAGCTCTGCGGCATCAGAATGGACGAACCTTTCCGCACGTTTACGGAACACGGTTTTCCGAAGGAATTTATCGATCTGCTGGAACAGCGGATCGGACGGAAAGTCCTGGGAAATTATTCGGCATCCGGAACGGAGATTATCCGGGTTCTGGGAGAAAAGCACAGAGAGACGGGATATCCCATCGTCTACACTTCCGCCGACAGTGTCTTTCAGATTGCGGCAAATGTGGAAGTCATTCCTATGGAAACACTGTATGAATACTGCGAAACTGCCAGAGAGCTTTTGGTGGGGGAATGGCTGGTCGGAAGAGTGATCGCCAGGCCGTTCATCGAAAAGGATGGAAGCTACATCAGAATCAGCGGGCGTCATGATTATACCTTTGATCCGCCGAAAGAGACAATTCTCGATTATATCGCCGCTGCAGGACAGGAAGTCTGTGCTGTGGGAAAGATTCACGACATTTTTAACGGCAGAGGAATTACATCTTCAGTGTATACCAGCGGAAATGAGGATGGAATCTACAGGACAGCGGAATATATGGAATCCTGCAGCCGTGGTCTGATTTTTACAAATCTCATCGATTTCGATTCCATGTACGGCCACCGGAGAGAACCGGAGGGGTACGGGCGGGCGCTGGAGGAACTGGACGCCATGATACCTTCTGTCATGAAAAGAATGCGGGAAAATGATATCCTCATTCTCTGCGCGGATCACGGAAATGATCCGGTCCATACAGGATGGAATCACACGAGAGAATATGTTCCGCTCCTGATTTTCGGTCCGAAAGTCAGAGAAAATATAAATCTGGGAACTCTCAGTACTTTTGCCGACGTAGGAGCATCTGTCTGCGAATATCTCGGCGTGAGAGGACCGGAGATCGGAACCTCCTTTCTGAAGCGGATCTTAAAATAACGGTGCAGAGCCGGGAAGAAGAAAAATTTTTTTTGCCTGTGTGCTCAGAATCAAAATATGATATACTCATAGATATACTTTCGGATATATGCAGTATATCCGCGATCAGGAGAGCAACAGTCTATGATGAAAAAGATAAAAATAAATCCGTCAAAGATGTATGTTACGCGGCGTCTGGCGTCGAAGCTCGGCCGGATTGCCGATTATCCCCTGTCCGTTATCGAGGCGCCGATGGGATACGGAAAGACAATGGGCATGAGATCCTACCTGAAAGAAAATGATCTGGCGTATATCTGGCAGTCGGTTCTGGATCCTTCTCCCGATTATTTCTGGGCACAGTTCTGCCGTTCCTTTTCCGCCATCGATGCCGATATCGCACAGGAACTGACCGCGGTAGGCTGTCCGAATGACAGCGTACTGGCCTGTATGGCGGTACAGCTGATGAGCACGGCCTCTGTCGGACGCGATACGCTGCTGATTATAGATGATTATCAGCAGGTGGCTTCCGAAGAGTTAAACCGCTTTTTCGAACTGGTGGCCCGGGGAAATATTCCGAACCTGCATATCGTTCTGATAGGAAGGAACCGGTTCGACAGCAGCAGAGAAGAACTGAAACTCAAAGGGCTGCTTCTGACTCTGACGGAAAAAGATTTCCGTCTCAGCGAGGAGGAGTGCGGAAGTTATTTTGCGGCCTGCGGGCTGAAACTGACATCCGGAGAGCGGAAGACTGTTTTTCGGATTACGGAGGGATGGATCAGCGCATTGTACATGTCTCTTCTGCGCTACGCCGAGAGCGGGGAATTTTCGGCTGATGATGATATATTCCGCCTCTTTGAGGGATCTCTGTACGAAAATTATACGGAGGATCAGCGCGATTTCCTGCTGCGCATCAGTATTTTCCGGGAATTTACGAGAGAGCAGGCACGGTTTATCCGGCGGAAAGCGGATCCGTCCGGCATCCTCGATGATATTGTGGAAGCCAACAGCTTTATCCGTCTGGATGCCAGAGCGAGAATCTATCATATCCACAATCTGTTTGCTGATTTTCTGCTGACGAAGCTCGGGGAACAGGAGCAGGATTATATCGATGAGGTATATCGGAACGGTGCGGACTGGTATTATCTGAACCGGGAATATTATTTCGCGACGCTCTATTATTATCGCAGCCGCGATTACGATGAGATGCTGAAGGCTTTTGAACGGGACAAGGCCGGAGGGCTGTCGGCCAGAAGCAGAAAACACATGATCTCAGGATTTGAGAAATGTCCGAAGGCGATCCGCATGAAGCATCCCATGGCGAATCTGCTTTTCGCGAAGCAGCTGTCCATGATGAATGAAAAAGAACTGCTTCGCGAGACGATGCAGGGACTTAAGGACTACTTTGAAAAAGAATCTCTGTCGGAGAGCAGGAAAAAAGAGCTGCGGGGAGAATATTTCATGCTTCTCAGCTTTCTTTCCTATAACGATATCGACCGGATGACAAAGTACCAGCAGAAAGCGGCAGGTCAGCTTTCAAGGGCATCACTTCTGGAAGGAAACAACGGGAGCTGGACGTACGGTTCTCCCTCTGTCTTTCACATGTTTTTCCGGGAACCGGGAACGGCTGATGAACTGGTGCGCAAGATGCATGAGAGCCGGGAAGTATACTACAGGCTGACATATAAAAACGGATACGGAGCGGATTACGTTCTGCAGGCAGAGCTGGAGTATTTCCGGGGAAATTTTGACCAGGCGGAAATTCTGGCCTATAAGGCTCTGAGCATGGCCAGGGAGGAGAGTCAGACAGGTATTCTCGTATGTGCTCTGTTTCTTCAGACGCGGATTCTGATGGTGCGGGGCGATATGAAGAAAGGGCTGTCAGTTCTCCGGGATCTGAAAGAGGCCGTCATCGACAGCAAGCGGTATCTGTTCATGCATACAGCAGATCTGTGCCAGGCTTTTATCTATTCGATGTTTCACCGTCTGGACTCCATCGAGGAGTGGATCGCGGAGGGCAAATTTGAAGAGGCGAGCATTTATCATCCCGCTTTTAATTTTGTCTACATTGTTTATGGCAGGATTCTGCTGGAACAGGAAAAGTATACACAGCTGCTGGGAGAAGCGGATCGCTTTCTGGACGGAGCAAGGGAATTTCCGAATCTTCTGACAGAGATCTATATTCATATTTATTCTGCAGTGGCATACCGTAAGCTGAAACTTTCAGAAGAGGCGCGGCAGGAGGCGGAAAAGGCGATATCCCTGTCTCTGAAAGATCGTCTGTATCTGCCGTTTGTGGAAAACGGAAAAGAGTTTATTCCTATTCTGGATGATCTTTTTCAGGAGCAGGAGTCGTATCTGTTTACGGAGGAAGTAAGACGCATCTACAGAGAGAACAGCCAGAATCTGTCAGCTGTCATCGGCGACGAGAAAAATTCTCCTTTGAGCATTCTGACAAAACGGGAACAGGAGATTGCTCTTCTGGTTTCTGAGGGAAAGACGAACGTAGAGATCGCCAGAGCGCTGAATATCGCGGAGATTACCGTAAAAAAGAGTCTCTCTAATATTTATGCGCGTTTGGGCATTACGAACAGAGCGGCCCTCGTAAAATGCATCAGTATGTAGAAAAAATATTTGTATACAAATTATGATATGTCATTTTGCACAAATCGGAAAAACGTTGAAATTTCTGGGTATACAGCATCCTGCATGGAAACAGAAAGTTTGAAAATGAAAAAAATATACTTTGGTATACTATACAGTTGTCAGACAAAGCATTATAATGACTACAGAAATTGCGCGGGTCGATGCCGCAGATTGTGACATTTAGACAAATGCAGTTTCGCGGACCTTTATAATTTTATAATATGATTCTTTTGTTAGACACGATTATCGTTTTGGTAATTGTAAAACGCACTTTTTTCACATCACTAATCGATGTGCCATTCTTATGAAAAGGAGAGTTTTCAAATGAGTGAGAATCAAAATCTGACAAAGAAAAGATGGGTTGTTCTGACGATCAGCTGTATCATCAACATCATGATCGGTACCGGCTATGCGTGGTCCATGTTTTCTCCTGCTCTGTCCGAGCACTTTGAAAGCATCGGTTTCACAGCTCCGGCTGCAACGCTGACGTGGGCATTTACACTGGCAAATTCCCTCGGACCTATTCCGATGATCATCGGAGGTTATATCAACGATAATATCGGTCCGAAGTGGTCTATCTTCATCGGCGGTATCTTCTTCGGCGGCGGCGTATTTGTAGCAGGCTGCGCGACGAGTCCGATGATGGTAGTTCTCGGATACGGCGTTCTGATGGGTCTCGGTATGGGTCTCGTCTATGGATGTACGATCGGTAACTCTGTCAAGTTCTTCCCGGACAAGGCAGGTCTGGCCGGCGGTCTGACGACGGCGACTTACGGTCTCGGTTCCGTAATTCTTCCGCTGATCATCCAGAACATCGTCAATGCGGACACGGTACTCAACACGTTCAAGGTACTCGGTATCGTATATCTCGTAGTTATCTGTGTCGGCGCGTTCTTCATCACGAGATGCCCGGTAGGTTTTGTTCCTGACGGTTATCAGCCACCTGCACCGAAAGCAGGTATGAAGGCTCCGGAGAGCAAGAACTGGAAGCAGATGCTTGCTGACCCGATCTTCTACGTTATGCTGATCATGATGATGGCAGGCGCTACATTCGGCCTGATGCTGATCTCCAACTGCCGTACGCTGGTTACCGACCTCGGTGCGGAAGTTGCGCTTGCAGCGACTGCGGTTACCGTTCTGGCTCTGTTCAACGCGCTCGGCCGTGTCGGCTGCGGTACGATCTCCGATAAACTCGGACGTATCAATACGCTGACGATTATGATCTGCATCGGTATCGTAGGTCTGATCATCTGCGCCGTAGCAAGCTCCGTAGCACTCTTCATCGTCGGTATCTGCCTGGTAGGTCTGGCATTCGGATCCTTCATGGGCGTATATCCTGGGTTCTGCGCAGAACAGTTCGGACCGAAGAACAACGGCGTAAACTACGGCATCATGTTTATCGGTTTCGCACTGGCCGGTATCATCGGACCTCAGATCTTACTGCAGCTGGGAACGCCGACTGCTTATTATGTTGCAATCGGTCTCGGCGTAGTAGGCCTGATCATGTCCTTCATCTACAGAGCGATGAGCAAGGCAAAATAAGAGCGGTCAGAAATCATATTTTACCTGCAATTATATAAAAGAATCATATGGCTGCGGATCAGATCCGCAAAAAAACTCCGGCTCGGTGAGCCGGAGT
>CAJFPD010000109.1 GCA_904398315.1 Candidatus Alangreenwoodia gallinarii | reverse complement strand
TTACAGAATCTCTGCACTATGTTGTTTTCAATGTTCGTTTCCCTGCCCACCGGACAGGTTTTCCGGAAAAGGACTGTTTCCAGTTTTTTTCCGAATCGGTCCAACCCTTGTGGTTGGAACCTTTGCCCGCTGCGAAGCGTTGTTTTCGTTTTCGTCAGCGAACTTTTATATAATAGCATCGATTTCCATATCTGTCAACAGCTTTTTTCAATTTTTTTTATTTTTATTATTTCGAATCTCACTTTGCAAATACTCATGAAATAATAAAATATGTTACAGAAGACTATTCTAATCGATACACTCTCTGTGAACAGAAGATTCTGTTTCAACTATCTGCATTCTGTTTTCTTCGCTGTTAACTTCTATTTCTATCTCATCTCACCGCAATCTCTCGCGGTGGAATTTTATTATATCTCTGTTAAATACATATGTCAAGCATGTAAAATCATTTTTTTGATATTTTTCTGTAGAAAATGACCGATATCGTGATTCCGGCCGACATTTCCACAGCAAACATGGACGGATATAATGCGATAAGAGTCATACTGATGGTATCTCCGGTAATTGAAGATACAAAACGGGAGGTTTCCGTACGGAAACCTCCCGAAGAATTTTTATTCAGACTGAAAATGCATTTTTCCTGCATCGGATCTGTACCCCGTTCCCCGGATTAATCTTCTAAAATCCGGAATATCGTGGCCGTAGCGGTAATCAGAAGATAGCCTTTTCAGATTCTGCCAGATTCTTGTATGTCTCGTATCTGTCCTTTGCGTTCTGTTCCGCCATGTCGAAGAGTTCTTCAGCGATATCAGGGAAAGCCGTCGTGAGCTGAGCATAACGAACTTCTCCCATAAGGAAGTCCCGGAAACTTTCCTTCGGCTCTTTGGAATCGAGAATGAACGGATTCTTACCTTCTTCCTTAAGCTGAGGATTGTATCTGTACAGATGCCAGTATCCTGCGTTTACCGCATCCTTCATGACCTCCTGAGCCTTATTCATTCCCTTCTTGATGCCATGGTTGATGCAAGGTGCATAAGCGATGATGATCGACGGACCGTCATAAGCTTCAGCTTCTCTGATCGCCTTGAGGAACTGATTTTTATCCGCTCCCATCGCTACCTGTGAAACGTAAACGTATCCGTAGCTCATGGCCATCAGTCCGAGGTCCTTCTTCTTCGTCCTCTTTCCGGACGCAGCGAACATAGCGATGGCAGCCGCAGGCGTCGCCTTGGAAGACTGACCGCCCGTATTTGAATATACTTCCGTATCGAATACGAGTATATTGACATTTTCTCCGGAAGCCAGAACGTGATCCAGACCGCCGTAACCGATATCGTAAGCCCAGCCGTCGCCGCCGAACATCCAGATGCTTCTCTTGGCCGCGTAATCTTTTCTGTCCAGAACTTCTTTTATTACCGCAGCTTCTTCACCACCGGCCGACTCCGCTTCTAAAGCGAGAATCAGTGCATCTGTAGCGCCGCGGTTCGCTTCACGGTCATCAAAGGTATCGAGATAGTCGACGACAGCCTTCTTCGCGTTTTCGGAAATATTCATCCCCATCAGTGTTTCCAGACTGTCATGAATCTTACCTCTTACCTGCTTCGTCGCGATAGCCATACCGAGACCGAACTCTGCATTGTCCTCAAACAGAGAATTGCCCCATGCAGGACCTCTGCCTGTACAGTCCGTCGTATACGGAGAAGACGGATAAGATGCGCCCCAGATGGAAGAACATCCTGTAGCGTTAGCGATCATCATGCTTTCGCCGAACAGCTGCGTGATGACTTTCGCATAAGGAGTTTCTCCGCAACCCGCACATGCGCCGGAAAATTCGAGATAAGGAGGTCTGAACTGACTGTTCTTCACATTGTCACCCGGGAAACCGAGCTGTTCTCTGCTCTTTACCGCAGCGTACTCCCAGTTCGGAATCTGATCCTTCTGAGAAGCGATCGGCTTCATCTCCAGGGATTTCGTCTTTGTAGGGCAGACGTCAACACAGACACCGCAGCCGAGGCAATCCAGCGTCGATACCTGGATACGGAATTCATAATCCTCAAGGCCCTTACCCTTCGCAGGAACTGTATCGAAGCCGGCAGGCTTGCTGTTGACTTCTGATTTCTTTACGAGAATCGGACGGATGGCAGCGTGCGGACATACGAAAGAGCACTGATTGCACTGAATGCAGGTTTCTTTATTCCATTCCGGCACATTTACCGCTACGCCGCGCTTCTCATAAGCTGCCGTGCCCGGAGGTAGGATGCCGTTGACATCTTCTGTAAATGCGCTGACCGGCAGAGAATCGCCTTCCTGTCTTGAGATAGGAGCAAGTACCTTGCTGATGAATTCCGGTACTTCTTTTTCTTCCGGCTTTTTTATCTCTGCTGTCGCCCAGGATGCCGGAATATCGATCTTTTCGAAGGAAGTCGCACCCATATCTACCGCTTTATTATTCATCTCGACGATATCGTCGCCCATGAATCCGTAATTCTTTATGATAGATTCCTTGAGATGCGCGATCGCCTCTTCAAGCGGAATCACTTTCGTCAGTGCAAAGAATGCCGTCTGCATGATCATGTTGATTCTGTTGCCCAGACCGATTTCCTCGCCGATCTTTACGGCGTTGATCGTATAGAAATTGATCTCGTTTTCTGCGAGATAGCGCTTCATCGATCCCGGAAGGTTTTCTTCGAGCTCTTCCTTGCTCCACAGACAGTTGAGCAGGAATGTGCCGCCCTTTCTGAGGCCCTTCAGCATATCATACTGATGGACATAGGCAGGATTATGACATGCCACGAAGTCCGCTGTGGAAATCAGATATGTGGACTGAATCTTATTCTTTCCGAAACGGAGATGCGAAACCGTAATACCGCCGGATTTTTTCGAATCATAGTGGAAATATCCCTGGGCATACAGATCGGTATTATCTCCGATGATTTTGATCGCACTCTTGTTCGCGCCGACCGTACCGTCGGAACCGAGACCCCAGAATTTGCAGCGTATTGTACCTTCCGGCTCTGTAGAGATACCTTCCACTGTAGGAAGAGAGCGATGTGTCACATCATCCACGATGCCGATCGTGAAACTGTCGATCGGATTTTCCGATTCGAGATTGTTAAATACCGCCATGATCTGACCCGGGCTGGTATCCTTCGATGCGAGACCGTATCTTCCGCCTACTACCAGCGGTGCGTTTTCTCTTTCATATAATACGGATTTCACATCGAGATACAGCGGCTCGCCTGCCGATCCCGGCTCTTTCGTTCTGTCGAGGACGGCGATCTTTTTGCAGGTCTTCGGGAGGACCGAAAGGAAGTGCTCTGCGGAGAACGGTCTGTAAAGTCTGACCTTGATCAGACCGACTTTCTTGCCTTCCTTCAGCAGAGCGTTGATCGTCTCTTCCGCCGTCTCACAGACGGAGCCCATGGCAACGAGAACGTGCTCCGCATCCGGTGCGCCCACATAGTCAAACGGTTTATAATGTCTTCCCGTCACTTTGGCGAGTTCATCCATATAATATTCCACTACGGCAGGAATCGCTTCATAGTGGCTGTTCTGAGCCTCTCTGCCCTGGAAATATACGTCTCCGTTCTGCGCTGTACCGATCGTTTTCGGATGCTCAGGCGACAGAGATCTGTGTCTGAATTCATTTACCGCGTCCATATCGATGAGATCACGATAGACATCATAATCGATCAGCTCCACTTTCTGAATCTCATGAGAAGTGCGGAATCCGTCAAAGAAATGGACGAACGGTGCCTTTGCCTTGATCGACGCAAGATGCGCAACGCTTGCCAGATCGATGATCTCCTGTACGGAAGCTGATGCGAGCATGGCAAATCCTGTCTGTCTTGCCGCCATGACATCGGAATGATCCCCGAAAATACTGAGCGCCTGAGTGGAAATCGCTCTTGCCGAAACATGGAAGACCGTCGGCAGGAGTTCACCGGCGATTTTATACATATTAGGTATCATGAGAAGGAGACCCTGAGAAGCCGTATATGTCGTCGTCAGAGCACCTGATGCCAGAGAACCGTGAACTGCTCCGGCAGCTCCGCCTTCCGACTGCATCTCAACGACTTTTACCTTCTGACCGAATATGTTTTCTCTGCCGTTTGCAGACCATTCATCGGTAACTTCCGCCATCGCCGATGACGGCGTGATCGGATAGATCGCTGCGACTTCCGTAAATGCATAAGAAACATGTGCGGCAGCCGTATTGCCGTCCATTGTTTTCATCTTTTTCTGTGACATTTTGTTCTCCTTTAACGTTTTATTTCATCAAACCTGTCCTTCTGGTTTTCCAGGTGTATTTTAATATGATAAAGCAACTTAAAGTTCAAGTCAATTTTGTTGAACAAGTATACATTATTCAACACCATTCTCATAAATTCTCGTCAGGCTCTCAGCAATCGCCACAGTCTGTTCCGCACTTTCATTGTAAATATATACTCTTGCTGCCGGCATCCCCCGGAGATTTGTAGCCTTTAAAATCCTCCGCAGCAGATCTCTTTTATCGTACACTCTGTGTGAAAGGACTTCCATCCGGCATACGCTGCTGTCGCAGATCAGCGGAAAATCGGCTCCTTTCCGGTCTCTGAGAAAATAGTCGCCCTGTCTGCAGTAATATTTTTTCTCTCCGTCTCCGCACGCCGTTCTCCCGTCTGACGGCATTCCCACCGTGCAGTGTTCCGTATACATGACCGGAATTCTTCCGTAAACCAGAATCTCCAGTTCCGACATACCGCCCGGATTTTCCGCGCTGCAGTCTGATAATATTTCTGTAATATCCTCATCCGGGAGCTCGTTTGAAAGCATGATGCGTCCGATTCCGCTGTCAAGGACATCGGCTGCGGAGAACATATTAAATACATTAAAATTTTCATCCCCGAAACATACGATATTTCCGTCTCCGGAGCAGGAGGCGGATCCGCCGTCCGAAAAAAGCGATCTCTGCCCTGCCTGTGCGATGAGAACCGCATCTATTCTGCCGGCTCGTTTTAATTCCTCCAGGCGAGCGGCGGCATCTCTCCGCAGGGCAGCGTGATCATAGCCTTTCGTGATGGCGGGCAGATAAGGTATAATGCGTACTCTGCTCTTTCGGATTTTTCTTTCTCTGCTTACTTCATCGCAAAGCAGTCCGTTTCCGTCGCATTCCTCCGGTCGGCCGGAGGAATGCGCAGCTTTCAGGAAAAGCTCAGGATTTTTCAGAAATCTGCGCCAGGGGATCATGATATCGATAACCGTGCTGACAGCCTCCAATTCTCCTCTTTCCGGTCCGCCAAACCTCTTTTCCCCGCAGTTTTTATTCTGTTTCTCATCTTTTCCCATTCGCTCGCCGAGAAGATTCAGAACATTCAGCGCTTTTGTTTCGTTTTCGTCCGTATCGAAAAAATACAGGGAAATCCGGCCAGCTGCTCTCATCTTGCCGGGTTTTTCCGTTCCCGCAATGTTCCGCTTTCGTATCGGCCTTCGGATATCGTCTGCCGGTACCGCTTCCGGAGATGCCGGCTGTATACCATCTTTCCTGCCGATCTTCTGCATTTTCTGCAGACGCAGTTCTGTCAGCATCTTCAGAGCCCGGCGCCGCAGAGCGTTGAGTGAAGAAGAGGGAACCATCGGAGCTCCCTCGATTGAAACATCACATCGATTCAGAAAATACGGTGTTTCTCCCATCTTTTCCATCTGCCGCAGCACATCCGTTTCCCTCAGCACCTTTTTCTGCGCGTGTTCGGCTTCGGTGTCTGATTTGATTTCCACCACGGCGATTCCGGATTTTCCGTTTTTTCCGCGCCAAAGCGGTGCGGCGGCACGCAGCAGGACATGCTTTCCTTCTTCTGCAGACACCTCAATATCTGCAGGGATTCTTCCCGGAATTTTCTGATATGCCTGCACCGCACGTTTTTTCAGCTCTCTGTCACTGATTTTAAAGACTTCGCTCCCAGGCCGGATATTTCCTTCAATATCGCCTACTGTCACCGTTTCTTCAGCATGGGCTGTCCGCAGTACATCTCCCCGTTTATTCAGATAGGTCACTACATTTCCGAAATGTTTTCCCC
>CAJFPD010000108.1 GCA_904398315.1 Candidatus Alangreenwoodia gallinarii | reverse complement strand
GGCGGCAAAGCTGTGCAAAGCTGCATCGGCGAAAAAGCCGTTGCGGAGTTCTGATTTATATGGTAAAATATTCCAGAAGGAGCAGACAGAGATGAAGAATGTATATGTCAGCGGTCTTGTGACAGGCAGCGAATTCGATGATTTTTTTCTGATGAAATCCATGGCGGTCCGGGTCGGATCCAATCAGAAGAAATATATCGATATGATACTGAGCGATAAAACGGGCGACGTCAGCGCGAAAAAATGGGACGCCTCGGAGGCGGAAATCGCGGAACTGGAGAGCTATGGAGACAATGCGATCATCAAAGTCCGGGCTGTCGTCACCGAATGGCAGGGCAGACATCAGCTGAAGGTGACGAGATTCCGTCAGGCTGCGGAGACGGATGATTTCGATATTTCGGAGTTCATCCGTACGGCACCGGAAAAAGGTCAGGAGATGTACGATTTTATCATGGGTGAGGTGGAAAAGATCGGAGATGAGGACCTGAAAAAGGTGTGCACCATTGTGATGGAGCGCAACAGAGAGGAGCTTCTGTATTATCCGGCAGCTTCCAAAAATCATCATGCCATCATGTCGGGTCTCCTCTTTCATATGAAGCGTATGCTCCAGATGGGAGAAAAGGCCTGTGAAGTTTACCCGAATCTCAGCCGGGACTGGGTGATCACAGGAGTATTGATCCACGACATAGAAAAAATCCGGGAAATCCGGTCAAATAAATGGGGCATTTCGCCGGGATACTCTTTCGAGGGTCAGCTGCTGGGTCATATCACCCAGGGGGTGAAGATGATCGATCGTCTGGCGTCGGAAATCGGACTCGATGAGGAAAAAGCCGTAATGCTGGAGCATATGATTCTTTCCCATCATTATGAGCCGGAATTCGGCAGTCCGAAGCGGCCTATGTTTCCGGAGGCGGAGCTCCTTCACTATCTGGATATCTTCGATGCCAGGCTCTTTGATATGGAGGAGGCGACGGCCTCTGTACCGCCGGGCGAGTTTTCCGAAAAAGTGTGGACTCTGGAAAACCGGAAAGTCTATAAACCGACCTTCTGCAAATAATGAAGTGCAGCGGAAGGAACGGAGAGACAGAAATGACAGAGTTGACAGAGAAAAAAGGGCGGCTGTCGGAGATCATATTCCGCAATGAGGCGAATTTCTATACAGTGGCCGTCATGGAAAATGACGAGGAGATGGAGCAGTTCATCGCGGTGGGAAATATGCCGGAAGCGAAGTGCGGCATGACGTTTTCTCTCCGGGGAAGCTGGAAGACGCATCCGTCTTACGGTGAGCAGTTTGCCTTTTCAGACTGCAGAGAGGAAGTTCCGCGGGATGAGACAGCGATCAAGGCTTTTCTCGCTTCCGGTGTGATCAAAGGAATCGGCCCGAAGATGGCGGAAGCCATCGTAAAAAAATTCGGAGATCAGACGCTTCAGGTGATCGAAAAGGAGCCGGACCGTCTGAAAGAGGTGGAGGGGATAGGAGTATCCAAGGCAAAGCTTATCACAGAAGGTTATCAGGCCCACAGAGAGTTTGCCGAAATCTCTCTCTTTTTCGCCGATTACGGGATCAGTTCCTCCTATGCGATGCGCATGTATAAAATCTACGGATCTGAAACCATCAGCGCCGTCATGGAAAATCCCTATCGTCTGATTACGGAGATCCGCGGCATCGGCTTTCGTCAGGCGGATGAGATTGCGGAAAAGCTGGGCATCGAGAAAGATTCGGCGTTCCGCATCGAAAGCGGCATACGCTTTCTCATGGGCAGATATGCCGCGGAGGGCAATACGTATGTTCCTTTCCGGGAATTCAGCGAAGAGGCCGGAAGGATGCTGGATGTATCTTCGGAATCTGTGAGGGATACGGCGGAACAGCTGGCAGTTGACGGATTTGTGCGGATTGAAAGTGTTGAAGGCGTTCAGGCGATCTTTCTGACCGCTTATTTTGAAGCGGAAAATAATGTGGCCAGACGTCTGTTTTCTCTTTCCAATGCGGCCATACGGCCGGTCCGGTCGGATATCGGGGAGCTGATCCGCATGTCGGAAAGCTCCACAGGGATCATGCTCTCGGAAAATCAGTACAGCGCGGTATGCAGCAGTGCCGAAAACGGAGTCTGTGTCATCACGGGAGGCCCGGGAACGGGAAAGACGACGATAATCAATACGATGATCGATGTCTTTGAAGTCTGCGGGTTCCGCGTCGCTATCGCGGCTCCTACAGGACGCGCGGCCAAGAGAATATCCGAAACATCCGGCAGACAGGCGGTGACGATTCACCGTCTTTTGGAATATTATTACTCAGAAGACAGCGACCGCATGGCTTTCGGAAAAAACGAGGAGGATCAGCTGGACAGCGATGTGGTGATCATCGACGAGATGTCCATGGTGGATATCCTTCTCATGGATGCGCTGACAGAGGCCATTGCGCCGGGAACGAGGCTGATCCTCGTGGGAGACGCGGATCAGCTGCCTTCCGTAGGTGCGGGAAATGTGCTGAGAGACATCATCGCCAGCGAGATGATTCCCACCGTCCGCCTCACCGAGATTTTCCGTCAGGCGCAGGAGAGCATGATCGTCGTCAACGCGCACCGGATCAACCGGGGAGAATATCCGTTCTGCAACGAAAAGGAAAAGGATTTTTTCATGATGCGCCGCAGCAGCGAAGTCTCTGTACTCGAAACCATCAAAGAGCTGTGCGGCAGAAGGCTTCCCGCCTACTACAGCCATTGCGATCCGCTGCGTGACATTCAGGTGCTGACTCCGGTGAGAAAGGGAACACTGGGCATCTATAATCTGAACCGGGAACTGCAGCAGATTCTTAATCCTCCTTCGCCGAAAAAACAGGAGCGGGAACTGCAGGGCAGAATTTTCCGGGTCGGCGACAAGGTCATGCAGATCAGAAACAATTATCGTCTGGAGTGGAAGAGGACAGACAATTTTCTCGACGGGGAAGGCGTATACAACGGCGACATCGGATTTATCCGCGCTATAGATCTGCAGGATCAGAAGTTGACGGTGGTATTCGATGATGTGAAATATGCGGAGTATGAATTCGGACAAGCGGAAGAACTGGAACTGGCTTATGCGATGACAGTTCATAAGAGTCAGGGCAGCGAGTTTCCCGTCGTGGTCATGCCGATGGCTCACTTTCCTCCGATGCTTGCCAACCGGAATCTGCTCTATACCGGAGTGACAAGAGGAAAGACAGCCGTCGTACTGGTGGGTTCGGAACAGATGATGCACGCGATGATCGATAATAACCGCATAGATGAACGCTATTCCGGTCTGTGCGGAAAACTCAGAAAATTCCTGATTCTGGAAAATATGGAGGAGACATTTGCAGAATAGATCTGCGGAAAAAACGGAGAGAGAAGCGGAAGAAAAAAGGAAGGGGAATCTGTTTCGCCTTCTGCAGAAAACTGCGGCGCTGCTGGCGGATGCTGTGTTTCCGCCGGACATTTACTGTATCGCATGCGGCCGTCCGATTCCGGCCGGTGAGGTTTACTCGCTCTGCAGCGAATGCCTGCAGGTCATCCTCTGGGCAAACGGAAAACTGTGCCGCATCTGCGGAAAACCTCTGGAAGACTGGTATCCGAGGGATATCTGCGGAGAATGTGCAAACAGGGAACGCAGCTTTGACAGAGGAATCACGTGCGTACAGTACGGAACGGCGGAGCGGCAGATTCTCCGAGACTTCAAATACAGGGGAAAGAGCTGGCTGGCGAGAGAACTTGCGGAAATAATTTATGATAAAATATCCGCTGTCGGTCTGGAATTTGATATAATAATCCCGGTACCTATGTACGCTGCGAAGGAAAAAGAGCGGGGATACAATCAGGCGGCTCTTCTGGGAATGTTTCTCGGGCGGCTGTCTGAAAGAGAATGCCGGCGTGACTGCCTGCTGCGTATTCGCGATACAGTACCGATGAATAAACTCGGCGCGAGGGAGCGCAGAAAAAATCTCGACGGGGCCTTCCGTGTCACCGCAGAGGGAAGAAGGATCTTTCCGGGAAAACGCATATTGCTGATTGACGATATCTATACGACGGGCACGACGGCGGAACACTGCAGCGCGCTGATGAAAGCGTGCGGAGCGCTGGATGTGACAGTGGCGACGGTGGCGTCAGGAAGAAATCAGAGAAAACTTCCACAGGTACAGATCGGAGAAGCGGATCAGCAGGAAAGAGAGATCTGAAAAATCCGGGTGACGAAACCGGGGATTTTTATATTATAATAAAAGCGGACAGGAGATATGCCCGTGTCTGTGGTTGAAAATCCAGGCCAGCCGCGGGCAAAAGGATCCACGTAAGCGAACTTTCATGAATTCGTGAGCATGGCGCGGTTTAGAGGTAAGTCCTGTGAAAAATACCAGAACACTGTTCACAGGCGAGTGTGGGGGCAAAGACCAGGTCAGGCGGGTATATCTCCTGTCCGCTTTTTCAGAACGCGTATGCGTTCTATTTTTTTCCGTTTTTTGCACAGTTTTGCACAGAGTTATCCACAGAGAGGAAAAGCCTGAAAAATCAGGCTGCAGGCGGACCAAAATACAGAGTGAAAAAATCGGAAATGAAATATAAACGTTGAAATTTCAATATATTCTGGCTTTGAAAAACAGATGTTCCGAAAGGATCGGAGGAGCGTTTTTTCCACAGAAGCGAATGGGACAGCTCCAACTGTTCACAGGTTTATCCACAGAAAACAGGTTTATCCACAGATCGAATTTCCCGGCCTTGCTGTGAATAAAATGCGGAAAAAAATCGAATCGCGCCGGATGAAAAAAAAGGAATCCGGTAAGAGACGCAGAATAATATAAGTATACCAATAAAAAGGAGGTAACCATATGAGAGTTAATATTACCTGCAAAGGATTTACGGCAAACGACAGACAGGTGGCGCTGATCGAGAAAAAGTTCGATAAGCTGTCGAAATTCTTTTCCGATGATATTGTCGTAAATGTAACTATGGGTTACAAAAAAAGAAGACAGACTATGGAAGCGATGATTACGCTGAAAGGCGTCATGTTCCGGGCAGAATATACCGATAATGACATGAATGTCTGCGTTGATAAGGTGGTAGACCGCCTGGCTTCGCAGATCACGAGATATAAAAAGAAGATTCAGAAGAATCATAAGCAGAACCGCCAGATTCTGTTCGATGCGGTTCCTGAGAGTGAAGAGGAAGAGATCGATCTGAAGCCGGTAAGATCCAAGACCTTCGATATAACACCGATGGATGTGGACGAGGCTATCCTGCAGATGGAGCTCCTCGATCATACATTCTTCGTATTCATGAACGCCGATACGGGAAGAGTGGCAGTCGTCTACAAGCGTGAAGACGGTCAGTACGGTCTCCTGGAGCCGGCATATTAAATCATATCTGTTCGTCCGGTCCGGGCAGCAGAAGCGGAAGCGGAAACGGAAACAGGCCGGAAAGCGGGCTGCGTTTTCCGGAAAATATCGTGAATCTGTAGTTCAGATATAGCTTAAAAAAGAAAAAATCCGTATCGGAACATGCGTCGTCCGCATGGATTCCGATGCGGATTTTTCTGTATCGGGACGATTATGCCGGCGGTGACGGAATTCCGTTCGGAAAATTGCTTAATTTTCGATATTTTCTTTAAATATCCGGACACAATAATCCTCTGTTTTGTGTTGAAAAGAGTGCAGAATACAAGTACAATATAATCAGTCTGTATACATTCTGGAGAGGAGAGCGGAATCTTCAGAATCTGGGAGGAAAGAGTGTTTGGTGATTATCTGAATACGGTGATCAGTGTGCTGTCCGGAATCCGCGTCATGGATATCGTGGACATTGCCATTGTAGCCTTTGCAATATATAAAATTATTGATTTTATTCGCAAGACGAGAGCGCAGCAGCTGCTGAAAGGACTGCTGATTCTCGTTGCGATTATGTTTCTGTCGAGTATATTCAATCTTTACACTGTTCATTTCCTGTTATATAATGGTCTGATTTACGGCTTTACGGCGATCATCGTCATTTTTTATCCGGAACTGAGAAGGGCACTGGAGTATCTCGGACGGAGCAAATTTCTATCGAAGCTTTTTGTCAGTACCAATCGGGATAAAAATGAAGTAAAGGGCATGATATCACAGATCTGCTCGGCAATTGATCATTTTTCCAGCAATAAAGTCGGAGCCCTGATCATCATTGAGAAGGAAATCGCTCTGGGAGACATTGCGGGAACAGGAACCGTGATCAACGCGGAAGTCAGCGCTGCGCTGCTGGAGACTATTTTTTACGAGGGGACAGCGCTGCACGACGGCGCTGTCATCATAAAAGGAGACAGAATTTATGCGGCAGGATGCGTTCTGCCGCTGACGAGAAGCAAGAATCTGGAACGGACTCTCGGAACGCGTCACCGGGCAGGCATCGGGATAACAGAAGTATCCGACTGCCTGGTACTCATCGTTTCCGAAGAGACCGGAATCATCTCTTCCGCATCGGAGGGACGGCTTTCGAGATTTCTTGATGTGAAATCGGTGGAAAAACTGCTCTATAATACATATCTGTCCGGAATTGACGCGTCAGAGTCTTCTAATACGCTGTTTAATCGTCTGAGGAGGAAAAAGTGATGGAACATCAGGAACATCAGATGATGCCGGATCCTTCCGGCCGGGATCAGGGCGGTGGAGAAGGAAAAAACAGAAAAAAGGAACAGGAGATCCAGGAGCGTCGGAGGAAATATGTCAGCATTCTCATTTCCGTCATTATCGCCATAGGTCTTTGGTTTTTCGTCATTAACGATGAAAATCCCACGATCCGGATGACGTATTCCGACATCGAGATCGATTACCTGAATGAAGATCTGCTGCAGGAAGAAGGCCTTGTCGTAAAAGATTCCGATATTCCGGTTACGGTAAAAGTCGTCCTTCAGGGAAAACGCACAGATCTCCTGGCGATAAAATCATCCGATATCACGGCGACGGCGGATGTTTCCCAGTGTACGAAAGGCGACAATTATGTGGATGTGGAGGTTCACACGCCGTCTTCCTCTACGGTATCTTCCGTCAAACCGGCGCAGGTCCGCCTGACGATCGAGTCTCTCGTTTCCAGGCAGAAAGATGTCCGCGTCGTGTTTAACGGTACGGCTCCGGACAGTACGGAAGCGGTATGCGAGAGTATTTCGCCTGAACAGATCGTCGTCACCGGAGCATCCTCTTCTGTGGCGTCGGTGAAAAATCTGCGGGCTGTCGTGAATATTTCTGATGTCGGAGCGGAGGAGACGACGCTGGACGTTTCTCTGACTCCCGTGGACGAATCGGGAAATGAAGTTACGGATGTAACTCTGTCTTCAGAGACGGCACGGATTACCGTCAGACTCTACGCGACAAAGACGGTGCCTCTTGTGGTGGAAACCGTAGGAACATCAGATCCTGAGCTCGATGTGTCGGTGGAAGCGCCGGAATTGGTGGAAATTTCCTGTCCGGAGGACCGGATTGACGAGGTTATCGAAGTGACGGCAGAGCCGGTGGATATCACCGGAATCACGGAACTTACGGAAATTTCTCTGACTCCTCTGCTGCCGGAGGGCGTGCAGCTGACATCGGGCAAAGAGACGGTCCCTGCGGTGATCCGCGTCGAAAAGCGGCCGTCAAAGACATTTGAATATGCATCGGAGGATGTGGAACGGGTCAATCTGCCGGATGGAATGACGGCGGAGATTCTGGACGATACGGTGACGCTGACAGTATACGGAGAGGATCTGTCGGATCTGACCGACTCTGATTTTACTCTGCAGCTGGACTGCTCGGGGCTCGGCGAAGAGGAATCTCAGGTGACACTGACCGTGCTGCTGTCCGAAAAGGCTGAGGATCAGGACATCACGCCGAAAGCTCCTGCGGTAAGCGTACTCCTCAAAGAGGATGAAGAGAGCGGCAACGCCGCTCCGTAAGAGCGAAAAGGCTGATGCAGGATGAAATTATAAAGAAAAATGCGCAGGCTGGAGGATAAAATCATGGCAAGATTATTCGGAACGGACGGTGTCAGAGGCATCGCAAATGAGGAACTGACGCCGGAACTGGCGATGGCTCTCGGAAGAGCGGGAGCTTTTGTACTGGCAAAACGGAAAAAACATCCGCTGATACTGATCGCAAAGGATACGCGCATCTCCGGTGATCTTCTGGAGGATGCGCTGGCGGCGGGCATTCTGTCTATGGGCGGAAATGTCATAAAAACCGGAGTTCTGCCCACGCCGGGAATCGCTTATCTCGTCAGAAAGATGGGCGCCGATGCGGGAGCTGTCATTTCGGCTTCCCACAATCCTTTTGAATATAACGGCATCAAATTTTTCAGCGGTGAGGGCTTTAAACTGGATGATGCGCTGGAGGATGAAATGGAAGCTTTTGTGACCGGAAAAAAGGAATTTTTACAGAAACCTCTGATGGGAGCTTCTATGGGCCGTATCATGATACCGGAAGAATCTCCGGCTGGGCTTTACCGTGAATTTGTGAAATCGACGGCAGGCGTGCGGCTGGATGGTATGAAGATCGTCATCGACTGTGCGAACGGAGCAGCTTCTCCCATTGCGGAGACTGTCTTTTCCGATCTCGGAGCGGATGTAACTGTCATCTGCGATTCACCGGACGGTATCAATATCAACGACGGCTGCGGATCAACTCATCCGGAGAAACTGTGCGAGGCTGTCGTACGGGAAAAAGCCGATATCGGTCTGGCTTTCGACGGCGATGCGGACCGCCTGATCGCGGTGGATGAGACGGGCACGGAAGTGGACGGAGACCGGGTGATCATGATCTGTGCCGGACTCCTGAAAGAAGAGGGAACATTGAAGAACGACACCGTGACGGTAACCGTCATGAGCAATCTGGGATTTCACAAGCGGGCGGAGCAGCTGGGCATGCATGTGGATGTGACGGCTGTCGGCGACAGATATGTCCTGGAGAGCATGAGAAAGACGGGATGCGTCATCGGAGGAGAACAGTCGGGACATATCATTTTCCTGAATCATTCCACTACGGGAGACGGCATGATCGCAGCCCTGCAGCTCCTGAGGGCCTGCATCCGCGCCGGACGTCCTCTTTCAGAGCTGGCAGCTGAAATCCCTGTTTTTCCTCAGGTTCTTATCAATGCAAAGGTGAAAAACGAAAATAAAAATGCGTACCGGCAGGATGAAGAGATCTGCCGGCTGATCGATGAAACGGAAAAAAAGATGAAAGGCGACGGCCGTGTTCTCATCCGGCCGTCCGGCACCGAGCCTCTCGTCCGCGTTATGATCGAAGGCAGCGATACGGAAGAAATCCGCGGTGATGCGGAGAAAATCGCATCTCTCATCGAAGAGAAAATGGCATAAGGAACGGAGGCATGGCAGACAGCGGGCGGACTGCAGATGGGTTTCCGCAGCTTCCGCTCTCCGCGCTGTGTGCCGCTGACAGAGAGAATATAATATGGTAAATATTGGAAACGATTGGGATCAGATCCTTGAGGGAGAATTCGAAAAAGAATATTATCTGAAATTAAGAGAATTTTTAAAAAAAGAATACAGCAGCAGAGTCATTTATCCCTCAATGTATGATATATTTAATGCATTGAAGGCTACACCGTATCATGAGGTGAAGGCGGTCATACTGGGACAGGATCCGTACCACGGACCGGGACAGGCTCACGGGATGTGTTTTTCCGTAAAAAAAGGAGTGGCGCTTCCTCCGTCTCTGAAGAATATCTTCCGGGAACTCGAAAGCGATATGGGCTGTACTGTTCCTCCGCACGGATGTCTGACTCAGTGGGCGGAACAGGGCGTCCTGCTGCTGAACACGGTTCTGACGGTAAGGGAAGGACAGGCGAATTCCCATAAAGGGCAGGGCTGGGAGATTTTCACCGACACAGTCATACGCCATCTCAACCGGAGGGAAAAACCGATCGTATTTCTGCTGTGGGGAGGAAATGCAAAGGCGAAGTCCTCTCTGATCACGAACCCTCAGCACCTCATCCTGACGGCAGCGCATCCGAGTCCGCTGTCAGCCCGCAACGGCTTTTTCGGCTGCGGTCATTTTTCCAGAACAGATGAATTCCTTCTGGAAAACGGCATGAAACCGATCAGATGGCAGATTACGTAGGCCTTCACAGGGTAGAAAAAAAGTGCAGATGGTCAAATCCGGGATTTCCGTCTGCAAAAAAGAATGAGTTGGGATCAGTCAAAGGAGAAGAAAATGGCATTAGAAGTGGGAATCGATCTTGGTACAGCAAATGTACTGATTTATATACAGGGAAAGGGCATCGTCCTCAATGAGCCTTCTGTGGTGGCCCTCAATAAAGATACGAATGAAATCCTCGCCGTTGGGGAAGAGGCACGTCTCATGCTGGGAAGAACACCGAGCAATATTATTGCGGTCAGACCTCTGAAGGACGGCGTCATTTCCGATTACGACATTACAGAGCGCATGCTGAAATATTTTATTCGCAAGACCTGCGGTTCCGGCCGGTTTTTTAAGCCGAGGATCATGGTCTGTGTTCCGAGCGGCGTCACCGAAGTAGAAAAGCGCGCCGTCAGCGAAGCTGCGGAAATGGCGGGCGGAAAGGAAGTCTTTCTGATGGAGGAGCCTATCGCTGCAGCCATCGGAGCGGGCCTCGATATCACGAAACCGGACGGTGTCATGGTCATCGATATCGGCGGAGGCACGACGGATATCGCAGTCATCTCTCTGGGCGGGATTGTTGCAAATGCATCTGTCAAGGTGGCCGGCGATAAGTTCGATGATGCGATTATCAAATATATGAGAAAAGAGCACAAGATATTTATCGGTGAGCGTACGGCGGAAGCCCTGAAAATGAATATCGGTACTGCATTCCCGAGAGAAGAATCCGTCACGATGGAATGCAGAGGCCGTGATATGGTGTCCGGTCTGCCTGTCTCCGTGACGGTGACTTCGGAGGAGATGTACGACGCACTCAATGAGCCTCTGTCCGTCATCTGCGAAGCGGTGCATTCCGTTCTCGAACGTACTCCTCCGGAAATCGCTGCGGACATCAGCAGCTCCGGCATCATGATCACGGGAGGCGGTGCGCTGATGTACGGCATTGATAAGAGGATCGAGGATAAGACAAAGATTCCGGTAAGCATTGCAGAGGAACCGAAGAGCTGTGTCGCAGTGGGAACGGGACTGGCACTCTCCCATATGAGCTCGATTTCTTCCAAGCGCATGGATAACAAAGTAATGGAGTAGTGAGATCGGATTGCGAAAGGCTGTCATCTTGTGTCGGACAGCCTTTTTTGTTCTGATATGCGCCCGGCAGAAAGGAGCAGATGTGTACAAATTAATCGTAAGCGACATCGACGCTACGCTGATCGACAGCGAGTTTAGGATCACGGAATACAATAAGGAAATGATCCGCCGTGTGCGGGATGCGGGAATAGATTTCATGCTCTGTACCGGCCGGATTTTCGGATCCGCACGGCCTTATGCTAAGTTTCTGGATCTGAACACGCCGATCATCGCTTCAAACGGGGCGATCACGATGGAGTGGAAAAGCCGCAGGGAATTGTTCGGAACGCCGATGGAACCGGAACTCTGTGCGGAAATTTTCGATATCCTCGATAAAAATGATCTGTATTATCATTTTTATTCCCGGGAATCTTTTTATACCAGAAAATTTCTTCACGAAGGCAGCGCCATCCGGTCGATGAATGAAAAACTGCCGGAAGATGAGCGCTTTCCGATGCTGGAAATCTCCGATCCGGCCCGTGTAGCTGCAAAAGATCCCGTGTATAAAATCAGTGTCAGATGCATCCGTCCGGAGGATTCCGAAAAGTTCACATTTCATTTTGCAGATCGCAGTGATATCTCGGTGACGAGTTCTTTCAGTGATAATTATGAGATTTCGGCCCCGGGAGTGGATAAGGGGGCGGCGCTGGCCCGGTATGCCGGGATGAGAGGAATCCGCCCGGAAGAAATTATCAGCTTCGGAGACAATAAAAACGATATCGGAATGATCCGGTACGCAGGTCTGGGCGTAGCGGTGGGAAACGCTGTTGAGGAACTGAAAAACGCAGCGGATTATATCGCCGATACCAACGAAAACAGCGGAGTCGGAAAGACACTGGCCAAAGTCATATTCGGAGAATAGGTCGCGGACGGAAAACGTGCAGGCAGTTGCATTGTCGTTTTTCGTTTCGGGGAAAATCGGAAAAAGCGGAGTACGGAGAGCAGAATTGTCAAAAATAGAACTGATCGCTACAGCAACCTTCGGACTGGAGGCTGTCGTAAAGCGGGAAATCGAAAATATGGGGTACAGAGTCCTCCGGTCGGAGGATGCGAAAATAACATATCTTGCGGATGAACGGGGCATCGTGCGCTCCAATCTCCGTCTGCGGTGTGCGGACCGTGTTCTCGTCAAGATAGGGGAATTCGACGTTCCTACATCGGAAGATCTCTTTCAGCAGACAAAGGCGCTGCCCTGGGAGGAATGGATTCCGCCGGACGGTCGCTTCACAGTCAACTGTACGACGGTGAAATCTGTTCTGAGAAGCGAACCGGCCTGCCAGAAGACGGTAAAAAAAGCCATCGTCGACCGTCTGGCTGAATACTATGCTATGGAATCATTTCCGGAAACGGGTGCTCCGTACACTGTCAAGGTGACCATTCTGAAAGACAGAGCGACGCTGACGATCGATACCAGCGGTGCAGGACTGCATAAGAGAGGATATCGGGTGAAGACGGTGGAAGCGCCGATCAAGGAGACGCTGGCTGCCGCTCTGGTTCAGCTGAGCTTCTGGAATGCTTCGCGTCTGCTGATAGATCCGTTCTGCGGCTCCGGGACCATCGCTGTGGAAGCGGCTATGTATATGAGAAATATCGCTCCGGGACTCGGCAGAGAATTTGCATCTCAGCGGTGGGACTGCATTCCGCAGGAACTCTGGAAAGAGGAGAAAAAAGCGGCGTACGAAGCCATCGATTACGACAGGGAGATTCGTATTCTCGCATCGGACATCGACCGGCGGGCTGTAGCGGCTGCCAGGGAAAATGCGGAGGAGGCCGGTGTTGAGGACTGCATTTCCTTTTCGGTGAAACCCTTTGAAAAGCTGCATATCGGGGAACCTTATGCGGTGATTATCGGAAATCCGCCTTATGGTGAGCGGATCGGCGATAAGAAGAAACTGAAAAATATCTATGTCCGGCTGAAGGAAATGCTGAAGAGAGATAAGACACTGTCGGCATATATAATCACGGCGGACCGCAGCCTGGAGGAAGAACTGATGCCGCGGCAGCCCGACAGACGGCGCAAGCTTTACAACGGCCGGATTGAAACGTGCTTTTATCAGTATTATGGTGAGCGGCCGCCAAAGCGGAGCGAAACATCGCTGTAGCTCTCATCTTGACATATGGTTTTTATAACCATATAATCTAATAATATAGACAACCCGGAAGACGAAAGCGGCTTTGTCGGAAAGGAAAGAAAATGAGATATGAAGAATATATCAGAAGCCAGCTGAAAAAACTCCAGAATTCGGCGATTATCCCGGAAGATAAAATTCCGGGGCTCGATCTTTATATCGATCAGGCGGAGATGTTTTTTAAGAAACAGTTTGAAGATCTCGATCTGTCCGGTGATAAAGGCATTATCACAAAGGCGATGATTAACAACTATACAAAAAACGATCTGATTCCCCGCCCGGAGGGCAAGAAATACACGAAGTCTCATATGATAATGCTGGCTATGATCATCTATCTGAAGGGCATTTTCAAGATTGAGGAGATCGAGCTTCTCATGAAGCCACTGGTGGAAAATCATCGTTCCGATTTTGACGATCATATTGATCCAGCCATGCTGTATAATACTGCCTGCAGCATCAACAGCAGCTATGTGGAAACGCTGAGCGCCCAGGTGGATTCGGATATCGATGAGATCAAAAAGAAGCTGGAAGAGACAGACATAGCGGACGATCAGCGGATGGAGATCTTTATCCTGATCCTGTCCCTGGCTATGAAGGCGGATGCGGCAAAATATGCAGCGGCGAGACTTCTGGAGACATATTTTATCAATCCGGAGAAGGAGCGGAGAGAAAAAGTGAAAAAGCCGAGGAAAACGGCCGAAAAAACAGAAGAATGAGTAAGGAAAAGAGACAGGACGAGTCCTGTCTTTTTTTACGGGAGAAAGAATCGGGTAGTCATGAAAGAAAAAGAAAAATATTCCGGAGTACTTTCTGTTCCTGAACTGCTGATTCCGGCAGGAGGGATGGAGCAGCTGCGGGCGGCTGCGGCAGCGGGAGCTGATGCTGTTTATTTAAGCGGAACTTCATTCAATGCGAGGGCAAATGCGGATAATTTCAGAGATGAAGATCTTGAGGCGGCCATTAAGACGGCACATGAACACGGAATCCGTGTTCATATCGCTCTGAATACACTTCTGCGCACCTGTGAGATGGAAGAAGCTCTGTCTTTTGCACGAAGATGCCGGCGATGGGGCGCAGATGCTCTGATTCTGCAGGACAGGGGTCTGACCGCCCGCCTGAGAGAGGAGATGCCTGATATCGCTCTTCATCTGAGTACGCAGGGAACTGTATATGATGCCGACGGAGTATCGGAAGCGGTGAAAGCAGGATTTCAGAGAGTGATACTTTCGAGAGAACTCTCACTGGAAGAGATCGCTGCAGTCTGCAGGCAGACAGATGCGGAGATTGAAATCTTCGTACACGGAGCCGTCTGTATCTCTTATTCCGGCCAGTGCCATATGAGCTACGCGATCGGCGGAAGAAGCGGAAACCGCGGAACATGTGCCCAGCCATGCCGCCTGCCGTACGCTCTGATGCGGCAGAGCGGCAGTCTCTGCGAAGAAATTTCACGAACTGACGGGAAATATCTGCTCAGTCCCGCAGATATGTGCCTGCTGAGTCATCTGAAGGAGATCGCCGAAGCAGGAGTGGCTTCTTTGAAAATCGAGGGGCGAATGAAATCACCCGAGTATGTATCTGTTGTTACGGGAATTTACCGGAATCATCTCGACCGGCTGGCAGCCGGAGAATTTCCGTCCGTGACAAAAGAAGAGTATGAGGATCTCTGCACTGTATTCAACCGTGGAGGCATGACGGATTCCTATCTTCGGGGAGACAGCGGGTCGGCTCTCATGTCGTGTGACGTTCCGAAGCACCGGGGAATTCCGGCAGGCAGAGTGATATCCTGTAATCCGAAAAAACGTCATGTTGTCGTCCGACTCAGCACTACTCTGTCTGTGGGAGACGGAATCGAGATACGAAGCGGGGGAAAACATTTCGGAAATGTAGTGACCTATCTGAATAAACGGGGAGATGTACTGCGGACAGCCCATGCTGAAGAAACGGTGACAG
>CAJFPD010000107.1 GCA_904398315.1 Candidatus Alangreenwoodia gallinarii | reverse complement strand
CCCCCGCGGCCCGTCTGCATTTTAACGGATATGACGACGCACGGAATCTTCGGGACTGTCTTCGTACCAGACAGCGTTGAGGATCAGCCCCACCAGAAGGATATAACCGAGCCAGTAGAACCAGAGGAGCAGGGCGATGATCGCCGCAAGACTGCCGTAGATCAGATTCAGATTGGAGAAGTAGGAGAAATAGATCTGATAGGCAAGACTGGCGATGATAATTCCCACCGATGCGAAAAGGCTTCCCGGCAGCGTGCGCCGCAGAGGGACCTTTTTATTGGGCAGAATCGAATAATTGACGGCGATAAAGAAGAAGTAGATCAGAAAGATGATGGGCCATCGCAGGATCATGTAGATATCTTCCACATGAAATTCGATTCCGAAATATCGGTCTAAAGCGGAGGAAAGCAGCGACAGGATCGAATTGCCGTATACGAGAACCAGCAGACTGGCTAAAACCAGAAGGATCAGCAGAGCCACCGTGATGACCGCCCGGAACCGTATCTTGAAATATCCGGTGATCTGATTGCCGCCGTCCAGTTTGTAGGTGTAATTGGAGATCCGTATGAGGGAAAACTCGATTTTTGATGCGGCCCACAGGGCGCCGATCAGAAAAACGAGATTCAGTCCGCCGGACAGAGTGCGCTCAAAGGATGTGAGAAAAGAGTAGATGAAGGTATTGCTGGCGAATTCCGCGTCCAGGATCTGAGAAAACACCCCGTATACTCCAAAATATCCCAGGATCTGCGTCAGCAGCGCGATCACCGGGACGATGGAGAAGATGAAATAAAAGCCGAGCTCCGCGGCGGCTCCGTGATAATAAGGATCCTGGAGCCGCGTGATCAGAGTCATGGTTTTGTAAAATACCTTTTTCAGCAATGTATGTCATCCTCCGCTTCTGCAGGATGCGTACCGGACAGGAGCCGGCGGCGGAGAGCCTCCAGAGCCTTCGCGCGGTGGCTTATCTTATTTTTTTCCTCTGCGGAAAGCTGAGCATAGGTGACGGAATATCCGTCGGGGATGAAGAGGGGATCGTAGCCGAAACCGTTGTCTCCTTCCGGTGTCCTGCCGATTCTTCCCGGACATTCTCCCCGGGCTGTGATGATCTGACCGTCGGGGCCGGCCAGCGTGATGACGGAGACGAATTTCGCCTGTCTGTTTTCATCCGGGACATTTTCCATCAGAGCGAGGAGCTTCTGATTATTTTTTTCATCTGTCGCACCCTCTCCGCTGAACCGGGCGGAATAGACGCCGGGAGCACCGCCGAGGGCGTCTACCACCAGCCCCGAGTCGTCTGCGACGGCTGTCATTCCCGTGGCGCGCATCACGGCTTCCGCCTTGAGCCGGGAATTTTCTTCAAATGTAGTACCGGTTTCTTCCACTTCCAGCCCTGCGGCTGCCGTCTCACTTTTCGGGATGATATCCAGCCCGAAGGATTTCATAATGGACATTATCTCCGTAATCTTATGCCGGTTATCTGTAGCGGCGGCTATCCGACCGCTCTGAAAAATCTTTTCCATAATCTGACCTCACTGAATCTGATCTTGTTAATACTCTCCGTGCCGGGAGGCAGGGGATATCCGGTTTCAGGGACCGGATTTTCCCGGTCTGATCCGGACAGTCCGGATTTCCACCATCCGGTCCGGAAATCATGCCATATATTTTATCAGTTTTTCCGGTCCTTTTCCAGCCCGGCGCGAAAAACTCCGTCCGACGCGGAAAACTCGGATCCTGCGCGGAAAACTGCCTGCCGGTATTATTTACAGAAGGAGAACGATGTAGTAAAATTAACCTGTCAATAAAGATATGACGGCAGTGCCGCATATCACCTTTCAGTCAGCAGGAGGTTTGAGGTTTATGGCACTTATCACCACGAAAGAGATGTTCGAAAAAGCGCTGAACGCCGATTATGCGGTGGGAGCGTTCAACGTAAACAATATGGAAATCATTCAGGGCATCGTCGAGGCGGCGGCGGAGGAACAGGCACCGCTGATCCTGCAGGTATCCGCAGGGGCGCGGAAGTATGCGAAGCCGGCTTATCTGATCAAGCTGGTAGAGGCCGCCATGGAAGATTCGGGACTGGATATCGCACTTCATCTGGATCACGGCGAAGACTTCGATATCTGTAAGAAGTGCGTGGACGACGGATTTTCCTCGGTGATGATCGACGGTTCCAAGCATCCGTTTGAGGAAAACATCGCGCTTACGAAGCAGGTTGTGGAATATGCCCATGAGAAAGGCGTCGTCGTGGAAGCAGAGCTGGGCAAACTGGCCGGCGTCGAAGATAATATCAAAGTGGACGCCCGCTCGGCCACCTTTACGGATCCGGCGGAAGCGGCGGAATTTGTGGAACGTACGGGAGTCGATTCTCTGGCGATCGCCATCGGCACCAGTCACGGCGCCTATAAGTTCAAGGGCGATCCGTATCTCGACTTCGAGCGTCTGCAGGAGATCCACCGTCTGATTCCGGATACTCCGCTGGTGCTGCACGGCGCGTCTACGGTGCTTCCGGAATTCGTGGATCTGTGCAATCAGTACGGCGGCGAGATTCCGGGCGCCAAGGGCGTTCCGGAGGAGATGATCCGCACGGCGGCGAAGTACGGCGTGTGCAAGGTCAATATCGATACGGACCTTCGCCTGGCGATGACAGCGGAGATCCGCCGTTATCTCACGGAGCATCCGGCCGACTTCGATCCGAGAAAATATCTGGGACCTGCCCGGGATGCCATCCGGAAAATGGTAGCACACAAGATCCGCGACGTCCTGGGCGCCAGCGGCAAGAGATAGGCGTCAGGAGACAGGAAAACAAAAGGCGGAAAACAGAAGCCGGAAAGAAGTCAGAAAAAAGAAGGATGTGGACAGGAACGCCGACCGGCTCGGAAATGGCCGGTCGGTCCTTTTATATGGAAGGTAAGGAGAATACAGAAAATGGAAAAGAATATGTCGGACAGAAACGGGCTTTCGCAGAGAGCGAAAAATATCGTGCCTTCCGGGACGATCGCCATCAACGCGCGCGTCTTTGAAATGCAGGAGGCGGGAACGGAGATCATCAATCTGAGCGTGGGTGAGCCCGATTTCAATACGCCTGAGCAGGCAAAGCAGGGGGCTGTATGGGCGCTGGAAAAGAATAAGACGCGCTACGACAAGGTTCCGGGGCTGATCGAGCTGCGCCGGGAGATCTGCCGCAAGCTGCGCGAGGAAAACGGTGTGGAGTACGAACCGGATCAGATCGTCGTGACAAACGGAGCAAAGCAGTGCATCACGAACGCATGTCTGGCACTGCTGAATCCGGGAGATGAAGTGCTGATCCCCGAGCCTTACTGGGTGAGCTATCCTGAGATCGTCAAAATCTGCGGCGGCGTACCGGTATTCGTAAAGACGAAGCGGGAAAATGATTTCAAGCTGACGGCGGAGGAGATCGGCGAATACGCGACAGAGCGCACGAAGATGGTGATTCTCTGCAATCCGTCCAATCCTTTAGGCACTGTTCACACGAGAGAGGAACTGCAGGCTCTCGCGGAGGCGTGTGTGAAGAGAGGCATCTACATCATGGCGGATGAGGTTTACGAGCGGATCTGCTTCGGCGACTTCGTGAGTATGGCATCCATCTCTCCGGAAGCGAAGGAGATGACCGTTCTGATCAACGGACTGTCCAAATCCATTCCGATGACAGGCTGGCGGATCGGATATACCGCAACGTCGACAGAGCTGGCCAAGGCGATTACGGCGCTGCAGGGACACATCACGTCTCATCCGTCCACCGTATCCCAGTGGGCCGGCGTGGAGGCGCTGAAGTCCTGCGGCGAATACACGGCTATGATGGTGAACGCTTATCGGGAAAGAATGGAAGCGGCTGTGGCTTTTTTGCGCAGTGAAATGCCGGAGGTCTCTTTCATCGAGCCGAAAGGCGCATTTTACCTTTTCCTGGATATCTCGTCTGTCCGCGAAAAATTCCTGTCACGGGAAAAAACGGAGGAAGGAATGCCTTACAGCACCGCATTTACGCTGAAGCTGCTGAATGAGGAGCACGTGGCGGTGGCGCCGGGTGCGGCATTCGGCGTGGACGGCTTTATCCGCGTGGCGTATGCGACGGACAAAGATACGCTGCTTGCTGGAATGGCGCGGATCCGGGATTTTGTGAAGAGATACTGAGTCCGGAAAAAATGGATCGGGTGCGGCGGAGCGATCCGGAAGGGAAATCTTATTTTTCTTAAAAAATCAAAATGGATATAAATTGTATTGTAAATGAGTGAAAAGAAGAATATAATGTACAGTGCTGAGAAAGACGGAAACAGCATGCGAAAAAGGGAGGAGAAGAGAAATGGCAGATGAAATCAGAGAGGAACTGATGGAGATCCTGACGGACTGCTGTCCGGATATCGACTTTGAAGCGGAGACCGCACTGGTGGATGACCAGCTGCTGGATTCTCTGTCCATCGTCATGATCGTAGGGGAACTGAATGAAGCGTTCGGCATCACGATTACGGCAGAGGAACTGCTGCCGGAGAATTTCAACTCCGTGGCCGCGATGTGCCGGCTGATCGAACGCATGCAGGACGAATAGCGGCAAAGCGTCATGTCGATCAACAGTATCGCATTTCTGATCTTCCTTCTGATTTCCGTGTTGTCCTATTACGCCGTTCCCCGGCGGGGACGCTGGGTCGTGCTGCTTTTCGCCGGCGCCTTTTTCTATCTGTCCTACAGTCTTCGCGCCTCTGTCTATCTGGGCGTGACGATTTTCCTGACGTACGGCGCGGGACGGTGGCTCGGCAGCATGAACCGCCGTCAGAAAGACGAGGCGGAAGGTCTTTCGCGCCGGGAAAAGGCAGAAGTGAAAAAGCGATGGACGCGCCGGAAGCGAAGAGTTCTCGCGGCGGCACTCCTCGTCAATTTCCTGACGCTGGCGGTATTTAAATATTTTGACGCCTGGTTTGAGACGCTGAACAGGATTCTGGCGCTGATTTCCGCCGATTTTTCTTTCCGGCCGCTTAATCTGCTGCTTCCGCTGGGAATTTCCTTTTATATTTTCCAGACTTCGGGCTATCTCATCGATATCTACCGGGGACGGGAGCAGGAGGAAAGGAATTTTTTCCGCTATGCCCTTTTCGCGTCTTATTTTCCGCAGATGATACAGGGGCCGATCAACCGGTACGGCGATCTGGGAAGACAGCTGAAGCAGGAACATACATTCCGGGCGGAAAATATCCGGGACGGCATCCAGCTGATGATCTGGGGCATGCTGAAAAAGACGTTTATAGCGGATACTCTGGCGCCGGGCGTCTCAGAAATTTATTCCAATTACGGTAATTACAGCGGTGCTGTGGTGTTTTTCGGCGCTGTGCTGTACTGTCTCCAACTGTACTGCGATTTTTCCGGCGGAATCGATATCGTGCGCGGCGCGTCGAATCTGTTCGGAATCCGGATGGCAGAGAACTTCCGGAGACCGTATTTTGCCGCGAGCATCGATGAATTCTGGCGCAGATGGCACATTTCGCTGGGAGAATGGATGAAAGACTATCTTTTTTACCCGCTGGCGCTGTCAAAGTGGATGACAAAGCTGGGAAAGCGCGTCCGCGCCGTGTTCGGCGACCGCGTCGGAAAGCTCACCGCGCCCTGCGGGGCGACTGTCATCGTATTTCTGGCGGTAGGCATCTGGCAGGGGCCGGGACTGAGCAATGTGGCCTACGGTCTCTGGAACGGATGTCTCATGTCGGCGGCCATGTTCTTTGCGCCTCAGCTGCGCAGAATCAACAGCGCGCTGCGCCTCAATACGGAGAGCAGGGGGATACACGCATTCCGCGTTGTGAGAACCTGTATCCTCGTGGCGGCAGGCAGGTATTTTTCGGGAGCGGCTTCTCTGACGGCGGCTCTGGGGATGATAAAGCAGACAGTGACCGCTTTTACATGGAATCTCAGTCCGGCGGAATTTCTGAGCTTCGGACTTGCTCCGCGGGATTATCTCGTGGCGGCAGCGGCATCCTTCGTATTGTTTTTCGTCAGCCTGCAGCAGGAGCGGGGGATCCGTCTGCGGGAGAAGCTGGCGGAGAAACCGTGGTTTGTTCAGTTTGTACCGGTCTTCTTATCGTTATCGCTG
>CAJFPD010000106.1 GCA_904398315.1 Candidatus Alangreenwoodia gallinarii | reverse complement strand
TCGCCTGCATCCTTCGGATTTGTCTCACGGGGTTTCCCTGTAAAAATTCGTTGACAAAAGGCGAAAGCAGTCATAAAATAGGTGTGTAGAAAATGCGAATTACGAAAGAGCTGTGATCTGCAGCGATTTTTTGCTAATATAAATCAGCATACACCTAACAACTAAAATAACCTTTACGTTCCCGGGTCTGTCTGCACAGATCCGGGTCCCAAAACCCTAACCTGCAAAGCCCTGCCTTCCCGGCGGGGTTTTGACTTTTTTGGAGGAATGCCGGAATCTCTTGGGCGGGCATAGTTCGGAAATAGATTCCGGAACGGAATCTGTTTCCAGGTGTGGAATGCGTAGGAAAAGAAGAGTTTTTGATTTTTCCGGAAATGATGTATACTGTTATAGATGTGTTTTTCAAAACGGATGAATAACGAAGGGGTTATATATTATGACGGTTATTGCAGGACTGATCATTACGCTGGCGATTCCGCTGATCGATGTGATCTGGGGGAGGTATCTGCGTGCAAATCCGCCGGCATTCGGGAGCGGCAGGTTTTCTTTCCGGACAAAACGGGCGAAAAAGGATGAAGAAGTATGGGCTTTTGCGAATAATCTGTTTGCTCACATGATTATGGTGACCGGTGTCAATACGGGAATCGCAGCGACGATTTTCTACTTCGGCGCTCTGGTCATAACGGGGGATGATAACTGGGCGGCAGCCTCGCTCTCCCTCTTTGCCGTCCAGGCGGTATGCATCCTTATCGTGTACCGGATTACCGACTTTATGGTCAGAAAAATATACCGCCCTGCAGATGCCGGTGCGGATACCGGACCGGAAGAAAAGGCAGAGCTGAAAAGGCCGGAGAGTCAGGCTGACCATACAGAAGAGCAGAGGAAATAGAACGGCTATAGCAGGATTACGGCAGATACGGCCGAATCTGGACTTTATCCATATTTGACAGCCGTATCATTTGAGTATAAACTGAAGAAGTTTGAAAAAGTTGAAGTTAAACAGTGAGCCTCTGAGCTCCTGCTTCGCCTGTCGTCCCAGGCTCGCAGATCGCTGGGAGGTCGTCGCATACGTGAAACCAGCCGCTCACCATCATCCTTCGGATTCGGTTTGCGGGGTTTCACAGTAGCTCAGAACGGATATAAATTGGTGGTATTATGGTTTTCAGCAGTATCAGTTTTCTGACTTTCTTTCTGCCCTGTCTTCTCGTCTGTTATTTTCTGATTCCTTCCGGGTTTCGGGGAGCGAGAAACAGTGTGCTGCTCATTTTCAGCCTGATATTTTACGCCTGCGGGGGACCGAAGTTTCTCCTGCTGATGCTTCTTTCGATTGCGGTGAATTACGTCTGCGGTCTGTTCGCATCCTCCGCCTTCAGCCGGAATGTGCGGCGGGCGGCGATGTGGGCATCTGTCGTAATAGGTATCGGGCTTTTAGGATATTTTAAATATGCGGGATTTTTTGCGGAGATAATCAATTCCATGGGAGCGTCGATTCCCATTCCTCAGATCGCTCTGCCTGTAGGCATTTCTTTCTATACATTTCAGGGGCTGAGCTATGTCATCGATGTATACCGCAATGATGCGGAGGTGCAGCGGAATCCGCTGAAAATCGCACTTTACATCGCGCTCTTTCCGCAGCTGGTGGCAGGCCCTATCGTACGGTATACCACGGTGGCGGAAGAGATCTCATCGCGCAGAGAATCTCTCGCGGAGATTTCGGAGGGGATCGTCAGATTTATTTTCGGCCTCGCTAAAAAAATGATACTCGCCAACAGTATGGGGGAAGTGGCGGATGCCGTTTTCGGACAGAATGCGGACGAGCTGTCTGCTGCGCTCGCCTGGGTCGGCGCGCTGGCCTATACGGCTCAGATTTATTTCGATTTTTCGGCGTATTCCGATATGGCCATCGGACTGGGAAAGATATTCGGCTTTCATTTCCTGGAAAACTTCGATTATCCGTATATTTCAAAGTCAGTGACGGAATTCTGGAGAAGATGGCATATTTCACTTTCCACCTGGTTCCGCGATTACATATACATTCCTCTGGGCGGAAGTTACTGTTCCGGAAAGCGCCAGATTTTCAACATGTTTGTGGTGTGGGCATGTACGGGAATGTGGCACGGCGCAGCCTGGAATTTCATCGTCTGGGGTATGTGGTTCTTCGTGCTCCTGGTTGGAGAAAAATACCTCTGGGGAAAAGGACTGAGCCGTACGCCGGCGCCGGTACAGCATATCTATGCGCTCCTGGCTGCTATCATCAGCTGGGTCTTTTTCCGGGCTTCGGATCTGCCGTATGCCTTTTCCTATCTGTCCTCCATGTTCGGCTTCGGAGACGGGTTGTGGGACGGTCAGGCGGTATATTATCTGCTGGAATATGCGCCGGAATGGATTCTGTGTATTATCGCGTCGATGCCGGTCAGGGGTTTTCTGCAGAAGAAGCTGGAGCGTGCACGGGATGAAAAGAATTCTTCAGCAGCCGCTGCTGTGCTGGTATGGTGGCCGAAGCTGGCAGCGCTGTTTCTGCTCATCGTATCCTATACGGAATTGGTGACGGGATCCTTCAATCCGTTTATTTATTTCCGTTTCTGACGGAAGTGAGGAAAAAGAGATGAAAAAATTTTCGGAAATATTTCTGACAGGTGTATTCGGCATATTTCTCATCGTCTCTATGGTGATGACGGTTTCAAACAGAGAGGATGTCTATTCCTATTACGAAAACAGGCTGTACGCTGAAATGCCTGAAATCAGCGCGGAAAACGTGATAGAGGGAGATTTTTTTAATCAGCTGGAATCTTTTCTGTGTGATCATGCAGCGGGACGGCAGACTCTGGTAAAGGCAAAGACAGAGACAGATATCCGCCTTCTGAAACGGCCTGTGGTTAACGATGTGGTGATCGGCGATGACGTTCTCCTGCCGTTCAACGCATTTGAGAAGGTGGACAGAGGACAGGTGGAGGAGCAGGCGGAGTTTATGGCATCGCAGCATGCGCGCCTGAGAGATCTTGTGGAATCCTACGGCGGTACCTATCTTTATACCGCAGTGCCGTGTCAGTATGTGTGCTATGAGGATGCTTATCCGTTCTATCTGAACAACCGGAGAGAATTTACCGGTACAGAGATCTCTGCTCTGACAGACGAGATGGAAAAATATGGTGTTCCCATGCTCGATATGCTTCCGGTATTTGAAGAGGACGAGGCGGCAGGAGTCACGTTCGCAACAGAGGAATCGCCGGGAGGAGATGATGATATCGCACCGCTTTACAGCTCGAGGGTGGATAACCACTACAGTCTGCAGGGCGCTTATCTTACTTACGGGGAAATCGTACGCAGAATCAACGGCGCATCCCCTTATGATCTGAAATACCCTCAGGGGGAGGAAATCACGTTCCGAAAAGTAGAGGCGCCTTATCTCGGTTCCCGGCAGAGGAAACTCATGGATACCGTACCTATCGATGAGCATCTTTATGAAGCGGTATTCCGGGAAGATATTCCTTTCACCAGAAAGGATAACGGTATCCCGTCGGAGGCTTCAGTCTATTCTGATGCGGCTTTTGAAAACGGGAGTGTCACATATTCGCTGTATATGGGAGGAGATATCGCGGAAACAGTGATCGATACCGACCGCCCGGAACTTCCGTCGGCGCTGATTTTCGGCGACAGCTTTACCAATGCGGTGGAGGCACTGGCGTATTACAGCTTTGATGAAATGCGTTCCGTGGATCTTCGATATTATACGGAGATGTCCATCGCGCAGTATATCGAAAAATATCAGCCGGATATTGTCATCTGTATCCGCGATTATGAATCGCTGCTGGCTGCAGACGGAAACGGAAAACTGTTCTGATGGTACAGGTCAGAGCGTCTGTGTGTACAGTAATTCCGGAGCGGATGAGACCCGGACAGAGAAAAATACAGAAAGTACGGGAATAAAATTCACCGCAGCGGTTGAAATACCTTGGCGGGTATGATACTTTTAAAGTCAATGCAGTCAGTTTTTATCGTACAATAGAAAAGATGAACGGCGAGGATCGGGAAAAGTAAGCGGAAATGTGCAGAGCAGGGAGCGGCATCGTGACTGAAAGTGCCGTCTGCGGCAGCCGCCGAAAGAACACCCGGGAGTCCGCATTTCGAAAAATCCGGAAAAATCCGGATGTAGTAGGGATGTGCGTCTGATGCGCGTTACAGCATCGAAAGAGGGTGTGAGAAATCACATCAAACACGGGTGGTACCGCGGTTTTTTCTGAAAAATCGTCCCTGTGATCCGTTCGGATTACAGGGTTTTTTTGTGCCCGGATGCCATAGGAAACGGCGGCGGTACTGCCGTTATACAGCTTTCCGCTTTGCAGACGGAATGGCGGACGGCGGAAACGACAGAAAAGAGAAAGAGGAGAAGAAGAGGAAGATATGAAAATTACGGACGAACTCATCGGATATATCGGAGATCTGTCCCGGCTTCATCTCAGCGAGGAGGAAAAAGAACGGGCGAAAAAGGATCTTTCTGATATTCTGGATTATACGGAAAAGCTCAATGAGCTGGATACAGACGGTGTGCCGGAGATGTCCCATCCGTTCGATGCGGTCAACTGTTTCCGCGAGGATGTGGTGACAAACGGAGACGACAGAGAAAATCTCTTATCCAATGCGCCGGAACGTAAAGGCTCTTATTTTAAAGTCTTCAAGACGGTGGAATAGACGCCGGGATGAAGTCAGAAGAAAAGAGGCTTCACAGCGAAACGGAAAAACGGAACAGAGGAGAAAGGAAAAAATTGGATATTCGTGAAATGAGCGCTCTCGAACTGGGCAGCGCTATCAGGAAAAAAGAGATCAGCTGCCGGGAAGCTGCGGAAGCTTATCTGGCAGCGATCGGAGAAAAGGACAAAAGCATCGGGGCATATATCACGGTACTGGACAGTATCGGAGAGGAGAATTCCGACGGCGTAAATATCTCCGGAGACAAGACGGTATCCGGAGGCAGCGGGACGGCCGGCTGTCTGAAAAAGACGGCGCTGATGCAGGCCGATGCCGTTCAGGCGAGAATAGACGCCGGAGATCTGGATCATGCGCCTCTTGCCGGTGTTCCCGCTGCCATAAAAGATAATATGTGTATGAAGGGAATCCGTACTACGGCGGCTTCAGCCATTCTGGACGGTTTTTATCCGCCGTATGATGCGGGAGCGGTTGAAAGGCTGGAAAATGCCGGAGGCGTGGTTCTGGGAAAGGTAAATATGGATGAGTTCGCCATGGGAGGTTCGACGGAGACTTCTCATTATGGCATCACGGCAAATCCATGGGACACGTCGAGAGTTCCGGGAGGATCTTCCGGCGGTTCCGCCGCTGCAGTGGCTGCAGGAATGGCAGCATACTCTCTGGGATCGGATACCGGCGGTTCCATACGTCAGCCGGCAGCTTTTACCGGACTGACGGGAATCAAACCGACCTACGGCAGTGTTTCCAGATACGGACTGCTGGCCTATGCGTCATCTCTCGATCAGATCGGACCTCTGGCACATGACGTAAGAGATGCGGCAGCTGTTCTCAGCATGATCTCCGGGCCGGACCGGAGAGACAGCACATCGGTTCTGAAAGAATCCTTCGATTTTTCAGACTGCTTTTACGGAGAAATCCGCGGAATGAAGATCGGTATTCCTTCCAACTATTACGGGGAGGGGCTGGATCCGGAAATCCGGGACGCCGTTTTTTCTGCGGCGAAGCTTTTGGAAAAAAATGGAGCCCGGGTCGAAGAATTTCAGATGCCGATCATCGATTATGCCGTCCCGGCGTATTACATTATCGCCTGTGCAGAGGCGAGCTCGAATCTTTCGCGTTATGACGGCATCAAGTACGGACACCGCACGAAAAATGCGGATAATCTCATCGAGACATATTATAAATCCAGGAGTGAAGGCTTCGGCACAGAGGTGAAGCGCCGTATCATGCTGGGCTCTTTCGTGCTGAGCTCCGGCTATTTCGACGCCTATTATAAAAAAGCTCTCAAAGTCAGAGGTCTGATCAAAAAGGCATTCGACGAGGCTTATCAGAAATATGACATGATCCTCAGCCCTGTCAGCCCGACGCCTGCTTATGAGATCGGCGGACAGATCGCAGATCCCATGGCCATGTATATGGCGGATATTTATACAGTATCCGTCAATCTCGCGGGACTTCCGGCTATTTCCATACCGTGCGGCTTTACGGAAGGGGGACTGCCGATCGGCATGCAATTCATCGGAGATTCTTTCGGAGAAAAAAAGATCATCACCATGGCCGACGCCTATCAGCAGATGACGGATTATCATAAAAAGAGACCGGAAATTTTCGGAAAAGGAGGCGCAGAGTAAAGAATGGAATACGAAATCGTAATGGGTCTGGAGGTCCATGTGGAGCTCTCCACAAAGACGAAGATTTTCTGCGGCTGCTCCACGGAGTTCGGCGGCGAGCCGAATTCTCATACCTGCCCGGTTTGTATGGGCATGCCGGGATCCCTGCCGGTGCTCAACAAAGGCGTGGTGGACCGGGCGATAAAGGCAGGACTGGCGTTTCACAGCGATCTGCAATATACGAACATTTTCGACCGGAAAAATTATTTCTATCCCGATCTGCCGAAAGATTACCAGATCTCCCAGCTCTACCATCCGATCTGCCGCAACGGATACGTGGAGATCGACACGAAAGACGGCGGAAAAAAGAAAATCCGACTTCATGAGGTTCACATGGAAGAGGATGCCGGAAAGCTGGTGCACGATGCGGCCGGCACGCTGATCGATTACAACCGGTGCGGCGTTCCGCTGATTGAAATCGTCTCCGAGCCGGATTTCCGCGACGCTGATGAAGTCATCGACTATCTGGAAAAGCTCCGCGAAATGCTGGTCTATATGGACGTTTCCGACTGCAAGATGCAGGAGGGATCCATGCGCGCAGACGTCAATCTGTCCGTGCGTCCGGCGGGTTCCGAAGAGTACGGTACCCGGACGGAAATGAAAAATATCAACTCCCTAAAAGCTATCCGCCGCGCCATAGAATTTGAGAGCCGCCGTCAGGTAGAAGTCCTTCAGTCGGGAGGTACGGTTCATCAGGAGACGCGACGCTGGGATGATGAAAAAGGCGAAACCTATGCCATGCGTTCCAAAGAAAACGCCCAGGATTACCGGTATTTTCCGGATCCCGATCTGATTCCGGTCTCCCTGACCGAAGAGTGGATCGAGTCGGTGAAAAAGGATATGCCGGAACTTCCGGAAGCAAAAAGACAGCGCTATGTCGGAGAGCTGGGACTTTCCGCAGATACGGCCAGGGTTCTCACCTCGGAGAAAGCAATCGCATCGCTGTTTGACGATACGTATGCTGTATGCGGCAAAGCGCGGGAGACGGCTAATACTGTTGTAACCGATGTGATGGCGCTGATCCGGGAAGCGGGCATCGAGGCGTCCGATCTGAAGATGGATGCGAAGAAGCTGGCGGATATCGTCACGCTCGTATCGGAGGAGAAGATAAACCGAAATGTCGGAAAAGAGCTGGTAGCCGAGCTGTTCCGCAGGGATATCGATCCTGTGAAATACGTGGAGGAAAACGGTCTTCTGATCGTGGAGGATACGGATCTGATCTCCTCGGTCATCGAAGAAGTGATGGCGGAATTCCCGCAGTCGCTGGCCGATTACAAAGCGGGAAAGGAAAAAGCCTTCGGATTCCTGGTGGGTCAGACGATGCGCCGCCTGAAAGGAAAGGGCAGTCCGCGGACGGTCAACGGTCTTCTGAAAGAAAAGCTGGACGGTGTGAAGTTCGACGCAAAGGCGGCAAAACAGCAGGAGATGGCGGCAAAGGCGGAAAAAGCGAAAAAAGCCGAAGAAGCTGCACGGCGGAAGAAAGAGGAAGCGGAAGACAGCGAAAAGACGGCGAAGGAAGCGCGCCCTGAGCAGCTGACAGCAGCGGAAAAAGCTCTCAGGAGAGCAAAAGCGGAAAAAAGCGGCGCGTCAGAGGCCGGCAGAGGTACAGATGATCCGGACCGTGATGTGGCATTTCGTCCGAACCGTTACCGCACTCACACCTGCGGGGAGCTGAGAGAATCGGATATCGGAAAAGACGTGCGCCTCTCAGGATGGATCAGTACGATCCGCAATCACGGCGGAATCGTCTTCGTGGATCTCACCGATTTTTACGGTGTGACACAGGTGGTGGTTACCGACGAGCAGATCCGGGACTTCGGAAAAGAGACTGTCATCCTCGTCCGTGGAAAAGTTCTGAAGAGGGACGAAGAGACGGTCAATCCGAATATCGACACGGGACTGGTGGAAGTGAAGGCGGAAGAAATCGAACTTCTCGGCGCTTCTCTGTCGAGTCTGCCTTTCGAGATCGAACGCTCCAAAGAGACGAGAGAAGATGTCCGCCTGACCTATCGCTATCTCGATCTGAGAAATCCGAAGGTACGGGACAATATCGTCTTCCGTTCGCAGGTTATCCGATATCTGCGCCGTAAGATGGAGGATCTCGGTTTCCTCGAGATCCAGACGCCGATTCTGGCGGCCTCCTCTCCGGAAGGCGCCAGAGATTATCTCGTGCCGAGCAGAAAACACAAGGGATGCTTTTATGCGCTGCCCCAGGCTCCTCAGCAGTTTAAGCAGCTGCTGATGACGTCGGGTTTCGACCGCTATTTCCAGATCGCGCCTTGTTTCCGGGATGAGGATGCCCGTCTCGACCGGTCGCCGGGAGAGTTTTATCAGCTGGACTTCGAAATGGCTTTCGCCACCCAGGAAGACGTCTTCGCGGTGGCGGAAAAGGTTCTGTACGATACCTTCACTCATTTTTCCGACCTTCCGGTGTCGAAACCGCCGTTTACGCGGATTCCGTTCCGGGAAGCGATGCTCAGGTACGGCACGGACAAGCCGGATCTGAGAAATCCGCTGATCATCATCGATCTCAGCGATTTCTTTGCGGAAGTGGAATTTCCTGCTTTCCGCGGAAAGATCGTACGGGCTATTCGCGTTCCAGGTGCGTCGAAGCAGTCGAAATCCTGGTTCCGCGATATGGAAAAATACGCGCTGAGTATCGGCATGAAGGGTCTGGGATATATATCGGTAAAAGACGATATGACATACAAGGGACCGATCGATAAATTCATGACAGAGGAGCAGAAAAAAGAGATCGCAGAGCTGGCGGACCTTGCGCCGGGCGATGTTCTGTATTTCATCAGTGACGAACCGGATATGGTGGCAAAATACGCCGGTCAGATCCGCACCGAGGTGGCAAAGCGTCTCGGTCTGATCGAGGAAGGCCGCTTCGAGTTCTGCTATATCGTCGACTTCCCGATGTTTGAAATCAACGAGGAGACGGGAAAAATCGACTTCACCCACAATCCGTTCTCCATGCCTCAGGGTGAGATGGAGGCGCTGGAGACGATGAATCCTCTGGATATCAATGCGTATCAGTATGATATCGTCTGCAACGGATATGAGCTTTCCTCCGGAGCGGTGAGAAACCACAGGACGGATGTGATGCTCAGGGCCTTTGAGATCGCCGGCTACGACGAGGAAGTGGTGAAGGCTAAATTCGGAGCCCTCTACCACGCCTTCCAGTACGGCGCGCCTCCTCATGCAGGTATGGCGCCGGGCATAGACCGTATCGTCATGCTGCTTACCGGCGAGGAGAATATCAGAGAGGTCATCGCCTTCCCGCTCAATTCCAATGCGCAGGATCTCATGTTCGGATCGCCGGGAGAGGTGACGGAACAGCAGCTGCGGGAGGTTCATATTAAGATACGGTAAAGGGAAGATCTCTTTCAGGAGCAGCCGGAGGGAAAAAACAGAAAAATTTCGTTGAAAAAAAGAAAAACTGCTGATATAATATTTAAGCTGTCGCGTCGGGCGACGGTGTCCTTGCCTCAGAGATGAGGCCGGAAAGTCCACAAGGAGGTGACAAGATGATCAATTACGAAGTAATGGTTATCCTCGATGATGCTTTAGAAGAGGAAGCCAAGAATGCTACGGTACAGACCGTAAAAGACATTATCGCAGCGGAAGGCGGCGAAGTGACGAAGGAAGACATCTGGGGAACGAAGAAGCTGGCGTATCCGATCCAGAAGAAGAATGAAGGATACTATGCGGTCATCGAATTCCAGGCAGGTCCGGATCTTCCGAAAGAGCTGGACAGAAGGCTGAGAATCTCCGATGCCTGCATCAGACATATCATCGTAAATAAAGACGAGAAATAGTTCAAGGAGTTTAACAACATGAACGTAGTCGTATTGATAGGCAGATTGACGAGAGATCCCGAGCTAAGATATATCCCGGAAACACAGAATGCGGTATGCACTTTTACCCTGGCGGTGGACAGACCGATGTCCCGCGAAAAGCAGGCGGATTTTATCCGCATCACCGTATTCGGCAGGCAGGCGGAAAACTGCGCAAAGTTTATCACAAAAGGAAGACAGGTCGCGGTGGAAGGCCGCATTCAGACAGGCTCCTACCAGAATAAAAACGGAGATACCGTCTATACGACGGATGTCATTGCAAACCGGGTGGAATTCCTCAGCGGAGGCGGCGGCAACAGCGGCGGCGGTTCCGGCTATGGTGGAAATTACGGCGGAGGAAATTACGGAAATCAGCCGTCAGGGATGGGAAATTCTGCATCATCAGCACCGTCATCGGGGCAGAGTTCCGCACCGTCAGGCATCCCGGAGGGTTTTGAGGCTATCGACGACGACGATATCCCATTCTGATAAGAAAGGAGACGCGCTCTATGGAGAAGAGAAGAGGCGGCATGAGAAGAAGAAAAGTCTGCCAGTTCTGCGTGCAGAAGGCACAGAACGGCGCCGCAAATATCGATTACAAAGATGTCGACACGCTTAAGAAATATATTACGGAAAGAGGTAAGATTCTCCCGAAGAGAATCACGGGAACCTGTGCGATTCATCAGAGAGAAGTGACAAAAGCTATCAAAAGAGCAAGAATCGTTGCACTGCTCCCGTATATTCAGGACTGACAGCTCTTTCGTATCTTTCGAAAAGAAAAATGCAGCATAAAATCCGGTACTTGCGGGTACCGGATTTTTCGCGTTTTCCGGCCTGCTCCGAAGCTGAAAATAATTGTTCCGGATGCCGCAGACCCTTGAAAACAGCAGAATGGAAGCGGTTCTGTGAATATTGAAATATAATATCGGGTATGGTATAATTACTTCCTAATGGGTTCAGCATCGGCGGACCCGGGGTGAAAGGTGAAATCATGGAAAAAAAATCAGGCAGGAAACCGTTTCTGTCGGTAAATTCAAAGCCCGATATCATTGTGATGCTTGTCATCACGCTGCTTTTGGCGGTGGAAAGACCTGTTCTCGGTCTGGTAGGACTGGCGCTCGTACTGGTGGCGATGCTCATAAATCTGAAGACATCGAATAACAATTCGCGGGCGTTCAGCGAATTTCTGGATGACATCGCTTCGGATATGGATGAGACGATTTCGTGTTCCGTCATCTATAATCCGCTTCCGCTCTGTATCATCGACGGCAACGGCACCATCATGTGGTACAATGGAAAATTCGGAGATCTTTTCGATGATCTGAAGGCCGGAGAGTCGAATATCTATGACATTACCGGAGTCAAGATTCACGAGCTGAGCAATGAGGCTCTGAAAGACAAGACGATCACGATAAAATCAAAACAGTCCAGACAGAGAAACTTCCGGATCACATCTTCGGAGGCGCATAATAACTGCCAGAACAGCCGGATGCTGCACTGGTTTGAAACCACTGCGATGGATCAGATCAAGGAGAAGTACAGAGACGAGCGGATCTGTATCGCCTATATCAACGTGGATAATTATGATGATATCATCGCATCCGCTCCCGATGAGAGAAAGGCCAGCTTCGGAGCCGACATCGAAAAGGAGATCCGCATGTGGGCGACGAAGTGTCAGGCAGGATTTCTGCGGATGGGAAAAGCGAAATACGCGATGATCTTTGATTTCAGAACTCTGGAAAATATCGAAACGAATAAATTTCCTATTCTCGACGAAATTCATGAGGTGGAGACAGGCGGTGATATTCCCGCGTCTCTCAGTATCGGCGTGGGAGCGGCAGGAAAGACTCCGGCGCAGACGGAAGAATACGCTACCGCGGCTCTGGAACTCTCTCTCGGACGGGGAGGTGACCAGGCGGTCGTCAAAAAGGGATCAAATTTCGAGTATTACGGCGGAAAACTGCAGACCGTGGAAAAGCGCAACAAGGGAAAATCCAGGATCGTGGCTCTGGCTCTGAGACAGCTGATAGACCAGGCGCCGAATATTTTTGTGATGGGTCATTCCATGCCGGATATGGACGCTTTCGGTGCATCTCTGGGAATCGCGCGCATGGCGAAAAACCGCGGAAAGACGGTAAATATCGTCATCGACAGAAGCGATGCCATCACGATGCCTTATGAGATGGCCGAAAAGGAAAACAGCTACAATTTCATAAACGAGGAATATGCAAAGAGCATAGCGGCAAAAGAGGACCTTCTGATTGTCGTGGATACTCACAAGCCGAGTCTGACCGCATGTCCGGATCTTCTGGACATCATAGAGAAGGTCGTCGTCATCGATCATCATCGCCGCGGTGAAGAAATCATACAGAATCCGATTCTCATACATCTGGAACCGTATGCCTCCTCTGCTTCGGAGCTCGTAACGGAGATGTTTCAGTACGTGGCGACGGAAAAAAAGAGTATCGGAAAGCTGGAGGCGGAAGCGCTGCTGGCGGGAATCGCCGTGGATACAAAGAATTTTTCCGTCAAGACAGGTGTCAGAACCTTTGATGCGGCCTCCTGGCTGCGCCGTCAGGGTGCAGATACGGCTCAGGTCAGACAGTTTTTCCAGATCGATATCGGTATGTTTCAGAAAGAGGCTCAGATCATATCGCAGGCGGTGGTTCTGCCGGGAAATGTGGCTGTTTCCTATCTGGATGAACCGCGTCACAATATATCTGTCCTGATTTCCATGGCAGCGGATTCCCTTCTGAATATCCGTGATATGCGCGCCAGTATCGTGCTGGGTCAGGATATGGATCACCGGATACGGGTCAGCGCAAGATCGCTGGGAGATATTAACGTACAGCGGATCATGGAAGAACTGGGAGGAGGCGGTCATCTGACGATGGCGGGAACGCAGCTGGATATGCCGATGCAGGAGGCTCTGGACCGTGTCAAGGCGGTGACGACAGCTTTTCTCCAGGAAGAAGAAAACAGAAAACTGCAGGTAAAGCAGGCCCAGGAAAAGAAAAGCGAGACAAAGCGTCTGCAGATGCAGGCGGAGAATAAAAATGAATCCTGACGGTTTCATATATATACAGTTATATACAGTTCCCTTAGTGGCATGCAGACCGGCTGAAGCAGGTGCGGCAGAAGCTTCGGGGTTTACCGTTTACGGAGGAAAAAGGGAGGTTGTGCAGAAATGAAGGTTATACTGTTGGAAGATGTGAGAGGCAAGGGAAAAGCCGGAGATATCGTAAAGGTTAACGACGGGTATGCCAGAAACATGCTGTTCCCGAACAAGCTGGCAAAGGAAGCCACACCGGGAAATATCAAGGCTCTGGAGACAAAAAAGGCGAATGACGCCGCACGTCTGGCGGAGCAGAAGAAAGAAGCGGAGAAACTGAAGGAAGTTCTCGAAAAAGAAGTAATCAGGCTCACCTCAAAGGGCGGAGAAGGCGGACGTCTGTTCGGTTCTGTGACGAATGCCGATGTGGCGGAGGCCATCAAGGCACAGATGAATATCGATATCGACAAGAAAAAGATCAGCATCCCGGCGCCGATCAAGATGGAAGGAAGCCATGCGGTGGACATCAAACTGTTTACCGATGTCAATGCGAGAATCAGCGTCGAAGTTACAGCCGGATAATCGGGATGCCGGATAATAGAGGAACAGAGAAAAAATGGAAGAAAGGATACCGCCTCACAGCGATGATGCCGAGCGTTCTGTGCTGGGGTCCGTCATGCTGCGCAAAGAGGCGCTGTTCGACGTTCTGGAGCTTCTCGCTCCGGAGGATTTTTACAGCGAAGTGCACCGAGAGATTTTTGCGGCGATCCGCGATCTGAATAAGAGCTCTTCTCCGGTGGACGTGCTGACTGTCAGTGAGGAACTGAAGAAGAGAAAGACACTGGAAATGGTCGGCGGCCGCGCCTATCTGGCGGGTCTGGCCTCTATGGTTCCGTCCACCGCCAACGCATCAGCCTATGCGAAAATCATCCGGGAAAATGCGATACTCCGGAAGCTGATCGATGTCTCTTCCCATATCGTGGATAAAAGCTACCGGCAGAAGACAGATGCCGCTCAGGTACTGGATTATGCCGAGCAGGGAATATTCGATATCGCCAGGATGAATCAGAAAAAGGATTTCACTCCTCTGAAAGATATTCTCTGGGAGAATATGGATGAAATCGATCGTCTGGCCGGCCTCGACGGAAGCCTGACGGGGCTGACCACAGGCTTTGTGGATCTGGATGCCAGGACATCCGGCCTGCAGAAGTCGGATCTCATCATTCTGGCTGCGCGTCCCAGCATGGGAAAGACGGCATTCGTCCTCAACATCGCGCAGAATGCCGCACTCAAGGCGTCAGCGAAAGTTCTGATTTTCTCGCTGGAAATGTCAAAGGAACAGCTGGGACAGAGACTGCTGAGCATCGATTCCTGTGTGGAACTCTCTAAACTGAAATCGGGCGATCTGTCGCGGGGTGACTGGGAAGATCTGAATATCGCTATCGACCGGCTGTCGAAAGCAGAGATTTACATAGATGATACACCGGGAATCTCCGTCATGGAGATGAAAAATAAATGCCGCAGACTGAAGGCGGAAAAAGGACTCGATCTCGTTATCGTGGACTATCTTCAGCTCATGAGCCTGGAAGGCCGTTCGGAAGGTCGTCAGCAGGAAGTGAGCACGCTTTCCAGAATGCTGAAGCAGCTGGCGAGAGAGATGGAATGTCCGGTCATCGTTCTCTCTCAGCTTTCGCGTGCGGTGGAACAGAGGATGGATCACCGGCCTCAGCTGTCGGATCTGAGGGAATCAGGTGCGATCGAGCAGGACGCCGACATCGTCATGTTTCTGTACCGGGATGAATATTACAATCCGGAGACGACGGAAAAACCGAATATCTGCGAGGTGATCATCGCCAAGCAGAGAAACGGTCCCACCGGAAGTCTGGATCTGGCATGGCTGGGAAAGTATACGAAATTTGCGGACAGAAGTCCGATTCATATCTGATTCCGGAAAGCGCTCTGTCAAAGGACAGAACGGAGCTATTTTACGTGCGGATCCGGAAAACGCTCTGGAAATTTTTCCGGGGCCGGACAGATCCGGATGATGAAATGATAAAAACGAAAGGAATAATATTATGTCAACAGTAGCAGTAGTCGGGACACAGTGGGGAGATGAGGGCAAGGGCAAGGCCATCGATTATCTCGCTACGAGAGCCGACATGGTCGTCAGAGCTCAGGGCGGCAACAACGCGGGTCACTCTGTAGTGATCGGAGGAAAGAAATACGCTCTTCATCTCATTCCGTCGGGCGTTCTTAATCCGTCAGCTGTCAATATCATAGGAAACGGTGTGGTATTCGATCCGGAAGGCTTTTTTGAGGAAATCGCAGGACTGGAAAAGGATGGAATAGATACCTCCAATATCTACATCAGCGACCGTGCTCACATCGTTTTTCCGTATCATAAGCTTCTGGATGCGCTCAGCGATGCGGCCAAGGGAAAAAACAGAGTGGGTACCACCAACAAGGGCATCGGTCCGTGTTATATGGATAAGGTGGAGCGTACCGGTCTGCGCATGTGCGATATGATGGACGATGAAATCTTTACGGCGAAGCTGTCAGCGCAGATCGACCGGAAAAACGAAATCATCACCAAAGTATACGGCGCCGATGCTGTCGATAAAGAAGAGATGACCGCACGCTATCTGGAATATGCGAGAAGACTGAGACCTTATATCAGAGATACGGGTGTCATGGTATATGAAGCGGTCAAGGCCGGAAAGAAAGTGCTGTTCGAGGGTGCTCAGGGAACGATGCTGGATATCGACCTGGGAACATATCCGTATGTGACGAGTTCCCATCCCGTTTCCGGAGGCTTTACGACAGGTGCCGGCGTCGGACCTCAGATGATCGAAGAGGTGGTGGGCATCGTAAAAGCATATACCACGCGTGTCGGAGCGGGTCCTTTTGTGACGGAGGAAAACAACGAAATCGGTGACGCGATCCGGGAAGTGGGGCATGAGTACGGCGTGACGACGGGAAGACCGAGACGCTGCGGATGGCTGGATCTCGTAGTCGTAAGATATGCGGCGAGAGTCAGCGGACTTACGGGAATTTCTCTGATGCTTCTTGATGTGCTGGATCAGTTCGAAACGGTAAACATCTGTGTCGGCTATGAGACGCCTCAGGGAGAAATTATCACCGATTTTCCGGCCAGTCTGGATCTGCTGGAAAAGTGCAGACCGGTATATAAGGAACTGAAGGGATGGCATGTCCCGACGACAGGCTGCAGAGATTACGATGAACTTCCGGATGAAGCGAAGGCATACATCCGTGAGATTGAAGATTTTACAGGAGTTCCGGTAAGGATCATCTCCGTAGGACCGGACAGAGAGCAGACGATGGTTCGGGGAGAACTGTTTTAGCATCTGTCCGCGTGCAGCGGCAGATATTCCGGTTTTTTCGGCTGCTTCGGCGGTAGAGGCGTCGGAATAAAATAACAGAATTTTTATAAGGAAGATTACAGGATCCGCCGGTGTAAGCCGGCGGATCGTTTTGCACACCGGAATTTTCACACAATCATCACAAAAGGTGTGTTATAATGAAATTCGTATGGGGACAAACAGATGAACTTCAAGCGTGAAAAAATCAAGAATCTTTACCTTGGAGATACAGAGGTGGAGAATATTTTTCTGATGGAATACATGGCGGCCGCAGAAGGAGATTTTGTAAAGGTTTATCTTACGGCGCTGATGTATACCGGAGATGAGAATATGTCCAACCGTCTGATTGCAAAACATCTCGGCATGACCGAAGAGGATGTGCTGAGAGCGTGGAATTACTGGGAGAGCTGCGGCGTGATCCGAAAGCGTTACAGCAGTCCGGAGGATAAATTCCACTATACGGTCGAATTTACCTGTCTGAAGGAAAAACTGTTTTCCGTACCGGGAGACAGCCACGGTCCGGCCGCAGAGGACGCGGTTCCCGATGAGATGCGTGTTCTCATGGATGACGATGTGCTCAGAGATACCTTTGAAGAGGTGGAACGGATTGCAAACCGCATGCTTGAGAGCCGGGAATCTTCCGCTATCGTGTCCTGGATTTGCGAAGACGGGCTTGAGCCCGCCCTCATATGCTTCGCATATAAGTATTGCGTGGAAAGCAGAGGAAACAATAGATTTCCTTATATTTCCAGCGTAATCAGGGAATGGGAAAGGGAAAATATAAAGACTCAAGGGGATGCGGAGAAGTATCTGGAGGATACAGATCTGCGCCATAATCAATACAGACGGGTGATGAAGGCACTGGGATTTCACCGGAATCCGACGGAAAATGAGCAGAGAATCATCGATTCCTGGCTGGATGAGATGGGGTTCGATATGAACAGGATTCTGGAGGCGTGTGCGAAGACCAGCGGAATCTCAAATCCGAACATCAACTACGTCAACAGCATTCTGCTGGCATGGAGCGGAAAGACCAGAAAAAGTACGGGTGCGGCTTCCTCCGACGGCACGGAGAAAGGCGGAAATCCGGCTTTAAAAGTCCGGAAGCTGTACGAGGAACTGAGGAGAAAAAACGAAGCGCAGCTGGAAGAACGCAGGCGTTCCGTCTATGCTTCTGTTCCGCGGATTAAAGAAATCGATACCGAACTGAGGAGAACCAATCTCATGATCTCTCGTCTTGCTCTTAACGGGGGAGGAAATGTGCGCGAGGAGAGAGAGAATCTCAGCAGAAAGATTACGGAGCTGAACGCGGAAAAAGCGTACCTGCTCACGGAACAGAATCTGCCGTACGATTATCTTGAAATGCAGTATGAATGCAAAGAGTGCAAGGACACAGGAGTATTGAACAACGGAGAGCGCTGCAGGTGCTACTCCGAAAAGCTGAAGCAGTTTATTTAAGGAGGAAGATCGAAGAAGATTCACGAGTAAGAACGCGCGTTTCCGGGCGCGATCCTGAAAGGTGGTTGAAATGAGTAAAAAGAATATTAAGAGACACGGCAGGCAGACGAGATTCGAAGAAGAATTGTCGTCTCTTGACGATGTACCGAGTACGGACACTTCGCTGAATGGCGCTGCAGCAGGTATCGAAAGCGTCGGAATGAAAGAAACAGCAGAGACATCAGGGGCAGAGATCGGCGAAGTGAGGAAAACGAAAAAAGGAACTGCAGAGACATCGCCGGGCAGCGCATACGCTGCGGAAACAATCGGCAGAAACGGCGGTGCATCAGGCAGGAAAACGGCCGGGGCGGCAGACTCAGGCGATGAGCTGTATAAACCGGCAGGCAGTTGTATCACACAGACCGAATTCCTCGTGGAACCGGAGAGAGGAAAATTCCGCCGGAACAGGAAGGAAAGCGGGCAGGCACGTCAGACTTTCGGAGGAAAGCTGAGAAAACTTGCAGAAAACTGTGACGATCAACTGGAGTATTTCAGAGAGTCCGTGTCTGAAATGCTGGATTCAGTGTATGCTTTATCCGTTAAAATGTCCGCACGCATGTCCACGCGTGTGCGGGCGGCACACAGAGCGCACGAAAGATTCAGACGAAATCACTGGATGCAGAGACACCTTATCATAAAAGGAAGAGCGGTGGAAAAAATCAGAGACAGTCAGTTCGCGGAAGTGGCTGAAGCTCTGACATCGTTTGAACGCGGTGCGGTTTCACGTTTTGACCGCATGAGAATGAAAGGACATAAGCTCGTAAGAAAATATGAATTTTTCATAGATTCTGTATCCCAGTATTTCGTAGAACACAGAAAGAAATGTACAATTGCAGCAGGTACGGCGATGATGTTGATCGTCGCATTCGCGGTTACGATCAATGCGGGTACCGTTTACAACTATTCCTACCACGGAACACAGCTCGGCACTGTGAAGGATAAGACGGAAATCGAAGAGGCCGTCACCCAGATTCCGGAATCCGTGGACAGTGATGTAAGCGTATCGGTAGATCCGGGAGTGGATGTGACATATACAAAACAGCTGGACTTCTCAGCGAATACGGACACGGCTGAGACTGTTGTAGATAAAATAGCAAATGCAGAAAATCTGACAGGTGACGGATACGCTATCATCGTAGACGGAAAAACGGCCGCTCTGGTGGATTCCAGAGAAACGGCGGATCAAATTCTGAATACCGTCAAGCTCTATTACTGCACCGAGGATAACGACGGCAACAAAGTGATCGACGGCAGGATCGCGGATGCCGCAGCGCTGGCTGCTGCAGGAGTCAGCGTCACCTCCACGGAGGCGGATCTGTCATACGATCAGAGCAGGCTGGATGCTCTGCACGATATTATACTGTCCGCTTCCTCACCGGATTATACGGAAAATGCGGAGAGCACGGCGGTGCAGGCGGCAGCACCGGAAGATCCGGCGGAAACATCCGGATCTTCGGATGAGATTTCTTCCGCAGATGCCGTATCACCGGAATCCGCAGCGGATGCGGCGGTGCCAGAGACATCGGATGCATCGGATACGGATACATCGGAACTGGATGCCCCGGCAGACGATGCTCCGACGGCGGAGGAACTCGCCATCGATGCTGCTGCGGCTGTGCTGACGGCGGGACAGGAGCCTGGAACGAGCGCGCATCCTCTGGTCTATTCCACGGAAATCACTCCGGATGATCTGATTTTCGAAGAGGATGTTCAGATCGAACCGGTGGTGGCAAATGTGGATGCATTTTCAGATTATACGGAAGCCAGCGGGATTTTTCTGAACGAGGACGGTTCCAGCAGAATCCTTACGGTATCCACCAGCGAGATTCAGATCTTCTCCAGAGTGGTTCCGTTTGAGACGGTATATGAAGAAGACAGTTCGATGTACGAAGGCGAGAAAAAGGTTAAGACAGAAGGCGTTGACGGAACATCCCGTGTGACGGCGAAGATTTACCGGGTAAACGGTGAAGAAATCGCAAGAGACATCCTCGCCGAAGTCGAGACTGAAGCGCCTGTCGATCAGGTGATCCTGGTGGGAACAAAGGAAAAACCTTCCTCCGCTCCTACAGGGGACTTCATCATGCCTGCCAGCGGAAGACTGAGCTCCGGATTCGGTGCACGCTGGGGAAGAACGCACCAGGGTATCGATATCGCGGGATCTTACGGTTCTAATATCGTGGCAGCCGACGGCGGTACGGTAATATATGCCGGTTATAATTCCGGCGGATACGGTTATCTGGTGAAGATCGATCACGGAAACGGATATCAGACGTATTACGGGCATAACAGCCGCCTTCTCGTCTCCGTAGGCGATAAAGTCGCTCAGGGCACTGTGATCGCAAAGATGGGAAGCACCGGAAGAAGTACGGGAAATCACTGCCACTTTGAGATCCGCAAAAACGGCGTGGCCGTCAATCCCCTCAGTTATCTGAACTGAGTCCGGGTATCCGGGCTGAATCCGGGCTGGACCCCCCCCGGGCTGACCGCACATCCGTGTGAGGAAAATATGAGGAAAAACAGGCCGGAATCATAAAACAATAAAAATAAGATGAAACCGGCTGAAATAAAAAGTTGAAACTTGTAAAAAGCAGAATCCCGATGTGATATCGCGCATCGGGATTTTGTCGTGGAGATTTCCGGATCATGATTCGCGCAGGCCGGGAAACGATTCTGTACAGCGGCTGTGCGCCCCGGTTTGAAAAGAAAGTATGCCTGTGGTAAACTGATAAAAGTGTATCCGTCTCTGAACGGATCCGGAACGGAAAGATGATAAAAATAACAGAAGCAATAAGTAAAGCAGTGAAAAGATAAAATAATAACGTGCAGCAGATGCAGCGGCTCACGGAGACGGGGTATGATATTATGAATGATACAAAGAAAAAGATTCTGGTGGTCGAAGATGAAAAATCGATCTCCGATATCATAAAATTCAATCTGGAAAAAGAGGGATTTGCGGTATACACTTCTTACGACGGAGAAGATGCGCTCGTAAAACAGGTGACGTACGATCCCGACCTCATTTTGCTGGATGTCATGCTTCCGAAGCTCGACGGATTTACGGTGTGTAAAAAAGTGAGAGAAAAAAGCAATATTCCCATCATCATGCTTACCGCCAAAGAGGAGGAAGTGGACAAGGTGCTGGGGCTGGAACTGGGCGCTGACGATTACATGACGAAGCCTTTCGGCATGAGGGAACTTCTGGCCAGAATCAAGGCCAATATCCGCAGAGCCTCCCTTACGCTGGGACCTGATATCGATCAGTCACAGTCGAATGTCAGAGATTTCGGAAATCTGACTATCGATCTGAATCGCTATGAGATCCGCAAAAACGGAGAAATTCTGGAACTCACTCTCAGAGAGTTTGAACTGCTCCGCTATCTGGCGGAGCATGAAAACAAGGTATTTTCGAGGGAACAGCTCCTGGAGGAAGTGTGGGGCTATGAGTATTACGGAGATATCCGTACGGTCGATGTAACTGTGCGGAGGCTCCGGGAAAAACTGGAGGACGATTCCAGCAATCCGCGCTATATCATGACAAAGCGGGGGATCGGCTATTATTTCAGGAGGCCGTAGAAATTGTTGAAAAAAACCGTGAGCAGCGTGACGAACAGTATAAAATGGAGAATTCTGGCCATCTTCATTATTATTGTCTTTATCGCGATGACCGTGGCAGGTGTGTTTGTGACAAATAAACTGGAATCCTATGAGATCGATTCCATCCGCACGAAATGCTTCAGCACGCTGGATATCGTCATGCTGTCCATTCCTTTCGATACTTACACATCGCTGCAGCGGAATCAGGAGACGATACAGGCTATTGTCAACGAATGGCAGACCGGGACGGATTATGAGCTTTATGTGGTGGACAGCAATTTCAGCATTATCGCAGCCAACAATACTTCTGTCGTCGACCATTCCGCCATCAACACGCTGAATGAAAACGTCATTATCAGCGCCCTGGAAGGAGAAGAAGCGGAAGGTCAGGATACGCTGCCCGGCTCCATTCCCGTTCTCAATGCGGCAAAACCTATTACAGGAAGCGACGGAAGCACCATCGGAGTCCTTTATCTCAGCGCCAATCTGAGCAGCGTGTATGATACGACGAACGAATCCAAAGTGATCTTCCTGCAGGCGATGTTTATCGCGCTGCTGATCACGGCGATTCTTTCCTTTTTTATTACCAGCAG